>CAZLFF010000013.1:0-37726 GCA_964558755.1 uncultured Pirellulaceae bacterium
AAATCTCAAATCTCAAATCTCAAATCTCAAATCTCAAATCTCAAATCTCAAATTCCGTACTACAATCCCTGAACCCTGACCCCTGAACTCCTCCTCCCCCATCACGCTCCAAACTTCCCGCCTGCAAACCTGGTGGACGTTTTTCCGGATCTCGATTAACGAGCGGCTGGTGTACCGTGGCGATTTCATGCTCGGGACGCTGATGCGATTTTTGCCGACGTTAACCCAGATTTTTCTATGGTGGGCGATCTACGATGTGATTTCGACGAAAGCAGTGCAGGGGAATGGCAGTCCTGATGGGACGATCGCCGGTTATCGATACGGCGACATGGTCGCCTACTATCTGATGGTGATCATCAGCCGCGCGTTTTCTAGCATGCCCGGTTTGACACGAGGGATCGCAGAACAGGTTCGCAGCGGTGAGGTAAAAAAATTCCTGATTCAGCCGGTGGATATGCTCGGCTGTTTGCTCGTCCAGCGAATTGCTCACAAGCTGGTTTATTACTTGATCGCGACGCTGCCGTTCGCACTGGTGTTTTGGGTCTGCCGTAACTTTTTTGTTGATGGCTGGCCATCGGCGGAGGTGATGGTCGTTTTTGTTGCGTCTCTGTTGCTGTCGTTCCTGCTGGGGTTTTTGGTTGAGGCCTGCATTGGGCTGGTTGGGTTTTGGTTCCTTGAGGTGACGTCGCTGGGCTTCATCTACATGCTGATGAATTTTCTGTTGTCGGGGCACATGTTTCCATTGGAGTTACTGCCCGGCTGGATCGGAACGTTTGTCGAGTTTCTCCCGTTTAAGTACCTCGCGTACTTTCCCGCAGCCGTTTTTCTGGGGAAGGTCGAAGGGACGGAAATGTATGTCGGCCTGGCGATCGAAGTGGCTTGGGTACTGTTTTTCTTGGGGCTTTCACGTGTTCTGTGGGCGCGGGGCGTTCGGCGATATAGTGGTTTCGGCGGTTGAATTAACATCTTAGGAGCAGCGCGATGAAGATGATGTTGCTGGCGATTTTGTTCGCGTTGTTTTCTGTGGCGACCGATGGCCAAGAGACCTGGCCGCAGTGGCGCGGTCCGATGGGTAACGGAGTCGCGGTGGATGCTGATTATCCGCATTCGTTCTCGAACAAGAAAAAGGTCCGTTGGAAAGCCGAATTGCCCGGTCGGGGAAGTTCGACGCCGGCCGTTTGGGGCGATCGAATTTTTGTAACCTGTGCGATCGATGGCGAAGACGGTGTCGTGTGTTATGACTTCGATGGGACCGAGCAGTGGCGAAAAAAGCTTGGCAAGGAACGCGTGGGGAAGCACCGTAACGCGAGTGGTAGCAACGCCTCACCGGTTGTCACGAAGGATTTCGTGGTCGTGTATTACAAGAGTGCGACCTTGGCCTGCTTGGATCACCAAGGCAACGTTCAGTGGCAAAACAATCTTGTGGAAGCTTATGGACCCGATACGCTTTGGTGGGATCGGGGAACTTCGCCAGTGCTCGCGGCTGGCAACGTGGTTGTGGCCGTGATGCAGCAGGATAACTCTTACCTCGTCTCGTTCGACTTGCGTAGCGGCGATGAGCTTTGGAAGCAGCCGCGGAATGTCGATTCGCCGGGTGAATCCAGTCATTCTTACGCCACGCCTGCGGTGGCTCGGCAGGATGGTCGCGACATCGTCGTCTGCTGGGGCGCCGATCATCTAACGGGCCATGACGCTCAGACCGGTAAACCGTTGTGGCAACAAGGCGGTTTTAACCCTCAGCAAGAATCGAATTGGCGAGCCATTGCTTCAGCTCCGGTGGATGATCGGTTCGCGTTTGTGCCGTATGGACGGGGCGATTTTTTGGCGGCGGTTTCGGTTTCGCCTGCCGACGAACAGGACAGCACAGGTCGACACGTTTGGCAAAAGGAAGGCATTGGTGCCGACGTGCCGACGCCCATCGTTCACGGCAATCATCTGATCGTGTTAACCGACGAGGGGGAGGTTGCCTGTCTGGATAAGGCGTCTGGTGAGGAGCGTTGGAAGGCAAGCTTACCTCGCGGGCGAGCCAACTACTTCGCGTCGCCGGTGGTTGCGGGCGACACGCTGTATTGTGCTCGGGAGGATGGCGTGATCATGTCCGCGCGAGTGGATGGGGGCTTGAAGGATGTTGTCGAAAACAAGATGAAGGAGCCGATCATCGCCACTCCCGTCCCGATTCGTGGGGGATTGTTGGTGCGAGGTAAGAAACACTTGTTTTGGATTAAGGAAGGGGAAGGACGGTGAAAGGGGGCGGTTTTGCGACTGCGGAATGCGGAATGCGTACGCCAAAGTTGAGCCCCTGAACCCTGAACCCTGAAAACCGAAAACCGAAAACCGAAAACCGAAAACCGAATTTCTCCTCCCCATGCACCCCTCTTACCTCAACGTCTTCCTGACCTTTGCTCGCAATTCGCTTGTGCGAGACATGTCGTTTCGAATGAACTTCATCTTGCAGTGTCTCTCATCGGTTTCGTGGGCGATCATGAATTTTTGGTTGTTCAAGATCATCTACCAACACACGACCTCGATTGGTGTCGGCAGCGGCTGGGGCGAGAACGAGTTTTTTATTTTTCTGGGTACGGTGTGGATTATCAACAGTCTGGTGCAAACGTTCTTCATGGCCAACGCGGAGGAGTTTAGCGAACTGATTCGCACCGGCGGCCTAGACTTTGCGTTGCTCAAGCCGATTGATACGCAATTTTTGATTTCGTTCCCGCGGATCAATTGGGCTCAGTTGCCCAACGGGATTCTAGGTGTGGCGTTAATCATTTACTCGTTGAATCAGCTTACGCTGGATACCGCCGGCACCGGTAAGGACCTGCACCTGTCCGTCGGGCACGTCGCTGCGTTTCTGTTCTTCGTGGCCTGTGGAGCGGTGGTGATGTACAGCGTGATGATCGTGTTGTCGTCCACCAGTATTTGGCTTGGGAGGAACCAGAATTTGTACACGTTTTGGTTTTACATCACGAACTTCTATCGCTACCCCATGGAGATCTACCAGCGCAGCGGCATTGGAATGGCTCTGTGGGGGACGTTTACTTTCGTGATTCCGATTCTGGTCGTGTCCAACATTCCGGCTCGCGTGCTCGCCCAGCCGCTGGGCCAGCCTTGGCGATCGTGGGAATTGTGGTTAGCGGCCTACACCGCGGTCGCAGCAGTGCTCAGCCTATTTGCCAGCCGTTGGGTCTTTAAACGCGCGTTAGTCAGCTACCGCAGTGCGAGCAGTTAGCAGCTCGGGTTCGGCGACCGGTCCTCGTGCGGCGAACTCTACCGGTTATCACGGTTATCCATACAACGCTTGGAAGGCTGTGCGAACGGCCGCCCAATCGCCAACGAAACACGGGCTCAAACGCCGAATGTGAGACTACGGCCAAATTCGTACCTTGAATCGCGTTGCTGCGCTTTTAGAATTCAGCCGTTAGCCACCGCGGACGACCAAATCCCTGTTTTTTCGAGGTCTCGTGGGGGTGACAACGATCAGTGGCCTCTCGCGCAAGTTATACTGCTGGTCGACCTACTTGACCCAAGCGATCTAGATTATCAACCATCCTGACCCGGATGACGGAGCGAAACGAACGATGTCGAAATTGATTCCAATGGACGAAGCGGCCGCCATGCTGGGCATGACCGTGGATCGAGTGTCCGAGCTCCGGTCGAGCAATGAGATTTTTGGCTATCGGGATGGATCCACTTGGAAGTTCAAACGGTCGGAGCTGGAGCGCGTTGCGGGCGAGCTTGGGATCACGCTGGGAGCGGTCGCCGAAGCAGCGGAAGATGCCGTGAAAAGCAAAATTGATGATGCCGTCAGCGAGCTTGGTCTCGCGCTAGAAGATTCTTCAGACGACCTCGTGCTGCAAGAGCCGGACTCCGTCGAGTATATGGAGGACTCGTCGGTCGAGCTATTCGCAAGTGGATTGGGTGAGTCGGATCTGTCGTCCGATTCGATCAAGGTAACCGATAGTTCGCTCAAAATTGACGACCTCAAGCTGCTCGACGAAGACGATGATGATTCGCTTAAGCTAGACGACGATAGCCTGATTGCGGGCGTAGTCGACGACGATCAACCAGCTCCATCCGGCGATTCACCCCAATCCAAAGACAGCATTGATCTGTCCAGCTCAAGCATCTTTGACGACGAAGAAGCGTTGTCGTTTGGTAGCAGCAGTTTGAAGCTATCAACGGATGCCGCAGGCGACGATGCGGCGGATCTGTTGGACGACGAGCCGATCGGTGGCGAGAGTGGCTCCGGTACCGGAAAAGACATTGGCGCCAGCGGCGGTGACGATCTTTTGTTGGCCAGCGGCAGCGACATGTTCGGCGATGAACTTTCGCTCGAAGACAGCGTCTCGTTTGACGACAGCGCGGACTTGAGCAGTGTCGGTGACGCGGCGTTGGATGATAGTGATTCAAATGTCGAGCTAAAACTTGAGTCTAACGAAAGCGGTATCAATTTAGCCGCCAGCGAGAGTGGGATTTCGCTCTCAACCGACGAGCCATTGGATTTGGGCGCTTCGGACATCGACGCGTTGCAGCTCGATGATGACGATGAAGATTTGATTGTCGTCGAGGAGATGGCCGGTCCGGACGAACCAACCTTGATGCAAGAAGACGATTTCAACCTGACTCCGCTGGAAGAAAAAGCCGCCACCAACGATAGCACCTCGCAAGTCATCGCGATGGAAGACTCAGGTGTGTTTACCGACGAATCCGAAGGCGCGAGCTTGGGGTCGGGTGATTTCGGCGCCGAAATCGTTGAGGATGCTGGCTTCGACGATGCCGGTGGCTTTGGCGACGACGCGTTGGGCGTGGAGGACGGTTTGTACGACGACGCGGCAATGGCCGGCGCGGCGGTTGCCGCTCGACCTGACGTCGAGTACTCGAACTGGCAACTGGCTAGTTTGGGATTGGTTGCATTCACCCTACTGGCGGGCAGCCTGGTCGCTTACGATTTGGCCCGGAACATGTGGATGCCCGATAATCAAACCATCGGCAATGGCGTCCTAAAGTTCTTCTTGGGCCTGGTCGGAATGGACTAGACCAAGACAACGCCAGACATCTTGAACCAACCACAAAGCCGCGGATTCCACGCGGCTTTGTTTCTTCCAGGCCCTTCGCCAGCGCTGGCCGCTATGCGACAATCTGGCCATTGTCGTCCAGTTCTCCGCGGAACCGTTGGTGCGAACTTCTCGCAAACTTATACTTCGTTTGACGGAAGTCGCGTGAACTGCGGAACTTCCTCACGTTGCGTTCGTTTCTAATGAGGCACGCTGCTTTCTGTACGGTTTTGGAGCGGCGGAATTTTGGGCGGACCTGTTTGCCAGCCAATTGTTAAAGGTGTTTGTTGAATACGATTTCTCGATACGTTTTGGGTGTGTCACTCGCTCTTGGGCTACTGGTGGGTTGCCAGCCACAGGCCGAGATCACTCAGCATTCGATCCCCAAAGACCGAAGCGGTTTGGAGCATCTTCGCAAGACGCCGCCTGCTGCCACCGCTGCCAAGGCCGCGTCCACCGAAGACGATCGGATGTTGGTTGCGATCGCCGATCGCGAGGACGCAACCTGGTTTTTTAAGCTAACGGGGCCAGTCAGCCGGGTGGCCACGGCCGAGTCGCAGTGGCGTCCGTTTTTGGAAGCCGTGACATTCGATGAGTCCGGCAAACCGAAGTGGGAACTACCCGAGGGGTGGTCTGCCGGTCCGCAACGTCCGATGCGATTCGCCACACTTCGTTTCGGTGCCGAACGCTCGTCGCTGGAGTTAGTCGTGTCTCAGTTAAGTGCGGGGCAAGATTTGCTGGCCAACGTGAATCGTTGGCGCGGGCAGCTGGGGCTATCGCCAACGACCCAAGACAAACTGCCCGACGAGCTAACGGAACTGGAGTCGGGCGATCAGAAGCTAACCGTGTTTGATGCAACCGGAAAGATGTCGGGCGGGATGATGCCTCCGTTTGCGGGTGGGCGTTCACGCCCAAGTGCCGGACCGTCACGTCCAGCTACCGCCGCCGTCCAGTTTGATGCTCCGCAGGGCTGGACCAAGGACCCACCTTCGATGTTCTTGAAAGCTCGGTTGAGAAAGACCGACGGTGATCGCAGCGCACAGATTTCGGTTTCTTCATTGCCTGCATCGGCCAACAAGTGGCTACCGAATGTCAAACGTTGGGCGGGACAGCTCGGCATGAATTCCCTCGACGACGCGGCGCTGGATAAGCTAACGACGAAGGTCACGGTCGATGGAGTGGAAGGTCAGCAGGTTGCCCTGATTCCCGCGGGTTTAGACGATGGAGAATCGCCGGCCGCCACGGTCGCAGTGATGGTCAAAAAGAACGACAACGCTTGGTTTTTTAAGCTAACGGGCGACCGCCAGTTGGTCAGCGATAACCGCGAGGTGTTTGCGGCTTTCCTGAGCAGTGTCAAACTTCCCTGAGTGTCGTCAAAGCTGTACGGCAAACCAAAGTTGGCCCGACAAACCATCGCCCCTGAATTTTCGAATTAGCATCAAACGAGTTCTCTCATGGCATCCAACTCTCTGCCAGTTCCCGGAACAAATGAAGCGGCTGGCAAGCGTGCGACCATTCGGTCCTCGATCGGGATTAAGGACATCGCCTTCGCGATTCTCTCGCCACTTGCCTCGCTCAAGCTGACGGTTTTTTTGCTCGTCGCGGCAACCGTTGTCACGTGGATCGCGACCTTGGATCAGACTCGGCTTGATATCTGGCAAGTCAAGAACAAGCACTTTCAATCAGCGATTGTTGAAGTCCCGTTTCAAACTTTTTTTGTGCCGCGTTGGTTCCCCAATCACCAGAATATATCGGGCAGTTTTTACATCCCCAGCGGTGTGTCGATTCTAATCGCGATGCTCGTTAACCTGGTCGCCGCTCACTTGCTGCGTTATCGGTTGCAAGCCACAGGCTTAAAATTGGGGCTGGGGATGTTGGCAGCGATCGGTGCGTCGGTGTTGACGTGGGCGATTGTGTTCAACGGACAGAACGCCGACGGCTTCCAAGCTCAACCGCCGATCTCTTGGGCGCTGATGTGGCGGATGTTGCAGGTCGGTATCCTCGGCATCGGTGTCGCGGCAGCCTACGGGGTGGCAACGGTTGATCCCAGCCGCAAGACAGAACGGTTGCTGTTGGGCGTTGGAGCGTTGGTGGCGATCGCTTTTTTGCTGGTCACGCTGGTCTTTCGCGTGGATGCGTTCATTGGCGATTCTGGAATGCGAATTTTGTGGCAGCTTTTGCAGGCGTCGGTCGCGGGCACGGCAGCATTGGCTGCGGCCATGATTTTGTTTAACCGAAAAGCCGGCATCGTGATCGTCCACTTGGGCGTCGCGGGCCTGATGGCCAACGAGTTGTACGTGACGGCGACCAACGAAGAGCATCGGATGGTGATCGAAGAAGGTCAAACCGTTGGCTCGGCGATCGACATTCGCGAAATCGAATTTGTGGCCGTCGACACCTCCGACCCCGAGGTTGACCAGATCGTGACCGTGCCCGGCGAACGTTTACGTACCGGTGGGTGGATCGCCGACGAGCAGTTGCCGTTTCAGATTCAGTGCGATCGCTACCTGCGCAACGCCAGAATCATCCGCGCGACCAGCGGAGCCAACAATGACGCGACTGAGGGACTGGGGAAGGTCTGGCGGGCGTCGGCGGTGGCTGCGGGCATTGGCACCGACACGAAGCAAGAGGCAGATTCGGCGGCCGCGTACGTGTCGCTAAAGTCGAACGACGGCTCGCAAAACTTGGGAACGTTCATGGTCTCGCAGAGCACTTGGTCGTCCGGGCTGGCCGACACGGTCAACGTTGATGGTAAAGATTGGCAGATCGGCCTGCGGTTCAAAACGGCCTACAAACCTTACTCCCTGACGCTGAACGATGTGCAGGCCGAATACTACCTGTCCACCAGCACACCCAAGTGGTTTGCCTCTGAGTTGACGCTCAATGATCGCCAAACGGGTACAACGTCCGGCCAGCGGGTGTGGATGAACAATCCGTTGCGTTATGCAAACGAAACGTTTTATCAGTCGGGCTACGACAAGGATATAAACTCCGGCAAAGAGTACACGGTGCTCCAGATCGTGCGCAACAATGGCTGGATGATCCCGTACGTTTGCTGCATGTTCACCGTGATCGGTTTGGTTGCTCAGTTCGGAAGTTCGCTAACCAGTCATTTAGAGAAACGCCGGAAAAAGTCAGTTGGCGTAGCGGCTGGTGAAACCACCCAAGGTCTTGTGCAGCCTGCGACACAAAAAACGGGGCGCTGGCGGTCCTCCGGGCTTGCGATTGGACTGACGGCCTTCTTTGCCTTGTACGCCGCTGGCCAGTTCGCCAAAGCGATGCGGCCGGTCACCACCGAGCAAGGTTTTCGCTTGGACAAGTTCGGCTCGATCCCCGTTTCGTTTAACGGACGAGTCCAGCCGCTGGAGTCGCTCGCGCGGAACACGGCTCGTCAGCTGGGGAATCGCGAAACCGTTGTCGATGCCAATGGTGACAAACAGCCCGCGATCCAATGGTTGGCCGACACGGTGTTCGAAAAAGAGGGTTTCGATGACTATCGAGTGTTCCGCATCGAGAATCCGAATGTGCGTAACGCGTTGGGGTTGGAGGATGAGGGGCACGATCGGTTTTTGTATTCGTTGGATGATCTCAAGCGTGCCGACCAAGACATCGTGCGACTCGTCGCGGACTCGTTGGAGAAGTGGCCCGGTGGGAAAGAGATGAATCAGTGGCCGCCGTTTCATAAACGTCTCTGGTCGGTGAAAGAAAAATTACAAATGGTGATGGCCATCCGAGTCGCCTTCGGGAACCCAACCCAACGAGTCGGTGACGACATTACGTCGCGGCTTGGCTACGGGCAAACGATTGTGGATGCGAAAAGTCTCCCGCTGGCGGTCCCCGTTGATGACCCACAGCGCCCATGGATTTCGTTTGCCGAATCGCTCAACCGGCGCTGGGTCCAATCGTTGGCGAAGGACTTAGGCGTGTCGCAAATGAATGAACTGGCCCAGAAGATCACCGATCAAGAAGTTGTCGGTCCGATGCGCGACGATCTGATCAAGCGGCAAATCATTCAGCGGCTGGTTACCGACGAGAAAGTCGCCAAGATGCTGGCCGGGCCGTCGGGCGAAACGGATCCGAAGAAGCTGGCCGCAATTTTAGAAGAGACTTGGGATGACTTCCCCAAAGAAACCTACGCGGCGATGGCCAAAGAGATGCGACCGATGATCGACGCGATGCTCTCTGACCGCGCGACTCGAGTGCAGACGTCGGTTGAGGAAAAACTGCAAACGATTGCCGGTCCGAACGCAATCAGCGACGCAACGATGAGCGATTATTCGCCGGTTGAGTCTGAGCTTGAGCCCGCCTATCGCGAGGGCAAGGTCGAGGCGTTTAACGCGGCACTCGATGGTTACTTGGCCGCGGTAAAGGCGAACCCGCCCACTGAGATGAACGTCGGGGGGATCGCTTGGGAGTACGTGTACAACGCGTCTTCGCCACTATACCTGGCGTTGGTGGTCTACTTGGTTGCGTTCACCGTCGCCGCTTTGGGGTGGCTGGGCTTTATGCGTCCGCTGCAACAGGCTTCGACTTGGCTGACGTTGCTGGGGGTCGTGTTAACGGTGATCGCGATTGTGATGCGAGTCAAAATATCCGGTCGTCCGCCGGTGACCAACTTGTACTCATCGGCGGTTTTCGTGTCGGTCGGTTACGTGCTGTTAATGCTGTTGGTTGAACGGCTGACGCGACTGGGCATCGGCAACGCAATGGCCAGCATGGGTGGATCGCTGATGTTGTTGTGGGCGTGGTCGATGTCAATTTCCGACGGAGACACCTTCGCGGTGCTCGTCGCTGTCCTCGACACTCAGTTTTGGTTGTCGACGCATGTGATCATCATTTCGCTGGGCTACTCGGCAACGCTCGCGGCTGGCGTGCTCGGGGCGGCCTATGTGGTTTCGGGAGTCATAACGCCGGTGCAGAACCAGGACGTGAGCCGCACGTTTGGCAACCTGATTTACGGTCTGGTCTGTTTTGGTTTGCTTGCCAGTTTCTTCGGGACCGTGCTGGGCGGCCTGTGGGGTGACGACTCGTGGGGTCGTTTCTGGGGTTGGGACCCGAAAGAGAACGGAGCCCTTATGATCGTGCTCTGGAATGCGGTGCTGCTACACGCTCGTTGGGGTGGGATGGTCAAAACCAGAGGCCTCGCGGCGCTCGCCATCATCGGTAGCGTGATTACGACTTGGTCGTGGAAAGGCGTTAACAGCATGGGCGTCGGCCTGCATGCGTACGCGGCCTCCGAAGACGCAACCGTATTCTGGATCCTGATGTTTGTCGCGGCGAACTTAGTGGCGATTTGCTTCGCCATGGTGCCGACCCGTTTTTGGATCAGCAATGTCCGAGGTTAGCGTTGGTGTTTGACTAGTGCTGCGTCAGTGCTGTATCAGTGTTAGCGCAAGAGCTTGTTCGTGTTTCTCTGTTCGCCGCTTTGCAACGTCGCGTTGCGAAGTGCTTGGGCCACGTTGATTCGCTGATACGCTTCCAAGGGCATGTCGATTCGAGTCCGCGTCGCTCCCGGCATGTTTAAGAACGCCAGATGCTGGACCTCATTGCCCTGAAATACGAACTCTTGTAGCTCAATGTTGCCCCAGCGAGCCGGCAGCGAAACGCCCGGCTGAGTCACTTCTTCCAAGTCGACAGCAAGGAAATTGCCCTCCGCCTGTCCGCTGAACGTTGACGCGACATCCAATTGAACACGACCAGTGAACGCGACCTCGTGTCCCATCGTTTCATTCAGCTTCGGCAGCCACGCGTGTGCCAACCAGCAGGGCAGGGCGTCGTCGCCGGTATCAAGCTCGATCAATTGGCTCGCGGGCTCAAGCGAATTCGTGCGACCGCGTCGCAACGCGCATCGAATACGATTTGGTTCGCCAGCCGGTGTGGGCGAGTCTGTCTCGATAAGGCTGAACTCCGCTTGAGCCACGGTGCCGCCTGGGCTCGATTCGATTGTGATCACCGCGTTGGCCAGTCGCAGCTCGCGGGCCATCTGAGCTCCGAAATGGTCGTCGCTAACGAGGTTCGATGCGACGGCTGCCGAACGCACGAACACCTGCCACGGCTTGGCGATGCGATGCGAGCGAACGAGGTGCTGATTTAGCTGGCCGGTGATGTGGTGCAGGCCGTTGCTCGTCATCGCGACCGGATGATCGAGCAGGACTTGGTTAACATCCCCGAACAGAACTCGGGCTTCGGTGGCGTCGAGAATCAGATTCGAATCGGCATCATAAAATCTGACGCCCCGCAGGATCGTTTCGAAGGGGCCGGGTGTCTCGACCGAATCGATCTGGGTCAGCACGCCCAGCTGCGATTGAATCTGTTGCTGCCAGTCGGTGGCGGTTTGCGGATGCAAAATGTAGTACACCGTCGTCGCGGTCGGCAGCACGCACAGGACGAGAAACGCCAGCCGGCAAGCAAATCGTTTTTGATTGTCGCTCAGCATCGGCTGACATCCATGTCAAAACGCAAACACATCGGGCCCATCAGTCTAACGCCAGCGATGCGTTTTCGGAAAGACAACTCGGAAGTGCTATCAGTGCCGTGGCAAAGCGGTTTGAGTCGCGTTTTCCCGTGTCCGTCGCCTTGTCGTCCGCCTCGCGCGAAGATACGCTGCTTGGTTCCGTTTTCGGCCGCGGCTTCAGTCACAACCGCGAATGAGACGCCTGCCAACCGACCAAAATTGCCCTCCGGGCTACGAGAAACCATGAAAGAACTGCTGGACGAAAAACTGGCTCGGTTCGAAGAACTAGAAACCCAGCTGAGCGACCCCGAAGTCCAAGCCGATGGCTCACGCATGGCTGCGGTCGCCCGTGAGCACGGGTCGCTCGCCAAACTGGCCACCAAGTATCGGCGTTTTGGTGAACTGGTCGGCGAGATCGCTGAGGTTCGCGAGATGGCCGAAACCGGAGACGGTGACGAACGCGCGATGGCCGAAGAGGAACTGGAAAACCTCGTTCCTGAGCGCGAGGCGTTATGGGACGAACTGCTGGACATGACCATTGGTGGTGAAGACGCCAACCGCAGTCGCTGCGTGATGGAAATCCGTGCTGGCACCGGCGGCGACGAGGCGGCTTTGTTCGCGCGGAATTTGTACGAGATGTACCAAAAGCACTGTGAGTCCAAGGGCTGGAAGTTTGGCGCGATGGAGAGCAGTGTCACTGAACTGGGCGGGTTCAAGGACGTCACGATTTCGATTGAGGGCGAAGGCTGCTACCGTGAGCTACAATATGAAAGCGGTGGTCATCGCGTACAACGAGTACCCGATACCGAAACCAAAGGCCGTATCCACACCTCGGCTGCGACCGTCGCAGTCCTACCCGAACCGGAAGAGGTCGAAGTGGATCTCAAGCCAGAGGACTATTCCGTCGAGCGTTACATTGCGGCCAGTGGACCGGGCGGTCAACACGTTAACAAAACCGCCTCCGCCGTGCGAATTACTCATCATGAGACCGGCGTCGTGGTAAAGTGTTTCGAAGAACGTTCACAGCACAAAAATCTCGCTAAGGGCATGCGAATCCTAAAGTCGAAGCTTTACGATCACTTCCGACAGCAAGAGGACAAAAGTCGCTCGGATCAGCGGAAGAGTTTGATCGGGTCGGGTGATCGCAGTCAGCGCATTCGCACTTATAACTTTCCCGAAAACCGCGTCACCGATCATCGTGTTGGCCTGACACTGTACAAGTTAGACCAAATCATTGCCGGTTCGTTGCAGATGGTGACCGATCACCTGATCGATCACGATCGCCAAACCCTCCGCAGCGCAATGGGTTCACTCGATTAACAAACCGCACCGTTCGTAGCACGCCTCCAGGCGTCCTGCGCGCGGCTCCGTTCACACGCGTTCCCATTCCTCAACGACCAACCTCCCCGCATGTCTGAACCCGCCACTCAACCGTGGACCATCAAGCGACTGCTGGATTGGACGCAGGAGCACTTTGAAAAAGCGGGCACTGACAGTGCTCGGTTGGAAGCCGAAGTGTTGCTAGCTGAGGCCCTTGGTTGCCAGCGAATCGAACTTTACACGCAGTTTGACCAGGTTCCCGACGCCGAGCCGATGGCGAATTTTCGTGACTGGGTCAAGCGACATGCGGCGGGTGAACCGGTAGCCTACATCGTCGGCCATCGCGAGTTTTACTCGTTAAAATTTCGTGTGAACGCGAGCGTGCTGATTCCTCGCCCCGAAACGGAACACGTCGTCGTCGCGGCTCTCGAGGCGGCTAAAGAAATTGCCGACCGTCCGCTGCGAATCTTGGACGTCGGTACAGGCAGTGGCTGCATCGCGGTCGCGCTGGCTAAACACCTAACTGAATCAAAAATCGGTGCGATTGACCTGTCGCCCGATGCGATCGCAGTCGCTCAAGCCAACATCGACGACCACGATGTCGCCGACCGTGTGAAGTGCTTTACGGGCGACCTGTTGGCGGCGTTGCCCGCTGGTAGCCAACCAGTTCACTTGATCGTCAGTAACCCACCGTATATCGGAACGGCAGAAGAAGGCACGGTCGAACCCAGTGTTGATCAGTTCGAACCCAAAATGGCTTTGTACGGTGGCGAAACGGGAACCGAAGTAATCCAGCGGCTGATCGAACAGTCCGTCGATTTTCTGCTTCCCGGCGGTCGCCTAATTTTCGAGACCAGTCCCATCATCATGGACGCCTGCATAGAACTGGTGAAGGCACGGCCTGAATTCACGGCTTGCGACGTGATCAAAGATTTCGCAGGCCACCGCCGCGTCGTGGTGGCACGCAAAGCGTAAACACGGCCAGCAAAGCGTACCGATTGCAACGGTTGTACACGTTGCCAATCGAACCAGCATCTTCGTCAGATTGAGGCCCGCGATACGCCGATATCACGAATGTCCCGTGCGCTGTTGCCTCCTGAGTTACCTATGCGAAAAACAAAGCTTGGACTTCGCAAATCGGGCGGTTCGTCACCCAACGTGGCTGCTGCTGCGGCACGCTGGGGCGAGTCCTTTGTCGACTACCTGCGTAGCGAATGCCATTTGTCGGACAACACGGTCTTGGCTTACGGCCGCGACATCAAGCGTTTCTTTGGCTGGGCTGGTAAACGAGACGTCCCCGGTCTGAGCGTCAATGAGCTCTCGGATTTTGTCGGCTTTTTAGGTGAACTGCAACTCGCGCCGTCATCGATCGCTCGGACGATCGTCGCGGTAAAGATGTTTTATCGCTACTTGCAGCTCGAAGGCGTGATCGTCGATAACAAAGTCGAATTGCTCGGCAGCCAAAAACTGTGGCAGCGCATTCCGGAGGTTCTATCGCCTAAACAAATTGATCGTTTCCTGCGCGCGCCAAAGAAGATTGAAATCTATCATTGGCGCGATCGAGCGTTGTTGGAAATGCTGTACGCGACGGGTTGTCGAGCGTCAGAGTTAGCGAATTTGCGGTTGCGAGATTTGCATTTGAAAGAGCGCTATTGCAAATGCCACGGTAAGGGGAACAAGCAGCGGATGGCACCGATTGGTGACGCGGCGGCGGAGGCCGTCGAGAACTATTTGAAACGCCAGCGGCCTCGTTTGGCGGCAGCGAGGCCATCGGAAAACGATTGGCTGTTTCTATCGCGTGGTGGACGGCGGTTGCGGCGCGAGGCGATTTGGGAACTGGTCAAGAAGTACGCGATGATCGCCGGTATCCCAGCCAACATCAGTCCACACACGATGCGACATAGCTTCGCGACGCATTTGCTGGCCGGTGGCGCTGACCTTCGGCAAGTTCAAGAAATGCTAGGACACGCAAGCATCGCGACCACTCAGATCAACACGCACCTGGATCAGACTCGGCTGAAAAAAGTCCACCAGCAGTTTCACCCGCGAGCGTGATTGAGCGTTCCGGATGCTGATCGGCGCGGACGCTGCCAGCCTTCTTCAGCCTAGCTCTCTTGCGACTCCCAGTGCTGAATCGCACTCGATCGATTGATCAAATAAGGGACGATCGGATCAAGAATTTGTCCTTGGCGAGTCACGCCGTCACATACTTCGCCCGAATCAACCCAGAAGCAACTGCGATCCGCGTCCAGCTGTTCTAGCACCTGGGAACGATAGACCTCGACGTTGTAAAACGACGCGAGGACGTGTGATTCTTCTAGATGGCCCGGCAACCGATCAACGAACTCAGAGTTGATCTGTGCCATGCTCGAGACCAAAAAATCGCGCTTGCGGTCCAAGCCCAGTTCCCACGCGACCTCGCGTTTGATGGTGTCGCGAAACGATTCGTTCTCGAGCCGCTGGCCGATGATGAACCCCGGCTTCCGCCCTGATTGGCCATGCTTGACCAACCAATGTAACGAACCTGGTACGGTGCTACGAACCAACGCGATCGCGATCTCGACTTTGTGCATTCCAATCCCTCACGATGTCTTAAAGTGACATTCCCTTTTCCAAACACATGCCCAATGTTTGGCATCCCCGCCTTAAATGTACCCAAAACAGGCTCCGAGGCCAACGCGTTATGAGGCAAAAGTTGCTTGCGGATAGATGTTAACCGGATGATTTCCCTAAAAGGTCGATCATGATCGGTAGAAAGGGAAAAACTTCCTGCGGTTAGCACCCAAGGTTAACGCGATCTATCTGCGTCCAATCATCTCAATTTTGAACATTTATGGCAAAACTTTTAGGAAATCGAGTCACCGAAAAGGATGTTCGTGATTGGCTGGACGCTAACGGGTTTTACGGCCGCTCAGCCGTTATTAGCGACCTCGAGCTGCACGCGATCAAGCGGCCGGGTTGGCGACAAGTGTTTCGATTCACCGCCCAAGCGAAAACGAGCGTGCAGGAGTCCGAGTCACCATCGGACTCTGCTGAAGATCCAAGTATTACCCGCCAGACTTTATTCGGTGCGATTCTGGACGACCAGCGGCAACGAACTGAGGATGCTCGGACTCAAATTGTCGTTTACGATTCTCGACAGGAACGTGACCAGCAGCTGGAATTTTGGTCCACTGATATGCTGACGTGTTCGACGGGGCAGGGCGGTGAGTTGACGGTGCTGATCAGCCTCGTCATCGTTTTTATTCTGATCGCGGTGCTACTGGGCAGTTGGATAGGGTGACGTTTGAATAAATCGGGTCAAAGCGGCGAACTGAATGGGGAGTTGAAGCCTCATACAATCAAGCGTCATTCCAAATCACGGCTGCTGCTGCGTTTTTTGTTCCTCGGTCTGCTGGCTTCATTGGGGCTGTTCGTGTTGAGTCAATTTGCTTCTGTCCCAGAGTTTCCGGCTGAGTCGAACGGCCAGCGGTTTGCCGTCTGCCCAGACAGTCCGAACTGTGTATCGACTCAGGCCGAGCGTGACGCGCAGCGAATGAAGCCGATCGCGTTTACCGACACGCCCGCGGAGGCGAAGGCCAGACTTAAGCAGGCGATTGCAAATCATTTCACGCGTGCCAGTTTAGTGGTGGAGCAAGAAACCTACCTGCGTTATGAGTTCACCAGCCTGATTTTCCGCTTTGTCGACGATGTTGAGTTTCTGCTGGACGGGGAAACGGGGCAGATTCAGTTTCGCAGCGCGTCGCGGGTGGGGCGATCGGACCTTGGCGTGAATCGTCGCCGGATGGAGAAAATTGCTGCGGCGTTTGAGCAATGATGCCTCAGTTGGGGCTGGGGCCGAATGGCTCGGGCATGCTAAACTAGGGTCCCGCACTTCGTTCAGTTTAGACATTTATTTCGGCAAACGACTTCGACCCATGACGACCAGTAAACTCATTTGGATGAACGGGGAAATGATCCCGTGGGAGAACGCCACCGTTCACGTCATGTCGCACGCGCTGCACTACGGATCGAGCGTTTTTGAAGGGTTGCGTTGTTATGAAACCAGCGAGGGTGCCGCGATCTTTCGGCTTTCGGCTCATACCCGACGGCTTTTCGATTCGGCAAAGTTATACCGATACGAGATTCCCTACTCGGCCGAGCAACTGGAGCAGGCCTGCATTGAAGCGATTCGACAAAACGGTTTAACCAATGCCTACATCCGCCCGCTCGTGTTCTTGGGCGAGGGACCGCTGGGCGTCGTGCCGGCCAAAGATGTTCGAGTGGACGTGATGGTCGCGGCAATCGAGTGGGGCGCGTACTTGGGCGAAGACGGTATGACCAACGGCATCGACGTTTGCGTTTCGTCATGGTCGCGTACAACGAGCGCGGCTCTGCCGGTGCTGGCCAAAGCGGGCGGGCACTATTTGAACGCCCAGCTGATTGGTGGCGAGGCTCGACGGCACGGCTATGTCGAAGGCATCTCTGTTTCTGCTCGGGGGACGATCAGCGAGGGCTCGGCTGAGAACCTATTCATCGTGCGAGACGGCGAAATCTACACGCCGCCCCTGTCGGCATCGATTCTTGGCGGCATCACACGCGACAGTGTGATGACGCTCGCTCGTGAATTGGGCTACACGATTCACGAGCAAGAACTGCCGCGAGAGCTGCTGTACATCGCGGACGAGGTTTTCTTGACCGGCACCGCGGCCGAGGTCACACCGGTCCGCAGCGTTGATCAGATCCAAGTCGGCAATGGCTCGCGAGGACCGGTCACCGAGGCCCTACAATCGGCGTTCTTCGGTTTGTTTGATGGCAAAACGGCTGACCGCTGGAACTGGCTGACGCCCACCTAGCGGCCATTTAAAAACCGCAACCCGACGCGTCATCGAATTTTGCGCGGATTGGCGTAGGTGTATCGCACCCCTATCCAAACCCGACACGTCAGTGTGGGACCGATCCCTCGCTGACGCCTCGGGTTTAGAAACGTCGCGTTGAAATAGCCTTTCGACGTTGCCCGATCACAGACGTGATTTTGCGCCATCGTTCACGGCGGACGTGTGATGCCGTACAATCAGGACGTGAATTTAAGACCGTCATCGCCTTGCTAGGACGAACGTCATGACCGCCTGCTGTCTTTCGCTGCTTACGATTGTCGCAATGCCGATCGCTCAAAACGAGCTGTCCTTGATCCAGATCGGGATTCTACTTGCCATTGGACTTGGCTTGCTGATCCTACTGGTCGTGGGCGGGTTCTTCATGTCTTTCTTTCGCTGGTGGCTGCAAGCAGCGCTGACCCGAGCGAAAATTTCATTCTTTGATTTGACGGGCATGTGGTTTCGCAAGGTGAAGCCCAGCATCATTGTGCCCAGTAAGATTATGGCTGTCCAAGCCGGTTTGAAAGACCCTGAACTGACGACCAAAAATCTTGAGGCCCATTACTTGGCTGGCGGTAACGTGCCGATGGTCGTGCGGGCGTTGATTGCGGCCAACAAAGCCAAGACGATTCAGTTGAGCTTCCGTGAAGCGGCTGCGATTGACTTGGCTGGTCGAAATGTTCTCGAAGCGGTCCAGACAAGCGTTTATCCATTGGTGATCGATTGTCCCGCCCGAGGTTCGGCGCGCAAGTCGCTCGATGCGGTTGCCAAGAACGGGATTCAGCTGAAAGTTCGGGCTCGGGTGACCGTGCGTTCGAACTTGCAGCAGCTGATCGGTGGTGCGACCGAGGACACAATCATCGCTCGTGTGGGCGAGGGAATCGTTAGTGCGATCGGCTCGGCCGACACCCACAACGTGGTGCTGGAAAATCCGGATATGATCTCTAAGGCGGTGCTTGCTCGTCGTCTCGATTCGCAAACTGCATTTGAGATCGTCTCGATCGACATCGCGGACATCGACGTCGGCGACAACATTGGTGCTCGACTACGGGCCGACCAAGCGGAGGCCGACACACGGGTGGCGAAGGCACGCGCAGAAGGCCGGCGCGCGATGGCGGTGGCTCAAGAGCAAGAGAACACCGCGACGATCGAAGAGAGTCGAGCGAAATTGGTGGCGGCTCAGTCGGAGGTGCCCAAGGCGATGGCCGACAGTTTCCGCGGTGGACAGTTGGGGATTTTGGACTACTACAAGCTCCGAAATGTCCAGGCTGACACCGACATGCGGAAATCGATCTCCCAAGCCGGCGCAGCTCCCGCAAAAGACGCTAACTCAATCTAGCTTTTTCTTTCCCACTGGCGAACGACCATGGCTCGCGACATTGAAGAATTTCTCCGCAAGGCGGCCGAGCGGCGACGGCAGCAACAGGCAGGAAAAAAAGAAACAAGTCAGGGTGCAAAACAGCCCAATGCGCCGCGCTCGGCACCTCGCCGACGTCCACCTGCCCCGATTCAGGCGGCGGAGGTTATCGAATTGTCCGACGACGATGTGATCGAAGCTCGCCCGGTCCGCTCACGTCAGCCCTCTCAGTCGAAGCCGCAGCAAACTGCCGGAGGACGTCGCGCGAACGTTCAATCCGAGATTAGCTCCAGCAAAATCGCTCAGCACGCCGAGGAAATCGGGCGTCTAAAAGCAGCGCCGGTCGACGACGTGGACCGCGTCAAACAAAAATTTGACCGGGGTGCGTCCAAGTTCAAATCGAAACACGAGCCTGAGCAGGTCGTCGATTCCGAGATCGTTGGCGAGGAAGTTTCTGCGGTCGCGGCCGATTTGGTCTCCATGCTGCGCGACCCAAAGAGCGTCCGGCAAGCGATCCTTGTTTCAGAGATCTTGCGGCGACCTAATTTTGATGATTAGTGGAAAAGATGCCTCCAGGCGTGACTGCCAGCGGAGCAAGATTTGCGTTTGCTTGGGTGAACCATGGCTGCGACGAACGGTCCTGATGGTTAGAGCAATCGCTTGTTAAAATGAAGCCATGAATACTGCTGCCATGACCCCGCTGAACGTCGAAGCCATTCGCGCGGATTTTCGGATCCTCGATCAGACCATCCATCGAGAGCGCCCGCTGATCTACCTAGACAATGGCGCTTCGACCCAGCATCCGAACGCAGTGATCGACGCGATGTCGGACGCCTATCGCCGGACGTACGCCAACGTTCATCGAGGGATTCATTTTCTCAGTGAGCGATCCTCGGAACAGTTCGAAGCGGCCCGCACCACCGTGCAGCGGTTCATCAACGCGCCGCACAGCAACGAGGTCATCATCACCTCAGGTACCACGGCGGCGATCAACACCGTTGCCGGTTCGTGGGGAGTGGCCAACGTCGGCGCGGGAGACGAAATTCTGCTGACGATCTTCGAGCACCACTCCAACATCGTCCCATGGCAACAGCTGGCCGAGCGAGTCGGAGCGACCGTTCAGTTCGTCGGCATTACAGATGCGGGCCTGCTGGATATCGATGACCTGAAATCCAAGCTGACTCCAAAGACAAAAATGTTCGCCTTTGCCGCGGTCTCGAACGTCCTTGGCACGATGCCCGATGTCGCGGCAATCACGAAGCTCGCCCATGCCGCCGGCGCGAAAGTGCTGGTCGATGCGGCGCAGCATTCGCCTCATGAGGTGACTGATGTCCAAGCGTGGGATGCGGACTTTTTGGTGTTCAGTGGCCACAAACTTTGTGGTCCGTCGGGGATTGGTGTCTTGTGGGGCAAGCAGGAAATCTTGGAATCGATGCCGCCGTTTTTGGGTGGTGGCGGGATGATCGATCAGGTCACTACCGATGGTTTCACTGCGGGCGAACTACCGGCTCGGTTTGAAGCCGGCACGCCGCCGATTGTCGAAGCGATCGGATTGAAGGCCGCGATCGACTACCTCCAAGCGATTGGGCTCGATGCGATTTCTCAGCACGAACAATCGTTGGTGCAACGCGCTTTCTCGCAACTGGATAAGATCGAAGGCTTGCAGGTTCTCGGCCCGCCGGCCGACCAACGGGCAGGGTTAGTCAGCTTTGTCGTGGAGGGTGTCTCGACGCAAGATATTGCGACGTTGCTCGACCAGCAGGGCGTTGCCATTCGAGCCGGTCATCACTGTGCGATGCCATTGCACAAGTATTTGGGGGTTCGCAACAGCTGTCGAGCGAGTTTCTACTTGTACAACACGCTCGACGAAGTGGATCAGTTTGTCGTGGCTCTGAACAAGGTGCTTGGTCGGTTGCGATAGATTCGATGCACACGCTTGCTAGGGTTTGCGATGCATCAGAAAAACGGCAGCCGTCAAGCCAATCGCCAGCACGATGAAAAACGCTCCGGTACCTAGCCAGCCCAGCGACTCGGTCCACGGTTCCGATGTCCGCCACGGGCGAGACAAGCAAATCCCGCCGATCGCGAACGACGACAGAATTGCGACCGATACCTTGGCCAAGAGGACGTTTCGCCACATCGGAACTACTCGGCGGCCTTTCTACCGATGAACCAGTAGTACGGCGCTTTGACTAGCGGCACGTAGGGCAGTCGGTTGCGGTGCTCTTCTAGGTGTACCGGTTCGAAGTGATGCCGCAAGAAGGGCAGGTGGTCTGGCGAGGGGAAAACGTTGTCGGTTGCAAACCATGGTTGCCACATTGTGCGAGCCAACCAACCGTGTTCGCGCGTGCCTTCGGCGGGGAACTTGCGACCGACGTAGAAGTCGACGACGCCGATCACGCCACCGGGCTTAAGCATTGCCTTGGCATTTTCGATCGCTGCGAACCAGTCTGGGATCATGGTCAGCGAGTAAGAAAACGTGACGACGTCGGCAGTTCCCTCGGGCGGTCGCCAAGCGGTTGCATCGCCCTCGACGGCGTGAGCGTTGTCCCATCCTCGCTCTTGAAAGCGGTCACTGGCAACCTTTAGCAGCGATTGGGAAAGATCAACAACGTAGACTTTCTTTAAGCGATCGATGTCGCCAGCGAGATTCTCGATGTTGGCTCCGGTGCCGCCGCCCATGTCGACCCACACACCCTGATCAGGCTTGGGCAGTGCTGCGTACAGTTCCTCACGTCCCTTGAGCAAGCGTTTGCGAAAGTCGTCGTACGCACCTGCTTGCCCGCCGTAGAAACTCTCCATCCGCGCGGCGTGATCGTCGCCCCGCACAGGCTTGAGGAGCATGTGGTAGAGGACTTTCATGTCCGCCAGAAAAGCCATGTGGAGTTCTCGATAGAAGGGGGTACAACAACGGCGATCGACACCAGTCCGACAGTTTGGCGGTTAGGCTGACAGGTCGGCGATGTAGAAGCTGCCGTAGGTGTGGACGCGATCTTTCTGGTGCAATTCTTCAGCCAGCTGAGTGTTGTAGGTCAGCATCGGCGCGATTTTCTGGATCTTGCCGTCGCGGTTGATTTGCACTTGATCGATAAAATCCGTTCGCAGGCCGCCACTACGCCACAGCAGCCTCGCGTTGGGGGCCGCCCGATCGACGATCGCTTGCCACTCCGATTCCAACAGCGAGAAATACGCGTCGCTGAGCCAGTCCATGTGGTCGAGCAAGATGTAGCGAGAAATTTGGCCGTCGTGTTTTTCGAGGAAACCTTGCACCGAATCGGTGTGCGTCGAAACGCGATCGACCAAGCCACCTTTTAGGCGTTCAAAATTTTCTTCTTTCAGGTACTCGGGACAGCAATCGCGGGTGTACGAACCGTTCAGGTAGACGCGCCAGAAGTAGTTGTCCTTAATCGGCAGTCCGGCGAAGACGCTTTCCATGCAATCTTGGATGAATTTGACCAGGCCGCCTTCGTACTGGTTTTCGATCTGACGGCGTTGAGCCTTGGGGACGCCCAGCATGGACATCGTTGTGTCGCGGTTCATGGCGAACTTCATGATGCCTGACCAGAACTTGTCGCGTAGATGTTCCTCGTAGATCACTTTCTGTTCGTCGGTGGTTTCAGCCGCCAGTAACGCATCCAGTTGCGGTCGGACTCGGATCACACCGTCGGTGTACATTTTCAGCATCCTCGCGACGGAGCCGGAGGTGCCGCGGTAGTAAAACGTTTTGCCCGGATTGTCGAACCACTTGATTTTCTTGTCCCAGAACGCCTGCGACCATGCGGGCAATTCGGGTCTCAGGTGGCGTTGATAGATGCCAGCGGCACCCTTGATGCGGCCTTCACCGAACATCTTAAAAAAGTCATCGAACTCCAAGTTCTTGATCGCCGCTCGTTTCAAATCCAACAGTGCGTTCTGTCGCGGGTTCATGTCGACCGCGTAAACGTGATTGCACTCGTTCAGGCAATAGTCCAGCGCGTTGCAACCGGCCGAGGTGATGACCAACACGTTGTCGTCTGGCCCTAGGTCCAGCGCGACGCGGTCGAGCCGTGGGTCTTCCCAGCAAGTGTTGTAAACAAGATTGTTGCCGTGGACGGTTTTGAAGATCCGTCGACTAATCCAATCGAAAATCGCCATGGTGGTTTTTCAGCCAGCGGTGGTGTGAGATCATGCGTGTCGGCACGTGACAGAGCGACCGTTCAAGGTCGCTTAGTGGCCGCGAATTGTAGCACTTGCGGCGGAATGGCGGGAGCGGCAGCCACAGGCAATGCCCCCTGCGCTATTCGACCCGGGCTTTTCTGATGCGGTAGATCGAAAGCACCATTCCGTCTGGGGTTTTGTACTCCTTTAATGCCAGTTTTCCCGCGACGACGATGGGTCGAGTCGTATATTGGGTGTCGGTGCCCTTGGCTAGCGTTACCAAGGCGTTGTCGTAAATCGCGGCACCCGGACCAAAGCAGCATTCTTGGTTATCGCGGACAAAGACGAATTTCTCGATGTTCGATTGACGGAAGCTGGGGCGGATAAACCCGCGCAGCCGCACTTCGGCACCATCGAAGCTGTTGATTCGCTCGGTCAGCATCGAGCGATCGAAGTCACCGCCTTTCTCCATTTCGAAGCTCAGGTCATCGAAGGTCAGTTCGAGTCGCCCGTCCGCGTCGGTCGGAGGCGGGCCGGTCGGAACCACGCGTTCACGGCCGTCTTGACCGAGGAACGTCCGAGCGGATGGTGGGTCAGTCGACGGGTCCATGTCGCCATCGACCGGCGCATCGGATGCTGATTCATCGGTCACGACGGCGTCTTCCGGGACCTGTTCAGCAACGTTCGCTCCTTCGTCCACGGCCGAGCGGTCCGGGCAGCCGGAGAGAGCAAACGCCATGACTGCCAAGAGCATGAAGTAAGCGAGATTCTGTTTCGCAAAAATCAATTGAGTCAATCAATTTGTGAGTGAACTGTGTTTGCAATCGACAATGACTGTGCCGTCAGCCGTTAACCTTTTACGCGTTCTGCACAATGTCTCTCGCGTGCGAACTGGCGTCGCTGCTTCGTGAAGACGGCTAATGCCGTTGCTGCCACCGTTGACGGAGGCGATCTACTACTTCACGTAGTCTGCTTCGATCTCGTAAAACACTTGCGGGATATCTTTCTCGCTGATCGGTTTGGTATTCGGGTTGAGCTTAAACGTGCCCCCGATTTTTCTCAGGCCCCAGCCGTAGTCAATGGTTTTAGGGATTCGGATATCGACCGCCACGATCTCGGTGATCTTCGGGCTGCCGCCAAAGCAACAATCGCCAAAGTCACCGACCATGATGAACTTCTTCAGCCCCTTCTTCTTAGTGCTCGGCCGCACGTAACCTTTCAAGAATACCTTTTCGCCATCGATCTCTTTGGCTTTCTCGCCATAGGGAAGCGGGTTGCGTTTGGGTGGCTTGAGATCGGCGAACGAAATTCGCTGGTAGCCCTCAGGGACCTCGGTTGCGTAAACGTACCAGTGAGTGCCGGTTCCGATGATCAGCATCAATAGCGAGGCGAACAAACCGATCTTCGCACCCAGCTTGCCGATCAATTCATCGGGGAAGCGGCGGAAGCTCGACAGCGCGACCATCCCGAAGCCAATACCAAGCACGGGCATCAGCAAAAACAGCGGCGAGATCCAGCTAAACAGCGCGCCGAGGATCGTGAACACGAGGCAGCAGATGGTGGCTTTGCTGACCGAGCGATATTGAAAGTCTTGGTCGTTGTGCACGGTGGTCAAATCATAGGACAAAGGCAGATTTAGAAGATCAATCGCTCAAACCAACCGCTCACGACCGACCACAGCACCAAGAAAATCAGTGCCGAGGCGCCAAGTGGAATTAAAACGATTGGGGCAACCAAGTTTGGCTGCGGAGAAACAGCAGCAACGGGCGTCGGTGGCTGAGCGGTAAACGTTTGAGCAACCGGACCCGTTTCGGAGTCCATTGACGCGCTTGCGCCGGCGACGCTTGTTGGTACGGTATCGGCTGCGGTTGGGTTCACCGCGTTGGTGGACGGTGTGCTGGCCGCCGTCGAGGTTATTGGCACGCGTCGGACGACATAAGACGTGGGCTCGAAGTCGTCGAGTGTCGCGTTGGCACTCAAATCAGGATCGGATGACTCGGTTGTCTCGGCCGATTCGGTGTCTGCGGTTTCTTCGTCTTCGCTGTCGTCCTCGTCACCGAACCCGTCCAGCGATTGAGCGAAAAATTCGGCTCGACGGACCGCGTCTGGATCGATTTCCGATAGTTCGGCAATGTGTTGCTTGGCCTCGGGCAGCGGGCATTCTTGCAAGTAGGTGATGACCGGAACCCGCAACCAATTCGTTTCGTCGTCAGCGTCTTTGAACATTTCTACCAGCCGATCCATCACCGACCAGTCTTCCCATCTCGCGAGATCGGGGATCACCATGTCGGCCATCCGCGGGCGATCGAGCACCGTGCGAACCGCAGCGACGATGTCCTCGCGTGGTACGATGTCAACCTCGGTCCCGTGGAACCGCAGCGCCGAAACGGCCGCCAAGACGTCCACGTACTCGGTTTCCGTGTTGGCAAGAAAGGTCTCAACGACCAGCGGCAACCCGTCGGCACCTTTGAGTGTCAAATAACTAGCCAGCAACGCGTCGAGGCCCGCCTGTTGGACTCGGTCGCCCGAGCGTATGAATTCGCCCAGCACTTCGGCGTCGTCCTCGTTGCCGCAGACGCCCAGCATGGTCAGGTACAGTCGGCGGCGGTTGTGCGACAGTTCCGGGTCCTTGATCCACTCCAGCAGCTTGTCTTTTTGCATTCGATCTTTCAGATCGATCATGTCTTCATACGGAGCCTTCGCAAACTCGTCATAAGCGTCGAACGCCAGCGTCGATTCCTTGTCCTCAAAGTAGTCTTGGAAGAAAGCAAGGCGGTCGGCGCCTTTTTCGGGTAGGTCTTGGATCGCGACCAGGTACGCGATCATGCGGTCGCTGGCCTTCATCGGCGTTGTCCATGAAACGCTCGGGGGATCGACGCCCATCACAAGGAACTTTTGACCGATTTTGTAGGTGCCGACCACGACCACATTAAACTTCATGCCGACCGAAACGTATTTGTCGCCCTTGAGCACCTTCGTAATCTGCAGTGATGCCTTGGGGAGGTCGGCGTCTGGATCGGAAACCGGTTTGGGTAGCTTTAATAGCTTGGCCACCACCGCGATGTCCTTCGAGTCCAATTGCTCGGTAAACGTCAGATTGATCGCTTGGCAAAACGGACATGCCAGCGCTACCACCGACGAGCCGATCGCGGCCAGCGACAACAGGCTCAGCAGCACAACCAACACGCAGCGCGTGCGGCGCAGCGAGCGTCGTCGAGGTTTCGAATTGGGCAAATCGGCTGGGTGCATGGGCTATGTTATGGCCACCGGGGCCAGAAAACGGAATACGGCTGGAGGCAAGCTGCCTATTTCCCCAGCGACCGCGAAACGTCGGTCCGGTAAGCGGTGATGGCGGGGTAAATTCCCACGAACGCCGCCAGCAGCACTAGCCCGGGAATCAGCAGAAGCTCGGGCGAGACACTGATGCTGTTTAGCCATTGCGGTAAACTCAGTCCGAGATAGCCCAGCGGAATTCCGGGCGCGAAGTCGAAAAACCCGACCGCAACGCCGGTGCGATCCTCTACGATTGGACCCAGCATTGCGTTCAGCCCATGGCCGGCCAGCCACCCCAGCACACCGCCCGCGACTGCTAGCAGAATGGACTCGCACAACATGATTGCCATGACTTTCGCACGGCCGGCACCCAAGGCTCGCATGACCGCGATCTCATTCGTCCGCTGGCTCATCGAGTTATAAATACCGACCAAAATACTGATCGCCGATACGATGCAGATCATGAGTGTCAGCGCCAGCAGCAGCCAGCGGACTGGATCGACGAACACGCTGAACAGTGAAGTGACTTGTTCGATCGGGTTGACTGCCTGGGCGGCTTTCTGGCTTCGCTCCGGGCGATAGGGAGTCCAGTCGAGTACGGTTTCTAGGTCACCCTGATTGATTTGCGGCGGCAGGAAAGTCGCCAAAGTTCCAAACGGATCGTCGCGTGAGGTCATCACCAAAATCGACGTGACCTCCCGCTGCTCGATCGGTAGCGGGATGCGCCGTAGTTCTGGGTCGATGGAGTCCGTTTCCTGCGAGTCAGTTTTTGTGGGTTGCTCGGTTGCGGCATCCGCGTCGTCGTTGCCGATCGCCAGCAGAGAGTCGTCTTCGACGGGCTTGGCGTGGTCTTCCATCAGGAAGAAACCTTCCATGTTCATGAACACCGCGCGGTCCTGCGGCGTGCCGGTGCGATCGAGGATGCCCACGATCGTGAAATCCTGTTCGTGAATATGAGAACCGGCGCTTGATGGGTCGCCGTGAGTCGGTTGCAGCGTGTCGCCCAGTTTCAAACCACAGCGTTTGGCCACCGTCGCGCCAACGACGCATTCGTAATACCCGTGTTCCGGTCCGAACTCTTGGAACGCTCGGCCGGCTGAAAACGAGAACTTCTCTTCGGTGTCCACGTCCAGCATCAAGTCGGTGAAGAAAGCGGGCTTGGTGCCCACACAGCGATACGCAGCTTGGGTCTTTGGGTCAACGTAGTAGTCGCCCAAGCAAATTGGTACCGCGACGTCTGTGTAGCGTCGGTACAAGCCATCCTGCGTGGACTTCATCGACGCTGACTGTTGGTGGTCGAAGGCGAGTGATAACAACTCGCTGGATAGGATGCCGCCAACGCCCGCGGGCGCGATGCTGCTGGTTGAGGCTTGCTGAAGTGTTTTCGACTCCAATTCTTTGGCAGTGTTTGCGATCGAGTGACTCATCTCTCGCTCGCGCGTTTCCGCGTCGCAGAACGCGAGATAATATGCGTAAGGAATGTTTTCGACGGGTTTGCTTAGGTAGTAAACGGTGTTCAAAGTCAGCTGCAAGCCACCCCCGCGTGCGCCGACCAGGATGTTATAACCGAAGCTGTTGTTGTTCTTGAATGATTGAGACACGACGCCGTGAATGGTTAGCACGGCGACGACCATCATTACGCCCAGTGCCATCGATAGAACGGTCAACAGCGAGCCAAGACCGCGGTGTTGAATGCTCCGCCAAGCGATTTTGAACACGTTCATGCTTGGCCCCCCGGTGAATTCGTGTCAGCGCTATGTCCAAACCCAACGGTTGCTGCCGCGCGGGCATCAGCAACAACGCGGTTGATTTCCGCCAGTTGATCGACGCGGTCGAATTGATTCGCGACATCCATCGAGTGTGTGACCATCAGCAGGGCGACGCTTTCAGCCTTGCAGCGTTCACGGATCAGTTCGACGATGGTTTGCTGATTCGTGGGGTCGATGTTCGCCGTGGGTTCGTCGGCCAGCAGCAGTGCAGGGCGGTTGGCGAGGGCGCGGGCGATCGCCACTCGTTGCTGCTCGCCCACCGAGAGAGCCGACGGTTTGTTGTTCACTCGATGGCCAAGGCCAACCAGTTCGAGTAGTTCCTTGGCTCGCTGTGGCGAGGGTTTCCGACGTGAGAAAGACATGCCCAGCACGACATTTTCTAACGCACTGAATGCAGGTAGTAAGTTAAAGGTTTGAAACACGTAACCGATCTTGTCCGCCCGGATGCGGTCACGAGCGGCTTCGGTGTACTTGGTCAGTTCGACACTGTCGAGCGTTACGGTGCCGCTGTCGGGTTTGATGATGCCTGCGATCGTGTGAAGTAGCGTTGTCTTGCCGCAGCCGCTGGGCCCGATCAGCGACACTTGCTCGCCCGCGTCGAGGCAGAAGCTTGGTACGTCCAAAATGGGAACGACCGTGCCGTCCGGCTGAGCGTAGCTCTTTTTGATGTTAGTTAGTGTGAGCATGAACTGAAGTCGCAGTCGTCGTCAGATCTAGGCGAATGAATTGGCAAGTCGAAATCATACCAGATTCGAGTCCGCATAGACCGACGTACGTCGGCGCTATCGGCGTCGTTCGCGCATCTCTCGGTTGATTTGTCTTTTCACGTCGGCTGCTTTTTTGGTTTCCCGTTTGTCGTGAATGTTTTTTCCTCGGCCCACGCCGACGATGACTTTGACGATCCCGCGGGCGTTGAAGAAGATTCGTAACGGGACCAAGGTCAGGCCTTTTTCAAACGCTCGCTCGGAGAGCTTTTTAAGCTCGCGGCGGTGGACGAGTAACTTTCGCTGTCGCTTTGGCTGGTGGTTCCAGAAACTGGCTTGTTTGTACGTCGCGATGTCGGCTCCGATCAGCCACAACTCGCCTTCCTCCACCCGTACGTAGGCCTCGTCGAGCGAGATTTTGCCATCGCGTAGACTCTTGACCTCGGGCCCCCGCAGCACGACGCCGCATTCGAGCTGTTCGAGGATCTCGTACTTGTGCCGAGCCTTTCGGTTCTCGGAAATGACCTTCCCCGAGTCCCCGGCTTTCTTCTTGGCCTTGGCGGCTTTTTTCTGACTAGACTTTTTTGACGCCATCGAAGAACTGATAAATTTGGTAAGATGTCTTTTTGGTGATGATAGTCGATGGGCCACCGGTTGTACGATGGCCTCCCAATCGCGGACGAGCGTTTTACCCTTCAGGATTTCTCGGTGAGCCAGCTTCCAATTTTATCTGATGTTCCCGCCAGTGCAGGGAGTGGTTCGTGCGGTGGCGGAGGTTGCAGCCCGGAGGTTTACGACCTGAATGGTCTGCCGACCGGGAACGCGAAACGCCGGCTGCCGAAGTGGCTGAAACGGAACGTGCCCAAGGGGAACACGTTCAGCCAAACGGCCAGCTTGTTGGACGAGCTGAACCTAGAGACCGTCTGCGACAACGCGAAGTGCCCCAATCGGAACGAGTGTTACTCGCAGCAAACCGCGACGTTCATGATTTTGGGCAACGTTTGCACTCGGCCGTGTGGATTTTGCGCCGTCGGTCGCGGTAAGCCCGAGGCTTTGGAACTGGACGAGCCCGATCGCGTCGCGGAAGCATGTGCGCGGCTGGGCTTGAAGCACGTGGTGATCACGTCGGTGACTCGTGACGATCTGCCCGACGGCGGGGCCGAACATTTTTATCAGTGCGTGCTGGCGGTGCGCGAGCGGACGGGGGCTTCGGTGGAGGTTCTCACGCCTGATTTCATCAAGAATAAGGCGGGGCTCGATCGCGTCGTCGAATCGGCACCCGAAGTCTTTAACCACAACACGGAAACAGTGCCTCGTTTGTACCGTCGCGTTCGTGGCCCCAAGTCAGACTATCGCTGGACACTGGGATTGCTCGAACGAGTCAAAGAACTGAATCCAAGCGTTCGCACCAAGAGCGGCTTGATGTTGGGCTTGGGGGAAACGCACGAAGAAGTGCTCGAAGTCTTGGCCGATTTACGAGCCGTCGATTGCGATTTCCTGACCTTGGGGCAGTATTTACAACCGGCCCAGGATCGGTACCTGCCGGTCGTTCGCTACATTCCGCCCGAGGAATTCGCGTGGTTGGGCGAAAAAGCGAAGTCCATGGGGTTCGTGAAGGTCGCCAGCGGCCCCTTTGTCAGAAGTAGTTACCATGCCCGCGACATGGCGGAAACGTTCGAATGATTGAAATTACCGTCAATGGCGATCGCATTTCTGTACCCGCCGACACGACCATCGAACAGTTGCTAACTCGATTAGAGATCCGCACACGCGGAATTGCGGTCGAGGTCAATCAGCAATTGCGGCCTCGTGACCAGCACGCCACATTTCGGCTCAGTGCGGAGGACCAGCTGGAAATCGTTACGCTGGTGGGAGGTGGTTAATGTCGATCGAAGTCAATTCAACCGAACGAGCTATGGACAGTAATGCATCTTGTCGTGATGAAGTCATTGAGAAGTTCGACCGCCCGTTTCGCGTCGGCCCGCACACGTTTCGCAGTCGCTTGATCCTCGGCACGGGCAAGTATGACTCGTTCGAGACGATGCAAGCTTCGATCGAGGCCAGTGGGACCGAGTGCGTCACGATCGCGGTGCGACGTGAAAAGTTGCACGACAGTTCTGGTCGCAACATTTTGGATTACTTAGACCTTGACCGATTGACGCTTCTGCCCAATACGGCCGGTTGCTACGACGCCGAGACCGCGGTGCGCTGCGCTCGGATGGGTCGAGAAATTTTGCGCGGGCTGGAGAACCCGGGTGCGGACTGGGTAAAGCTGGAGGTCCTCGGTGACAGTCGGTCGCTGCTACCGGATCCGATTGAAACGTTACGAGCGACCGAACGGCTTGTCGCCGACGGGTTCCAGGTGCTGTGCTACACCAGCGACGATCCGATTATCGCTCGGCGGCTGAAAGATGCCGGGGCGACCAGCGTGATGCCAGCGGGAAGCCCGATCGGGTCGGGGCTTGGCGTGATCAATCGCAACAGCTTGCTAATCATTTTGGACGATTTGAAACGTGATGACCCAGACTATCCGGTCATCATTGATGCCGGTGTAGGAACAGCGAGCGACGTTGCGGTCGCGATGGAGCTCGGGTTTGACGCCGTGCTGCTCAACAGTGCGGTGGCTCGAGCGGACGACCCGGTTCAGATGTCTTGGGCCATGAATTTTGGTGTAAAAGCAGGCAGGATGGCCTATCAGGGGGGGCGTATCCCACGCTCTCGCTACGCCTCAGCCAGTAGCCCGGAATTGGGCGTCATCTCCAAGCGATCGCCGTGATTGGGCGGCGTTCGTGGTCTTGGATTTGCGACGAAAAGGCAGGAAAAGCCGTGTTTTTCGGTCGAAAATGCCGCTAGAAGACAGGGATTGTCGCTCGAACTCGTGAAATTGGGCACAGTGCTAAAAAATTGCCTAATCATCCCATCTTGATCTTGCCGAATTCCTTGACAGGTTGTTCTGGGGTGTGTACAACTGAAGTCCCGGCTGGTGGTGCGCGAAAGCGTGCGTCGTATTGAGTGCTTTTGTCAGCACATGCCGGACTCCCTCCTCTTTGCAGCTAATCGGACACCTTTGACTAATAATGGTACTGACAATGATTGAAAAATGGTCTAACTACCGAATGGCCGCCTTGCTGTTCGCACTCCCGTTAATCGCGACGGCCGTTGCTTCTGCCCAGCATCTTGCTGCCGAATCGGCTCCACTGACTTCTGATGTTGCTGCCAACGTCGCCGCGGATTTGAACGAGCTTGCTTCTGCACGCCTCCACACTATTTCGGTTAATCGTTCGGGTGAGGTCGAAGGCCGCATCGCCAGTTTGAATGCTGACGGTCAGCAAGTTCAGGGCCTGTCTGATCTGAAAGTTTTCTTCGTCCGCGATGGTGAAATTGCCAAGTCGGCAAAGACGCTTGAGGACGGAACTTTTGTGGTTCAAGACTTGGAAGAAGGCATCTATTCATTCGTTGCGACAGGCCAGACTGGTTTCGCAGCTTACGGCGTCCGAGTCGTTGGTTTCGGCGAAGTTGACACCGTCAACGTGATGGAAGCGGCTGCTGTTTCCCCGCATTTCTCAGTCGTTAAATCAATCTTGGAAAAGAACTTGCCTGCAGGCGTTGCCAGCGAGATCGCTTCAGTGGCTCGCAATGAGGAAGCTCAGCAAGTTGTCGGTTCAAACCGCGTCATGCTTAAAGACGGTAAGCTTGTCGGACAAGTGATGCCGATGCTTGGCGATGTTTCAGTCGTCGAAGGAACTAAGATTCATATCATCGAAGACGACAAGCAAGTCGCACAGGTCGAGGTAGATGATCGCGGTAGTTTCATGGTCACTGATCTCGAGCCAGGCGTTTACGATTTCGTCGCTGCTGGACCGAGCGGATTTGCTGCGGTTAGCTTTCAGGCGATTGATGAAGAAGTTGGCGAGATCGGTGATTCAGTTCTGACCGATTCAGACGAGATTCCAGTTGCGATTCCCGCGACGGCCCAAGATGTAATCGAAGCCGACATTCCATTCGATGGTGGCTACGCAGACGGTGGGATTGTGGACTCGGGGTATTCTGATTCGCTAGACGTTTGTCTGACATGTCAGCAGGACACAGGATTTGTTAGCGACCAGATCGAGTATGCTGGCACCGACTACTATGAAGGTGACATGGTTTACGATTCGTCGCCAATCGAGTACGCCAGTGAGTCAGTCGGATGTGGCGCAGCGGCAGGCGGTGCCTGCGGTAGCTGTGGTGACTTCAGCGGCGTGAGCAGCTGTGACAGTTGCGGTGGTGGCTGCTGCGGCGGTGGTGGCGGAATTTTCGGTGGTCGTGGCCTGTTGGGCTTTGGCGGTGGCGGTGGCCTCGGCCGTTTGCTCTCGCTGGGTGGACTGGCGGGTGGTATCGTTGCACTTGCCAGTGACAACGACGACGTGATTGTCATTCAGCCAGCATCTCCATCGACAACCGCTGGCTCAACCGACGGCTAGTCCGGCGGATTAGAAACCGGGTGATCTTTTTCGTTCGGTTTCAAGGCTCTGCTCCGTTACTTGTGCAATGCGGATGCAGGGATCCTAGTTTAGAAATTAAACACCTTGCTGCTTAACCGCAGCAAGGTTTTTTTGTGCCATTGCGATGCCATGCCTTTCTTGTGGTCGCATGTCGGTCGCTACAGCCGTTTTGCCGGCGGGCGGTTTGTACAGAAGCTCAGCGTGTCTCGGCTCGCGGATCGCTAGGGTGCGGTGAGCTGATTGTTCAGGCCCGTTGATCTCAAACAGGCACAATTACGGGCGGTCGCGGCAGCAGAGTCATGCGCGTCGCAGGCGGGCCAGCGGGACATAGTATTTTTGATATCGCTGGCCGTCGTCGTAGGGAACTCCTTTGGCGTCAGGAACCAGCACCGTTGCTCGCTTGGTCACTCGGTGTAAATAGCCCTCGAGGTAGCGGCCGTTGCTGGAGAAGCGAACGTGATCGCCCGACGACAAGCCTAGCTTTTTGCGAGCGACGTCCGACGGCGTCAGCAGGCGATGGTTTGATTCGAGGTGACCAAAGAAGTTTCGAACGATTCGCTTGAACGGCGTGGCCGAGCAATTTGAGTCATCCCAGAGTAGCATTTCGATCAAGTGGACCATCTCGTGCTCCATGATGCGTTGCAATGCCTGCAAGCGATCGCGGCAGGGTAGGCCGCCAACCATGGGTTGGTCACCATCACGAAAAGATTCGAACAAAGGTGTTGTGGCAATCGCGATTTCAAACTCGCGCGGTGCTCGCGGGCAGTTAATCGGTCGCTGCATGGTGGTCATGCCACCCGAAGAGGTCATGCGTGTCGAAAGCCGAAACGACAACGGACGCGACGCGACGCGTTCGCAGAGTTTGCTTACCCGCCCGTCGAAGAACGACTCGTCGGTCGCGTGAAATAGTAGCCCCAGGTCTTCGCTGCCGATACTGGGGAAATTGCCGTGCGTGATGTGAGTCGAATTGCCAAGCATGTGCCGATACACGAGCTGACTGCTTTCTTTTTGCTGTTGGCCAGTCAGCGAACGGCGCTGGATCAAATCAAGTAAGGCCGCGTGCTCTGCCTTTGCTTGCTTGGATCGGTTTGAGTTTTTGTTTCGTCTTAGCATTTTGTTGTGCTAATTGAACAGAGAACGGTCAGTCGTCAGTCGAGGGTTCCCTCGCCGGTGAGCCGTTTTGGAGGTTAAGCGGAGGATTAAGTCTACGCGTTGTGTTCGATTCGCAGAACAGCGAGATCGCGAAACGGCCGTCGCGCCCATTGCGGTAACCCTTCATTCTGCGGATTTTGCCTCCCGGCGCGGCCTACATGTTGTGCCGGGTATCTGCCGAACGCTAGCAGGAATCTGATTTCAACGAGGTGCTGGCAAAATGGATAATAGGTGCAAATATCCAACATTAGCCAAAGGTTCTAGTCGACACGATCGATATCATTGCAAGCACAACATTTTGTGTTGACAGGCGGTTGGGTATCGATATATTGGGCCACGATCGCCGTTGGCAACGCTCAACAAACGAGAGAGAGACGCCCAGTCGAGTGTTTTAAGGGGTTTTAATAGAACCTTGTGATTCAGGCAGGATCGCCTGTTTTCTCTACCTTAACATCGAGCCGTGTTCTCCCGGACAACTACCCATAGCGTTGCAAGTGATCGAGTTGAAGAACGCTGGCCAGCAACTGATTGCTCGCAGTTCGTCAATCTTATTAAGGATGTCGGTCTGCGGAATGGAAACGCAAATTTCTTACGCTGTACGAACGCTGTCGCTACGGATTGGTGGATTGGTTTTTCGGGAAAGCTTTGACCAGCTGTGTCACCGAAAGGCTTTAGCTTATTCAGCCTTGCGTCAAATACGTTGCTCGAGATGACCTCGGGCAACTTCTCACGGATCCAGAAGTGAACTAGGAGTGCGAAGGAATGTTGAACAGTGCTGCTCAAGCTGAGCTGAACGTCACCAAACGCGATGGCCGCGTCACGACTTTCGACAAGACGTTGATCGTCAAAGCCATTCAGAAGGCATTTTGTGCCGAGCAGGGGGTGGACCGCCCTGAGGACCTCGAGGCGGGGTTGAATGAAAAAATCCAAGTAATGGCTGCGGCCGTCTATGATCAGGCAAAGCTGGACTCGGCCGAAAGTGGCGGTGTGGCGGTGGAGCATATTCAGGACGTGGTCGAACGCGAGCTGATGAAGAACGAGTTCTTCTCAGTTGCCCGACGCTACATCCTCTACCGCGCTGAGCATTCCAAGATGCGACAGTTGCGAGCTGAGGAGCGGATGGAGAGCGATGAGGCGTTTCCGTCCATCATGATCAGCCGCGATGGCGTGCTAGAAAACTTGGATTTCGATCGCTTGCGTCAGCAGGTTGAAACGGCTTGCCGCGGGTTCGAGGAGACATGCTCGGCGGAAGAGCTATTGGTCGAGGTCAAGAAGCAGTTTTACAACGGCATTACTCCGAAAGAGATCGCTCGGTCGATGGTTTTGGCCGCACGTGCTCGAATCGAAAACGATCCGGATTACGATCAAGTCGCCGGTCGCCTAGTTCTGAACATTATTTACCGCGAATCGTTGGGCAAGTCGGCGGCGACGGATAATGTCGAGCAGTTGTACCGCGAGAAGTTTGCCGATTTTGTGCAAATGGGAATCGACGCCGAGCGAATTTCTCCGGACTTGGCTGGGTATGACTTGGACCGTTTGGCCGCTGCCTTGGATCCGCAGCGTGATTCGTTGTTTCCTTACCTAGGTTTGCAAACGATCTACGATCGATATTTGCTACACATCGAGGGCCGACGATTCGAGGCGCCGCAGTACTTTTGGATGCGAGTTTCGATGGGGTTGGCGCTCAACGAAGCTGATAAAAACGCTCGTGCGATCGAGTTCTACAACGTTCTGTCGCAGTTTCGTTTTACTTCGGCTACTCCGACGCTGTTCAACTCAGGTACGCTGCACCCACAGCTGAGCTCTTGCTACCTGTCGACCGTTCCGGACGACTTGGACAGTATCTTCAAGGCCGTTGCCGACAACGCGAAGTTGTCCAAGTGGGCCGGGGGTCTTGGGAATGACTGGACTCCGATTCGCGCGACCAACTCACACATCAAGGGCACGAACGGTCAGAGCCAAGGTGTTATCCCGTTCTTGAAAGTCGTTAGCGACACGGCTGTTGCAGTCAACCAAGGCGGCAAGCGAAAGGGGGCGGTTTGTTCGTACTTGGAAACATGGCACTTAGATGTTGAAGAGTTCCTCGACCTTCGCAAGAACACGGGCGACGAACGTCGTCGTACCCATGATATGCACACGGCGAACTGGATTCCTGATCTGTTCATGAAGCGTGTCGTTGAAAAGAAGGACTGGACGCTATTCAGCCCAGACGAAACGCCCGACCTGCATGATCTGTACGGCAAAGCGTTTGAAGAGCGATACGAGCAGTACGAGCAAGATGCAGCCGACGGTAAGATGAGACTGCATCGCACAATTCCGGCGCTCGATCTGTGGCGCAGAATGTTGACGCGTGTTTTCGAGACCGGGCACCCGTGGATTACTTTCAAGGATCCGTCCAACATCCGTTCGCCTCAGGATCACTGCGGCGTTGTGCATAGCAGTAATCTGTGTACCGAGATTTTGCTGAACACTTCGGCCGATGAGACCGCAGTTTGCAACCTTGGCTCGATCAACATGCGAAACCATGTGACCGACGGCAAATTGGATCACAAGAAGCTGGAAGAAACGATTAACACGGCCGTCCGCATGTTGGACAACGTGATCGATATCAACTTCTACCCAACACCCGAGGCCAAAAACGCCAACCAGCGTCACCGCCCGGTGGGCATGGGGATGATGGGTTTTCAGGACGCTCTTTCCGCTTGCGGAATTAGCTACGCCAGCGAGGAAGCAGTTGAGTTTGCCGATCGCTCGATGGAAGCCATTTCGTGGTACGCGATCATGGCGTCCAGTCGCTTGGCCGAGGAACGTGGTACCTACAGCACGTACGAGGGCTCAAAGTGGGATCGCGGTTTGCTGCCAATCGACACCGTACAGATCCTACAAGACGAGCGTGGGATGGACATCGAAATGGACCAGTCCACCAGCATGGATTGGGACAGTGTTCGCGCACGAGTTGCCGAGCATGGTGTTCGTAACAGTAATATCATGGCCATCGCTCCGACGGCCACGATCTCGACCATTATCGGCGTGACGCAATCGATCGAACCGACTTACAAGCACTTGTTTGTGAAAAGTAACCTGTCGGGTGAGTTCGTGCAGATCAACATTAGCTTGGTCAACGAACTGAAAGTTGTCGCCGACTCGATGGACATCGACATTTGGG
>CAZLFF010000013.1:37736-52788 GCA_964558755.1 uncultured Pirellulaceae bacterium
GACATGGGCCAGTCGCTGAACTTGTACTTGGGCAACCCAAGCGGCAAGAAGCTAGACGAAATGTACCGCTACGCTTGGTCGACCGGATTGAAGACGACGTACTACTTGCGTTCGCTAGGTGCGACTCAGGTCGAAAAATCGACCGTCGACATTAACAAGTTTGGTGTTCAACCACGTTGGATGAAAAACGCCAGTTCGTCAGCCGACGTCATGGTCGAGCGACAGCCAGAAGTCCAGCAGTGCAGCATCGACAACCCTGATTGCGAAGCCTGCCAGTAATTGGCATCGCATTGGCCGCTGTTGATGTGCGGCCTGTTTGGAAACCTGACCCTGTCCATCGTCGGATGGACGGGTCACCCCCCAATGGTATTTTTTGGTCATCCAAAAAAGATCGTTGGTTGCTCACAAACGATTCATTCGGTCTTTTCGGTGACCAATCGGCTTGTTCATCAAGCTGCTCAGTAATTGATTTGGCGAAGCTGACTGCGGTTAGTTCACCCCGAGTGATTCGATAATCAATACCCCCAAACTCTAAAGGATGGAGCTTAGAAGATGGCAACAGATATTCGCGAACCTGATGTAGCCAGCACCCCCAAGGCACCTGGCGGACGTATGGACGCCAGTGAAAAACGGCTGATTAACTGCCACCAAGTGGACGTGAATCAGTTGATGCCGCTGAAATACAAATGGGCGTGGGAGCACTATGACAACGGCTGTGCCAACCACTGGATGCCGACCGAAGTCCCGATGAACAAGGACATCGAAATCTGGAAGTCGGATCAGTTAACGGCTGCCGAGCGTCACGTCATCATGCGGAACCTCGGATTTTTCTCGACGGCCGAGAGTCTGGTCGGTAACAACCTTGTGCTGGCGATTTTTAAGCATATTACCAATGCAGAATGTCGTCAGTACCTGCTGCGTCAGGCATTCGAGGAAGCCGTTCACTCGCACACGTTCCTATACGTTGTTGAAAGCCTTGGCCTCGACGAGGGCGAAGTCTTCAACATGTACAACGAAGTCCCCGCGATCGCTCGCAAGGACGCGTTCGAGATGGAGCTGACTCGCGAAGTCCTTGATCCCGATTTTACAACCGAGACCTTCGAAGGCGCTCAGGCGCTGTTGAAGAACCTGATCGGTTTCTATCTGATTATGGAAGGGATCTTCTTCTACACGGGCTTTGTGATGATCCTGTCTTTCCATCGTCGCAACCTGATGAAGGGCATCGGCGAACAGTTTCAGTACATTCTGCGTGACGAGTCCATTCACCTGAACTTCGGTATCGATTTGATCAACGGCATCAAGTCAGAGAACCCGCACTTGTGGACCGAAGAGTTCCAGCAGCAGATGGTCGATCGCGTTCGCGAATCGGTTGAGCTGGAGATTGCTTACGCTCACGATTGCTTGCCGAACGGTGTGCTTGGCTTGAACGCCGAGCTGTTCCGCGACTACGTGCAGTTCATTGCCGATCGTCGTCTCGAGCGAATTGGTTTGCCGGTGCAATACAACAGCCAGAACCCTTTCCCTTGGATGAGTGAAACGATGGACCTCGCCAAGGAAAAGAACTTCTTTGAGACTCGCGTTACTGAGTACCAAACTGGCGGTAAGCTGGATTGGGACTAAGGCACAGTTGGAGGATCGTCGTCGCCAACCGGCCCGACGAACCGCAACACGCTAATTGCTGAGTAAACTAGGCTGCCACGAATTAGTGGCAGCTTTTTTTCTGCGCGATCGTAGCTTGCATCACTTTCCGGGGGGCATCACGCCCGCTGGCGGCAGCAGCTTTTTGACAGCCGAATGTAAAATCGGTGCGGGTGGTCCAAAACCCTAGTTTCAGGCCGCGTTTTTTAAGGGAAGTCGTGCGTCCGTAACGCCGTCAAATCGCTCCAGTAGGGTATGGTGATGCCCTTTCGCTGGATGGTTGGTTATTTCGCCTTCGGGCATCTTTGACGGGCTTGTTCTTTCCCGTTGATTTTCTTTGGCATAACCGTTTTGATGGAGCAGTAACATTCCTTACCTCAGTTGGAATGTCACAGATTGTGTGGTGAGATGACGATAAAAGTGTTCAAGCAGACGCTCTGGCAGCGTTTGCGTCATACGGGTTTGAGGGGCGGATGAACGAGCATATTTCTAGTACAACGCAACCGACGGTTAAAATTCCGTTTGTGGGGGCTCAATCGGCATCCGCTGCAGAATCGGCAGTGACTCGCGAACGTGACGAGATTTTGATGCGGCTGGAAAGCTGCGATGACGTGGTGGCCTCGGAACTTGAAGCTTACGAAACGTCCTTGCCAGCCGATGCCGTCGAAGCCGCGAAGTCGTACGTCGTGTCGGTTGTGATTCCTGTTTACAACGAGGAAGCCACGATCGCTCGAGTGATTAGTCGCGTTAGTTCGCTGCCATTGCGAACGGAGCTCGTAATCGTTGACGATTGCAGTACCGACGGAACACGAGCGCTACTCAAACGACTGGACGGGCTCTCGTCGGTCAGGCTGGTCCTCAAAGAGCAAAACGAGGGCAAGGGCGCGGCGCTGCGAACGGGTTTTGCGGCCGCGACCGGAGACTTCGTGATCGTGCAGGATGCTGACTTGGAGTACGACCCTCGAGACATTCCGCGTGTGATCCAACCGCTAGTCAACGGCGACGCGGATATCGTCTACGGTTCTCGTTTCATCGGAGCCGAGCAGCAGGACGAATCGTGGGTCCACCGCACCGGTAATGCGGTACTGACCGGCGCCTCCAATCTGTTCAGTGGACTCAACCTGACGGATATGGAAACGTGCTACAAAGCCTTCAATCGCGATGTGTTGCAGGGCTTAAAGCTTGCTCAAGACCGATTCGGCATTGAACCCGAGCTGACCGCAAAACTGGCCCGACGCGGGTATCGTTTTGTTGAAGTGCCCATTACGTATAACAGCCGCGGTTATGACGAAGGCAAAAAGATTGGCATCCGCGATTTGTTCAACGCCATCTATTGCATCGGTCGCTACGGTATCACCGACTAGGTGAGACCGCTAAACGCACCGATGCCGTCAACCTCACGGGGCTTCCCGTTGCACCGCCCCAACGCCACCGCAGATCGCGCGACGCTTGCAGCTTTGACCAAGCGATTACGCTAGACCGGACACGGCTTCGTGTAAATGTTTTCTGCCAAGTCACCCTTTTCATTTGAGATTGCGCGATGAAGTTTGCCATCGACCCGCGACACGCGCGCCGAAGCGCACTCAAACTGGCTGTGTTTTTGGCGTGCGTTACGCCTTGGCCAATACTCGCTACGCCAGTCCACGGCCAGAATCGCGTCATTGAGCTGAAGGTTTTGGCCCCACCGACAGCTCCAGCAGGCACGCAGCAGCAGTGGATGCAGTTGCTTTCCGATGTCGGCGCGGACCGCGTTTCGTCTTCCGTTCGAAAGGTAGATCGGCCGACCGTCGAGGAAGAGCAATTCGGTGGCTCGACGATTATCAACGTCGTGGGAGTGATTAAAAACAATCGTCTGCTGTTGCCGGGTGAATCGTTTTCTCGATCCGATACGTCCAAGATCAAACGGTACCTCCAGCGACTGCGCGACGATGGCGCTGACCTTGCGATGGAGGAAAAGAAGGCATTTGGGCTGACTGCGGGGCAGCTGGCCGACTTGCACCAACGCTTGTCTTACAAGGTTGCCGAATCGACTGCGGGTGAATCAGCGGCCAGCGCCGTCCACTCGATTGCTGAGGCGGCCCAGTTAGATTTACAACCTACTGACGAGGCACGCGCGGCGCTCGCGGCTGGCGGAAGCTCAGCATCGATCGATCAACAGAACGAGCTAAAAGGAATCTCCGCTGGCACCGCACTGACCGTGTCCCTGCAAGAACTGGGGCTCGCTCTCGTGCCCGCGCGGCCGCAGGGCAGGGGAGTTCAGCTACGATTGGTTCCGGTCGCCGCGGGTCAGCAAGCGTGGCCCATCGGCTGGCCGCTAAAAAACGCACCGGTCAACACTGCGCCGCGCTTGTTCCAACGCGAGGACATTCGTATTGAGCGGTTTCAATTGAGCAAAGCGCTGCCTGCGATTTCTGGCCGCTGTCAGGTTCCGTTTCTGTACGACTGGCGTGGGATTCGTGAGGCGAAAATCGACCTCTCGGCGACCGAGGTCTCGTTTAGCCGCAAACGCACCTCGTACATGGTCACGTTAAGCAAATTGCTTCGTCAGGCTGAACCGCCGTTAACGGGTGAGTTGCGAATGGACGAAAACGGAGAACCATTTGTCTGGATTGAAGTTCAGCCGTAAGTAGCCACGGTTGAATCATCTTAGGCATCACCCACCTGGCGTTACCGCTGGTTGTTGGCTGCCGGTGGCGTCGCAGCGCCGAGGCTAACGCTTGGTTTGCCGTCGAGATGGATTCGCATTTTGACGTTGCCGCCGGGTAGCAGGATCCAAGCCCCGTCCTTCGATCGATTATTGACCTCAGCTTTGACCATAAACAGATCGCCGGTTCCTTGCTTCTCCAAGCCAACGCTTGCGATCGTTCCCTCAAACGTCGTTGTCTCGCCTCGAGCCAGTTTCATGGTTACCGTAACGGGTTTGTTCGCGATCTCGAACGGGTTGTACTCGACCCCGCTGATGACGCCCTGAACGTACAAGCGATCCATTCGCGCCACACGAAGCACTTTCTCACCGGCTTGGACCCACTCGCCCGCGTCTCGAAATTTCTCGATCACGTAACCGTTGAAATTTGTGCGGATTGCGTGTCGACCGATGCGAGTTTCAACTTCTTCCAGTTTTGCCTGTTCTAACTGCGCCTCGCTGGCGGCCATCTGAAGCTCGTTCTCGGCCGCGATCAATTCCTCCTGAGCCACCCGCTGTGAGTAACGAGCACGACGGTATTCGCTCTCGGACTTCGCTGCTTTGGCGAATAGGTTCCTCGCCTTCTCAGCTTCGACGGTCGCCAGCTTGACCTTGTACTTTGCCGCCCGAATAGACGTTCGATCGGTGGCTCGTTTCTGAGCCATCGCGACTTGCATTTGAGCCTGTCGGCGCAACTGTCGGTACAACTGGTCGTCAATCTGAGCGATGCCCTGTCCTTTTTGAAATGCCTGTCCTTCCTTGACCAGCATCGAGCGCAGCACACCACTTTCTTGGGCGGGCAGTTCGACGTCGTCAATGAATTCGACCGTGCAAGTAGCCACGTCGTGATACGAGCCACGCGACGAGGATTTCGCGGATGTCGAACCGGGTGAAGTCGAAGTTGGCGTCGTCAACGCGGGCGGTGTTATCGACCGATTGGCTCGCCGCGATGGCGTCCGCGTCGCATTGGTTGCCGGCGGAGTGCTGAATTGATTCCCGGTTGGTTTCTGTTTCGTTGTCGATCCCGGTGGCGTCGATAAAGACTGTGACAGGGGCTTCGATTTCGGTGGTGCAAAATCAGAACTGTCCTTCAACGACCATGCGGCTTGAGCATCTGCTCGATCCGCCAAGCCTACGAACATGCTGATCGCGATCCCGAGCACGATTGGCCGCGCCCAAAATCGCATGTCTCGCGCGGGCACTTGATCGGCGGGCTGGGGTTGAGTCGTTAGGTCACTCATTAGTGCTACCTGATGCCATCGATTGGCGGTGGAAACGAAAAACTGGCAAAACTCCGTGTCTTGTCCAATCGGCACAATCGCTACCGAATGTTAAGTCGTGGAGTCACTTAATCGTAGCGCTCAAGCGACCAAAGAGCTAGCATCGCAAGGCCCGACCGCTAAAAGTACAGCGGGCCCAGCAGCGCCAGCCCCACCATGGCAGACCCGAGTGTGAATTTTCCAACGGTGCCCAGCAATCGCCCGACGAAGGCAGCATTGCCGATCGGAATCGCCTCATCCCAACTTCGCCCGGCCCAGTGCTCGCCGACGACGGCTCCTGCCCACGCTCCGCCGCAGGCGAACAAGATCGAGCCGACCACGGAACCTACCAGCGGAACCGGGATCGGCAGCCCAAGAATCGCTCCGGCCAGTCCACCGATCATCGATCCGACAAGCGAGCAAGTGGCACCGGTTTTCGAGCCGCCCTGTTTTTGCGTCGTCACGACCGACGCCGCGAACTCGACCGCTTCGCCAATCGCAGCCAGCACCGCCAGTGCCACGACCAACCCCCAAGAGAACGCGAAACGTTCGGGCCCGACAAGCAGCCAAACAACGCAGGTTAGGACAATTAACCAGTTGCCCGGCAGTCCGATTAGATTCAAGCACCACAGCGCGACGATCGCAACCAAGAATAGAACCAGCGCTGGCCAAATGAGCCAAGCCGTCGTCGCTCCAAACCAAGAGCCAAACCACGCACCGAACTGGCCGATGTCAAACCATGCTGCCGCCATCCACGCCAATGCCCCTAAAGCCAAAATAGAACGCTCGATTGAACCGTTTCGATTAACTCGTGGAATACAACGTAACCGATCGACCGCGTGCCGCAATGTACTTTCGCCGTGACACGTGTTCCAGCTCGCAACAGCTCTGGCGGCAGCTGGTCGTTGTCGAACACCACTTGGACTTTTGCCGTGTTTCCTTCGTCGGTGTGAACGTCCAGTTGACGATCGATTCGCATCACCGTCCCCGTGTATTCGCTGCCGGGATGCGAGATCAGGCCAAACGTGACTTGCAGGGGTTCCTCAGATTCGCCAGCGGCCGTCAACAAATGAGCCAGCCGTCGCTCGGGCATTTCTAGCTCCAGCTCCCACTGAGTATTGGGATCGACGATTGTCATCAAGTTTTGTCCGCGCAAGACCGGACGTCGCAACAGGTTCTGTCGGAACTGCCAGTTGACTACTTGGCCGTCCGACGGAGCACGAACATACAACTGCTCGGCCTGTTGCTGCTTGATGGCCAGTTCCTTTTCGAGGCTCTCGTAGGACTGCCGAGCACTATCCAAACGCCCCGCCAACATCACGCCCTCGACCTCGTCAAAGTCGTTGCGGTTCTGTAACCGCTGGTCGGCGGCAATCTGAGCCCGCACTTCCGCGAGTTGTCCGTCTAGGTCTTGAATTGCCAGTTCCAAGTCGCTGTTGGTCATCACCGCCAGTACATCGCCCTGTCGAACCATGGTGTCATTCGCATCGGCGATCGGGATCTCTTGCAGAACGCCGTCCACCTGAGCGAATACCTCGTGCTGGACTTCGGGTTGCAGTTTGCCGCTCGAACCCAACGCAAACGGGTAGGGAAACAACGCCAGAAACGCAGCCAGTCCAACGACCAATCCCACGGCAGAGATTTTCTGAATCACCCCGGATCGAAAATCGGGCAGCACTTTGCCCAGTATTTTCCACAGCGGCATCAGGAAGATTTCATCATGTGCGAGCGCGTTGGTTAACGCGGTTTGGCTGTGTTGCACGACGACTTCGGCCCGCCGCTCGAACGATGGCGCGATACGCGAGTCCTTGAGTTGCTCGATGATCAACGCGCCGATCGTGCGAGGTGGCGTTTGTCTGCGCGAGCCGTCGGTTGGGTTGGTTTCCGCAGGCGGCTGAGCCGATTCTTGGAGCGGCAAGATAGCCAGCATTTTGCAGTGGGCTTTGTCTACGTAATTGTGCAGTCGGGATTCAACCTGCGGCGGTAGGTCGGTGTCTTCTCCGTGGTACCACAGGGGTTGGCCACCTTTCATCACCGTTGCCGTCAGCGAGCGAAGCTTGCGAATTTGTTCGGCCCGTCGCTCGACTGAATCCAAGCCGCTCACTGCCCGCACACGAGTGTTGCGGCCGGTGCCCAGCACGACGCTAACACGATCACAATCAACTAGCCGCCGCGCTTCGTTGGCGATGGTGTACGCGGTTTCATCGGGATCAAGTCCGCGATGGGCCGCGTCAATAAATTGCTCAAGCTGCTGCCAAGTCGATTGCTGCTGGGCGAACGAGCGAATCTGTTGGTTGCGTAAAAAGTCACTGGCGACCTCACACATTTGTGTGACAAATCGAAGGTAACCACGCTGGGTCGTCGGCCCCGCGCCGGGGCGCTGGAGGATTTCGACCAAGCCAACAGTCTGTTGATCGATCAGCAGTGGCCCCACGATAATCAGATGAGCGGTCGGGTTTCCGGCTTGCGTTTCGTCGCTGCCGCCCGAGTTTGGACCGACCAAGGTTGGCTCACCCGCGGCCGCCAGTTTTTGCAGCAACAGGCTATGTCGATGGGCGGCAACCCGGTCGTCGACCAAACCAGATTCGGCAAAGTTGACCTGATACCGCATCGTCATCGGGTCGGTTGGTTTGTCTCGCATCCAAATCGCACCGCCGACCGCCGCTAGGGCACTGGTGATTCGATTAAGGAAGCCGGCGTGGAAATCGTCGACGGAGCAATCGGATTTCGCCAACGCAGCGATCTCTTGGACGAGCTCTCGGATCTGCTGACGCGTTTTGGTGACCAATTCTGAGTCGGTTTGATCGTCCGCTTGGCCAGTCGTCGCCGACTTCGGCGCGACGTGCGGCACCGCGTGGTCAAAGCGGGCTCGTTGAACATCGGGGGAAGTGGTTGGATCGTGATTCATGTTAAGCTGCGGATTGCTGCGGTCGTGAGAGGTGGCTTCTGGGCGAGTTGGATTGGCGGGTCACGGTCGAGCGGTTTGGTTGGATTTGGGCGACCTTACATTCGTGCGGCCGATCATCGATAATGGGGCCAACCATCCCGGAATTATGCCAATCGCTCAAGCTCGGTTGGCGAACTTGGGGCTTCGGTCTCGTGCTATCACGAGTGCTGTCACGGTTGCCTGTTTCTCGATTTCTTCTCGTATTTTTCCACTGAAATGTATTTGCCATGAGACTGTTGGGCGAAATCAACGACTCGCACGAACCCGCTCGCTTGGTCGCGTGGCTGATGACGAAAGGAATTCGAGTCAAAGTCGAACCGGCGGGGCCGGCAACTGCCAGCGGCGGTGGAGACCCACAGTACGAGGTCTGGGTTAAGGACGAAGATCGGCTAGAGGAGGCAAAAGGCGAGTTTTCTCAGTTCTTGGCGAATCCAACGGATTCAAAATACGCCGCTGCAATTCAAAAGGCCGAAGCAATCGCGCGCGAGGAGGCTCAGCAGCGAAAAAAGATGCAGAAGAACTTGGTCAAAATCAACCATGGCCAAATCAAGCGTCGCCCGCCGCTGACCACGTTACTGATCGCGATCTGCGTGATCGTATTCCTGATGACGGGGCTCGGCGAGGGGCCTCGGGACGGTGCGGCCGAACGAGCGTTGCAGTTTACGGCGGTTGGGCCGCCGGCGTCGCAACAGCTAATCAATGACTCGATAATTGGCAGAGATTCTTTGGCGTTGCGATTGGCGAGTATTCGCCGGGGTGAGGTTTGGCGTTTGGTAACGCCAATTTTCATTCACTACAGCGTTTTGCACATCGTGTTCAATATGATGTGGTTGTTTCAATTTGGAAAAATGATCGAGCACCGGTACGGCTCGGTCAGTTTGGGCCTGCTGGTTTTAGCGACCGCTGCGATTTCCAACTTTGTCCAATGCACCGTGCCCGACGCCATTGGTGGATCAGCGCCTGGGTTGGCGTCTGGCCAGAGCATGTGGCTGATCACGGCGGTGGGTGGTATGTCCGGAGTGGTCTATGGCTTGTTCGGATTTATTTGGATCCGCTCGATTGTCGACCGGTCTAGCGGCATGTTTGTGCCTCAATCGACGGTCATGATCCTGATGGCGTGGCTGTTCTTTTGCATGATTCCGACCTCATCCGGGTTGATCGGAGCATCGGTTGCCAACTGGGCGCACGGGATTGGACTGCTGGTGGGAATGGCCGCTGGCTATTGGCCCGCAATCGGCAAACGGTAGCTCGGATGCGACGAGGACGAGCCTGACGCGTGGATTTTGAAGCCGCTGTTGTTTGGCTGACAGCCATCTTCACGGTAGCCCATCGCGGTGAAGAGACTTATCGCAGCGGCTGTTGTTCCCGTTCAACTTTTGCCCGTTGCAGGCTCTCACGGGTTGCCTGCTGCTGCTCAAGCGCACTGCGCGTCACGCGCTTCCAGCCTCCCGTGATTGGCGTTTGCGGCCTCACGAAGATGCCCAAGAAGTCTTGGATTTTGGAACGACCGTCGTTCACGCGACGATTGCCAAACGCAAAATAGCGGCTGCCGAAGTTATTGTTCGCCGGGTCGTACTGTGGTGAGTACAAATGCATGGCTTTCGGTAAGAAATCTTCTTCGGCGATGATGATCTCGATCTTGGAATAGTTGCGAGCGTCATCGATTCGTTTGGGATACGCTTCCAACCAATACTCGTTCGTCGCGCCTTCGGGCGTGATGACTCGCACCCAGTAGCGTTCCAACAATAGCTCTTTGTTGGCGCCGAACAGGAAGGGCAGGGGACTGTTAGAGAGGCCGTCTCCCTGCATCGAAGCGGGGATCTCGGTTTCGTAGAGCCGTTTGGCAGAGAAATCGAACTCGTAAATGTTTCGCCCGTCGCAGATCCACTTTTCCAGTGGCCCGTTGGTTTCACGGGGCCGGTATTCGGCTTCACTACCCGGCTGAGTCGGCGGAGCCTTAAAATCCATGACGGCCGTTGTTTCGAAATAGCCACGGTCGGGAGCCGCGTAGCGAATTTGGCCCGTCGCTACGTTGTGAGCCGCCAGCTGATTGGTTTGTGGATCGCGATAGTTGACGATTTCCGTATCGTATTCGTATCGTTGGAAGTCGCAAACGTATTGCTTGACTAGGTCGCTATTCTGCTGCCAGTAATCCAATAGCTCGTGCAGGTACTTCTTTTGCGGTTCTGGAAGCTCAGGAAACGGACGCGCGGCGACGCGTTGTTCGGCCGCTTGTTGTTGAGCCATTTGCTGGGCTTCGACCCGCTGTTGAAACGACTGCCGTTGTCCTTGTTCAGCCGCATTCTGATTCGGAGCCGTCCGTTGTTGAACGGGGGCAGCGAAAGCAAAAAGTGCCGAACAACAAACGGAAAAACCCAATACAGCGGCGAGGGCGGCGGGGCGTGAGGCAATCAGCATCTGATCTTCCTTGATTCGAAGCTATCGTGATTTTGGGCTCGCCAACTGCAAAATGGCAGCTCGCTGCGGTCGCCAAGTTTATCAATCCCGTCGGGCCATCCCCACCCAGATTTGCACTGCTAGCGTTTTCTGCGGCCATAAAACGCCACGCCAAATATCGACAGTACGACTAATGAGCCAAGGCTGACCCACATCCCCGCCCAAAACTCGCGGGGTGAGTAGGTAAACGTAACACGATAGCGGCCGGGATCGAGCGTCGTCATCAACTCAAATCCTCGCGCGGTCACGGGAGCTGAGAGAATCTTGTTCGTGCTCAAATCTTCAACTCGCGCGCGCCAGCCGTCGTCGGCCAGAACGCCGGAGTAATGGAGGGTTGCTTGACCCGAGTCGGGTGGCACGTCGACGCTGATCGCAACCGTGCCGCTGCCCAATTGAACCGGTTTTGAATCAAGCACTCGTAGCTTGGCGGATTGATCGTAAGCGCGACGGATTGAAAATCGCGCTGTTGGCGTTTCTTCCGTCTGCTCGAGCGGCGTGAGCATCTGCTCGTTGTGGGTGATTCTCGCACTAAAAGGCCGGCCGCCCAATGCTCTTGGATCAACCGTGCCAAGCTCGCGATCCTGCAACTGCAACAAGCCCGTGATGGGTCGGTATTCGGCAGGCCAAACCGACCCAAAGCTGCCGAACAACGCGATTTGGTGCTCAAGCTGATGCTTGGGAAACAATGTCTCGCGCTGCCAAGTCACGATTTCAGCCAGACGATCCTCGGATGTTTCCCGTATCCATGCCGGGTGCTTTGATTGCACATTGAAGTTCCGATAAACGATCGGAGTCGGCTCATCGGTCGTTGATTTTAGTTCGTCCAGCTTCGCTCCGATGGCGGTCGGTTGCTCAAACGTGCTCGCATCGATTTCGGCCTTCAGCCAGCCATTGGCAATCAACAGATCGAACGTCGTCAGAATCACGATCAGCCACGCGAGAGCAGACCGCTGGCTCCTGATGGGCGGAATCAATTTTGGTAGCGCGACGACCATGACCAGCAACACGAATGGCTGGAGGAAGGCATGGGATAAGCTTGCGTTCACACCACTGACGTCCAGCGGTCCGAACAGCATGTTGGCTGGTGTGTTTTTGAAAGCCGATTGCACGCTGGGTAGTTGGATCACGATTAAGCTCGCGACGCACAACACCGCCAGCCCGATTGCTGCTCGCCGGTCGATTGTTGGCCGCCGCGTTAAGCCAATGCCTGCTAACACAGACAGCATAAGACTAGCGATGACAAACAGTTTGGCCGGATATCGGAATAGGAAATACCTTGGCAAAAAAGTTTCCATCACCCAGTAAACGCCACCAACCTGAGGTCCAAGATTCGCTTGTTGAGTCAACGTTGGCAGGCTGCTGGCGGCCAACAGTTCATTGATTAACCAAACCGCGCCGAACCAGCCGCAGGAACCGATCGCAAAGAACAACCCAACTCGCGTCAGCCAAACGGTCTTTCGATGGCGGCCCCACAATCGCAACATTGGAATTGCGAACAGGAAGGGGAGCAGCCCGGCGTACAGCGTCGGCGTCCAGATGCGTTCCGCGCCGGGCAGCCGGTCGCTCCATCGTTGATGGGTCGGAAATGGTTTGCCTAAGACATTGGGGAATACAAGTTCGAAAACGCTCCACGGCGGCTGGCTGAACTGATAGGTTGCGTCTTTCTGAGTCCCCCGTTGTGGTGCCGTGAAGATTTCATTTGCCATTGTCTGTTGCAAATTAGTCTCGTAGCGCATTGCTCGTTCGCTGCGAGCGACCCAGTGCGTTGTCGGCAGAATCTGGATCGCGGCGAGGCCAGAGGTCACCGCGACCATCAAGGCCAATCGCCAAGTGGCTTGTCCAAACCATTGACACGAAAAACGAGTCCGTTTCGGTTGAACTCGCGACAGCCTTCGCCAAAGCCGAACGGTTTGGCTCGCAACGCTAACCGCCGCAATCAGGCCCACGTGGTAAACCATCTGCGGGTCGCCGCCCAGAATCATCAACCCACAAACGACTCCGGCTGCGACCGCGAACCGCAGGTCGTTGCGAATTACGCCTCGCCAAACGCTGACCAAGGCAAAGGGCAGCCAAGCCGCGCTGACCAGAAAGATCACGTTGGTGACCTGAAACAGAACGCTACCACCAAACGCATACGAGGCTCCCGCCAAAGTCGCGCCCGCGCGGTTGGCTTTCATCGTGCGAGCCAGTGTGTAGGCTCCGGTTGCGGCGAGGAGTACGTGCGCTGCAAGGTAGATACCGTACCGCGACGGAAAGCTAAGAAAACGGCAGAGAAAGATTAGCTTGCCGGGGTAGAACACGCTGCTCGATCCATCGCCGACGACTGATAGGCCATAGTTGCAGTACGGGTTCCACAGCGGGATCTCGCCCCCCGCCCACACGCTGTCGATCCACTTGAACAGCGGGTAATACAGATAGGCCGAATCCCGAAACCCGCATACGGTTTGACCGCTCATCATCGGCCAAAACATCCACAGCCATGCCCCGCCAATCAACAGTGCAGGCCAGCAGCGGTTAAGGACAGCGGTCGGTTTCATGGGAAGCGTGCGGCGAGGAAATCGAGTCGCTCGCGTTCAGCGGAGGAAAGTTGAGCGTTTGAAACAACCAGCAGTCTAACATGCTTGGCCCTCGCCCGGCCGATCCCATGGCCGAGGCGAAGCGCTGATGCACTGCAGCAAAGTTCGCACACCGTCGCGCACAAAAAAAGCCTCGATCGGAATCGAGGCTTTGATGGGTTGCGTTGCCAACGGGTTAGGCGGGAATTGAGTGGTGATTACTCATCCGAATCGCCGTTGCTGGCCTCTTCTTCGGCCGCGCCGACGCCGACCGGTTCTTCGGGTTCAGGTGGTTCCGGCGGCGGCACGAAATCGCTTTCGAACTTCAGGCTCTTCAGTTTGCCTGCGTCGTTGCGAACCGCGTCGACCATGATCTTGTTTTTGCCTTCGAAACGACCTTGCAGCAGTTCTTCCGACAGCGGATCTTCGACGAAGTTCTCCAACGCGCGGCGTAGTGGACGAGCACCGTAATCGAGGTTGGTTCCCTTTTTGATTAGGAAGTCCTTTGCGTCGCTGGTCAGTGTTAGCTCGAAACCGCGCTCTTGCAGACGCTCGCGAATCTTGGCCAGTTCGAAATCGATGACCAGTTTGAGATCCTTCTTCTCCAAGTGACGGAAAATCACGGGCTCCTCGGACAAGCGATTCAGAAACTCGGGGCGGAACGCCTTTTGAATTTCGTCGTAAACTCGTTCTTTCATGTTTTCGAAGGACTGGTCGTCACCGGCACCCGGCAGGCCGAACGCCGACTCGTTCTTGATCGCGTGAGCACCCACGTTCGTGGTCATGATCAGGATCACGTTTCGGAAGTCGATGTTGCGACCGAAACTATCGGTCAAACGGCCTTCCTCCATCACTTGCAACAGCATGTTGAAGATATCGGGATGAGCCTTCTCGATTTCGTCCAGTAGTACCACACTGTACGGGCGGCGGCGAATCTTTTCGGTTAGCTGACCGCCTTCTTCGTAACCGACGTATCCCGGAGGGGCACCGATCAGGCGAGACAGGTTGTGCTTTTCCATGTACTCGGACATGTCGATCGAGACGAGTGCTTCCTCGTCACCGAACATGAACTCGGCGAGTCCCTTAGCCAGCAAAGTTTTACCGACACCTGTTGGGCCGGCAAACATAAAGCAACCGATGGGACGTTTCGGATCCTTCAGGCCACTGCGGCTACGCCGCACGGCTTTCGAGATTGCAACGACGGCCGCGTCTTGGCTGACGACTTTCTTGTGCAGTTCGTCTTCCATCTTCAGCAGCCGCATGCTGTCCTCGGTGGACAGACGCGTGAGCGGAACGCCGGTCATTTTCGAGATCACCTCAGCAATAATCTCTTCGTCGACCACGCCGTCGGTTTCTTGGGACTTCTCCCGCCATTCCTTTTTGATCTGGTCCTTCTTCTTGCGAAGCTTGTCTGCCTGATCGCGAAGGCTGGCCGCTTTTTCGAAGTCCTGATTGGCGACCGCGTCTTCTTTTTCTTTGTTCAGACGCTCGATGTCTTCGTCGATTTCTTTCA
>CAZLFF010000014.1:0-17134 GCA_964558755.1 uncultured Pirellulaceae bacterium
CGGGCGAAATTTTTGTGCCGAAGTAGATCTTCTTGAACACACTCTTCACGTAGGCGCGGCCGTGAGTGTAAAGATTCGGTATCTCCAGCCAGTCGGCCAGCATGTAGTATCCATCGAACTTCATCAGCGGATTGGCGTTGAATAAAAACGTATGCAACGTCGCCGCGATGATGACGTTACCCGCATGGTATTGCAGGGGTCCAGGATCGCTTGAAATCCACAGCACCGCTGCGACCGAGGCGATAAACAGCTCTGCAAGCATTCCTGCGGCGGCGGTCAAAATGCGTTTCCACTTGCTCTCGAACCGCCACGAACTGGTGACGTCCACATACGGCAGCGGAATCAGCAGCAACAACAGCATCCCGCAGCTGCTGACGCGGCCGTGGAAGCGTTTGCAAACCAACGCGTGAGCAAACTCGTGAACCAGTTTTAGCAGCAGCCACGTGACGACCATCCAGACCAGATCGTTCGGCTCAAAGCACTGAACGCGGTCGCGCACGAACGCCCCCCAGTTCATAAACAGCTGGCCCATGCCGTAACAGACGACCATCAGCCACAGAATTAAACCGCCGGGGCTAATCAACCAGCCTAAATATCGCGAGGCGAAGGTGACGATCCCGTCTGGGTTCATCAACGGCAGCTTGAAAGAGATTGGATTAAGCCACTCGACCGATTTTCGCTTCAGCGCCATCGCAGCCGCTTCCTCGCGTCGCCCGGCGGAGTTCGATAGTTCGGTTTCGACCAAGCCAGATTCGATCGCCCACTGGCAAACCGATGCGGCCTCACGTTCATCGATCGCATGTTCACGCAACAGCGAAGCGGTGCGTGTGAGCACTTCGCTGACGGTGCGTTTGCCATCAAGTAGCGACAGAAACATATACTGAGGCAAGCCGATTTTAAAAAACCGACCGGTCATTTCGTCTTCGACCAGGTACCACAGATCGTTGCCGCTCTCACGTTGAGTAAACCGCAAACCATCGCGCGCCTTCAGTTGCGCTTGACTAAATTCGAGTGTCTGTTCGTCGGGAAGGTACATTTTCAAATTCGGAATAGGGAAAGCGGCATGCGGAATCCCGGACTACGCAATGCCGGATACAAAGTTCCGCACTCCGCATTCCAAATTCCGCATCGGGGTCTACCACCACGTCAGGCGCGATCGGAGGTAATTCACTGGCTTGTGGAATACGCACCACGCGAGTGGCTGCTTGTCGCAATCAATGCGCACCGAGCCCTTCATGCCGGGGCGAAGGTTCTCTTCTTCGTTACCGTGTTCGACTTCTGCGATGAAGACGTTGTCAGCGTCCCGCGTTTCGGATCGTGGGTGAATCCGAGTGATCTTTCCCTTGATGGGCGATTCTTCTTGGCCTTCGATCCAAATCGTGACGGGACTGCCGAGCTTGACCTGAGCAATTTCGTCGTCGGGAATCGCGACCTCGACCTTCATTGGGTGGAGTGGCGCGATCTCGAATAGCGTTTCACCAGTCGTGACCGATGCCGCCACCGATCGCTCCAACGAACCGCTCAACACGACGCCGTCGGTCGGGCTGCGAATCTCTAGGTGGTCGCGTTTGAATTTCAAAATCCGCTCTTGAGAGGTCAGTCGTTCGTTCTCTAGCTCGGCCAGAAACGTTTCAGGAATGTTACCCTCGGCCAATTCAATTTCTCGCTGGCGTAGCGATTGATGCCGCTCGGCAACCACACCCGAAAGCTCCCAGCGAATCGAGCGACCGTCGATCTCGGCCAGCACCTGATCCCTACGAACAAAATCCCCCGGCTCTACAAAGCCAGACACAACGAGGCCATCGAACGGTGCAACCGCAAAGCGGCGTGACACGGGCTCGACCGTTCCGTTGCAGCGAACTCGATAGGTGACCGGCAACGCCATCAGCAAGCAGACCGCCACGATACCGATTGGGATCATCAAGCGAGTGAAGAACGATGTCTTTTTCAGAAAGAACTTCACCAGCCGCCTGAGCGGGCCGATCTCAGATCGCTGCAACAGCTGCATGGCGCTGGCGACCTTGGGCGAAGCCGTTTCCATATAGCGAGTCAGCGCCGGGCTTTGGATCAATTGTTTTTCGCCCGTAAACAACCAGGCGCCCAACACGTTATCATCTTGGTCGACCAGCGGATGGCTGTAGACTGATTCGCTGTGCGTTAGCGCCGCTAATTGCTTGTGAGCCAACAGCATGTGAGCGTTTTCTTCGTCGACGGGCGGGTACATTCCATGGCCGTCACGCACTAGGGTTTCTTTGAGTGCTTGATGGTACGCGCGGTAGGTTTCCGATCCTTTGTCTAATTGGCTGCTGCCGCTGATGCATGACAGTTTGAGCCTGCCTTTCTTCATCACGGCCACCGCCGAGCTGGCACATTTCCAATGCCGAACCGTTTCATTGGCCATCTCGGCCGCCGCTTGCTTGACTGTGTCACAAGATTCGACTTTGGTGACCAGTTCGGTCATCGAGGCCAAGGCTTGCAGTTGCCATTGAGCATCGTCGGCGGCCAGTATGCGATTGTGCATTTGCATCGCACTAGTGACTCGCTCAAGAACCGGCAGCGCTTTGGCAACGTCGACACTTCTGCGCGAAACCAATAGAAAGACTTCACCGGTCACGTCGCCCATTGCCGCGCCGCGCACCGGCGAGAGCACGGCGACCGAGCCAGCGGGTTCGGCCAACGGGACTGTCGCGACCGCTCCGCCGCTGTAGACCTCGTCGCAACGAGTCAGAATGTCATCACGCATCGCAGCCGCCTCCGGCATGCGCCCGGTCGCGTGATTTGGCAAAATGCTCCAGGTTCCTTCTTCGTTGCGAGTCAAATGACACACGCCGATCCCACGAGTTGACTCCAACGTGACGCGGCGAAACGTGTTGCGAACGACCAGCTGTTGCTGTCCTGAGCGAACGATGTTCATCAATACCGTGTCGAGGCGAGCCATCCGATCGGCTGCGTTGGTCGGTCCAGATTGACCTCGTGCGTCGACCTTGGTTTGTCGTCGGCCGGCGGTCGCAGCCGCACGAGATGCTGGCGGTGGAGGCGTCGCGTTGCCGTGGTGGGTCGTGCCCGCAGCTTTCGCCTGAGCGCTTTTGACCCCGCGTTTGTGAACGACCGGTCGTTGATTCAGCTTACCCGGCGTGGCGGAAGCAGAAACAGAGGCTTGCGGGTCGTTTGCGTTACTTGGTGGCATCAGGTCAGCCTTGGACTAAGTGAATGGGTGAAAGGTTGCGAGCTGGGTGCCGCAGGCGGGCTCGCGGCAATCGGCTGGAGACTACTCAAAATGAACGGTGATCGGCTTGCTGGCCACACGCGGTCTTCGAGGCGTGGACCGATCGAGCAAGCGATTGATTTTCTGCGTGTGCGGGATCGGAGCAGCGGCCTTCGCTTGCGGTTCTATCGTTGCTTTCATCCGGGGAAGCGTCGCCGGGATACGAGTCAAATCCCGAGGCGGCTCGAGCGCGACCCCTGACGAGGCATTGTTTCGTGACGACCGCATCGTTTTTTTTGCGCTCAAGGGTTCGGCCAGCGTTAGCTTTTTGCCCACAGGCTTTTTTGTTAGCTGCGGCCGCTGGTTTTCTCGGTGGATCGACAGCCAATAGCAAACGGCACCACTGCGAATTTTCAGGTCTTCGTTGTCGATAGCGACTTCGATTCTCGCTGTGCCGCTGTCAGGATCGATGATCGGCGAGACGTAAATCACCCTCGCGATTCGAGGTTCGGTTTCACTACCAATGCGAACTTTTCCTTGCGAGCCAACCGCAAGGGCGTTGGCGGTTTCCTCGTCCAGATAGAACCGGGCCTTCAGCTGATCCAACCGGACCACGGTCGCATACTGAGGTTCATTGGTTGAAATATGCTCACCCGGCTGCTTGTGAATCACCGTCACGAAGCCATCAATGGGGCTCTTGATCGTGTGCTCGAGAACTCGGGCGTCCATGCGATCGACTTCCAACCGCGCGAGTCTGATTTCGTCCTTGGCAAGTTTGTACTCGGCCACGGCATTTTCGTACTCGGATCGTTTTTGCTCGACCTCGTATTGGTTCACGTGCCCGCCACCAACCAACTCTTCAAGCGTTTCCTTTTGCGAAGTCAGCATGGTCAGTTGAGCCTTCGCGGCCTCGAGCCGAGCGGTTGATTCCGCCTTGGCGACCGCAATCCGACGTTCTTCTTCTAACGAATGGTGACGGATCACGGCCAAGGTTTCATCCGCCAAAACTCGATCGCCTTCTTTGACCAAAGCGTTTTGCAACACTCCCATCTGCCCGCTGGAGACCACGCTTTGCTCGATCGGCTGAGTAAAACTGCGAGTGATTGCGGCGCGGCGTGTTTCCGGACGCGGAGCTTGCGCGACGGCGTTCGAGCCGGGCGAGCTGACAAGCAAAACTGCCGCCAACGCCAGTAGCTTGGGCGATGTTGATTGGGTTAGTGGGATCATGGGTCTTTAGAGATAAAGTTTGGGTGTTCGTTGTCGGCCCCTCGCTTGCGCGTCGGGTTGTGATGTGTTTGGGTTGACGATCCGTTAGTCTCTTTCGATGCTGCGCCTTACTTTGGCCATCCATCGGTCCCTCTGAACCATCGCTTGGCGGTTCATGAACTGTTTCTTTTCCATCTTCAACTGCATTTGCAGCAGTTCCTTGGCAAGATCGGCGCGGACCTCGCCATTGCGGCCTGCTCGATTTTTCATCCGGCGGGCCAATGACGGCGCGTTGTGTTCGATGATCTCGTCTTCTGCCGAAACAAAGAACTGAGCCGATCCTGGGTTACCCTGCCTCGCCGCGCGGCCGACCAACTGCCGATCAACGCGTGGCGAGCCGTTTGGGCTCACACCAATCACGTGCAAGCCGCCGGCCTCCAGCGCGCGGGCATCCGGTTTGATGTCGGTACCGCGGCCCGCCATATTGGTCGCGATGGTCAGTGCATGAGCGCGTCCTGCCAGAGCCACGATCTCTGACTCCTCTTGGTCTTGAACCCCGTTTAACACCAACGGGTTGAGCCCGCACCGAACCAGCGTTTCGGCAACTTGGATGCTTTCGCGAATCGTTCGCGTCCCAATCAATATTGGTTGACCCGTCGCCGTGCGTTGAAGGACATCGGCCGCGATTCCGTTCAGCTTGGCCTCGAGGGAGCCAAAGCAGCGGGGCCTGAGAATCTTTCGGACATTCGGCAGGTTCGTCGGGACAGGAACCACGCGGCAGCCGTAAACACTGCGAAACTCTTGCCGAGCACCCGATGCAGTTCCCGTGAGTCCCGCCAGCGTTTCATAGTTCATCAAGTAGCGTTGACGAGTAATCTGCGCCACCGAGCCCGGGGCCTTGTTGATCTTTACGGCTTCCTTGCACTCGACGGCTTGATGCAAACCGTCCTGCCATGTGCGGTCGTCGAAAATTCGACCGGTGTGTTGATCGACGATCATGATCTCGCCTTGCTTGACTACGTAGTCAACATCGCGATGGAAGACGCGTTGGGCTCGAATTGCATTTTCGACGTAGACCTTCCATGGTCGAGACAGCACCAAATCGCGACGCTGCGCAATGGCCTGGTGACAACGAGTCAGCGCGTCCTCGTTGATCGTGATCTTTTTTTCGGGCATTTCCAACGTGAAGTCTTCGTCAAGCTTCAGTTCCTCGGCTAGCTGACGAGCAATCTCAAACGGCGCTGGTTCTTCTTCTCCCTGGGCAACACCACTAATGACCATCGGAGTGACGGCCTCATCAATCATCACACTGTCGGCCTCATCCATGATCGCAACATGGAGTTCTTGCGGCTGACGCAGGTTGCGGGTCGGATCATAGCCGGACAATCGGTTCATTGTCTGACACCCCAGCCGACTCTGACGATTGTTTCGCAGATCAACTTGATCGCGCAAATAGTCGAAACCAAACTGATAGCCGGGCCCGTAAGTAATGTCGGCCGCGTAGGCAGCGCGTGTGGCCTGAACATTGTTTCCGTCGGGAAGCATTCCGGCAGTCAGCCCGAGTAGCCCGAACATTTGCTGGTTTTCTTCGAGGTCACGCTGCGCGAGATAGGCGTTGGTCGTGCCGACGTGAATGCCGGATGATTGCATGGCTTTGATGGCGGCGATCGAACCGGTCACGACAGTCTTGCCCTCGCCCGTTTGCATTTCAACAATGGCACCCGCGCTACCCGCGAGAATCGCTTGCACCTGCACATCGTGCAAGCGAAAACCGTGGGTGCGATAGACGGCGGCCGCGACCGTGCCAACCGCTTTACTCAACTGTTGGCGACTGAGTGCTTTCTTGAGACGCCCTTCGGCTTGCAGCTCGAACGCTCGTTCACGAAGCTGCTCGGCTGGTCGATCGGCAAGTGATTTTTCGACGCGTCGGGCCTCCGAAAGAGCCCTTCGCTGCAGCGACCGCGGCCCAACGGCACGCGACGGTTTCAGCCAATGGGTGGCGGATCGCAATGAGCTGGTCAACATGGCGGCTACCAATTTGGTTGTGCTTCGTGGGTAAGTTAGCGGCCCAGTGCTTTAGCTTTCGGCCGCTCTACTTGCTTGGCCGCGATCAAGCCCTAGTGCTCTGTTCGAATTCGCTACTGCAAAGAAAGCTTGCGCGACAAACTGCGACTTGCCGAAACGTTTCGGCCTTGAAATCGCCCTTTGGCTTCGCCAGCCTAAATGTTCAATTGGCACACAGCACTAGCGAACGATTTCTTCGGTTGGGTTCTCTGCGACGTCCAAAATGGTCTGTGGTCCAGCGCAGTTGTCACAGGACTTGCTGATCACCACGTTGTTAGTTTGCAATAGGGTGCCGTTGGCTCGCTTCAAGTTGACAATGGCCAGGTTGTAGGTCAGCATCGCCGTTACGAATTCGTTTTCCGCCTGCGTGACACGTTCTTGGGCTCGCAGCAGAGATTCCAGATTCAGTCCGCTGTTACCACCGCCATCAACCATGCGGGCCCACCGCACACGAATGGTTCGAGCTTCCGCTTCGGCCGCGATCAAGGCTCGGCTTTTGGCGCCAATTTCACGGTAGGCGGTATTCATTTCGCGAACCGCGATGTCAACTTCGGTTTGGATCGCGTTGATCGCTTGAGTGTATTCGGTTTGGAGCCGACGCAATTCAACCTGCCGTCGTCGCAGGCGAGCACAAGCAAGTCGGTTGCCCAAGGGCATTTCATATTGCAAACCAAGGGAGTAACTTGGGCGTCCGGTTGAGAACTGGTCGATCCATGCTTGGCCGAACTCCGAATCGCCCCGCAGGCCATTGGCGTACGCTTGTGTCACCAAATTCAACAGTGGCATCATCTCGTGTTTGGCAATCCCCAACCGAGTTGAACCGGCTTTGACTTGTTTGATCGCCGCATGAGCCTCGGGCCGATTGACCAGGGCCGTTTGGATCTCGGTCCGCAAATCTGTTTCGTAGTACACGGGCGAAGGAAACTCGGTGGGAACAAGTTCCGCCTGGTCTGAGCTGGAAAGATCTGGGGCATTCAACATGCCCCGCAGTCGAGTTTCCGCATTGACGACCGCGGTCCGAGCACGAATCAAATCGGCTCGGCGACTTTCGAGTGCCGACGACGCGGTAATTAGCTGCGTCCGCTGAGCGTCAACGACCTGACGTGCTTCCAGGCTGCCGACGATCTCTTTCGTTTTCAGGAACAGGCTCACCTGCTGGGCGAGATAAGCTCGCTCTTGATACAGCAGCCAGTACATGCGAACCACTTCTAGCAGATTTTCCTGCAGTTGGGCGCGAAAATCGTCACCCGCCGCACCTGCCTCCAGCTGCGCGATGGCGACTAGGCTATTGTTGTAAACGTAACCGCTGCCACGTCGCAAAGGATGTGTGTAAGAAAGTGTTAGCTGACCGCTGGCTTGTTGACCGGGCAAGAAGAACGTGCTGTTGTTGTCCTGCCATCCCATCCGCTGAGACAAATCAACCTGACCGCCGTAACGGTTCGTTCGGCGCACCCCTCCGGTCGCCTGATAGGTCAGATCGTTCAGGCGATCGGCGCTGCCCCCCGCTTGTAAGGACGTGCTAACCGGTTCGCTCGTGTCATTCCACGCCGTATCGAAGTAGCTAATCCAATCAAAACGACTGTCGGCTTCGGTGATGGCGGTCTCGCGAATTAAAGGTTCCTCTGAATCAATCTTAATGACGTTCGAGTGCTTCAACGCCAGAAATATTAGTGCATTGATATCCGTCGCGACGGGTGCAACATCTCGGCGCTGCTGATGGCTGACATGAGCGTCCCACCAAGTCGGTGCCAAAGAGATTGGCACGTCGGATGCCTGGCCATAAACCAATTGTTCATAGACCGAGGTGGTATCGAAGTTCTTGTGTTCGTTTTGAGCGTGCGCGACATGGCCTAACCAGCCAAAGGCAACACTAATCGCCAAAACCAAAAGTATGCGACGCATAACGATGTCCTGATCAAGTGGGTCAGTTTCGCAACGAAACAACGACATAGTGTGTCCGCCGCGAACCGGAATATCGGAATGTCCGGTTACAATTGAATCGATCGTTGCAGGCTACCAATCAACGATATTGCCCGAAGTTGAGGGACAACCCCGTTCGCGCAAGCACCAGCCAGAAGCGGAACTCGCAATCGATTGGAACCGGCGACATCCGTGGCTTGAGTCAAATCTTCCTCAGACCGAGAGCGCCGCGCCGCCGTCTCTGCTCTTCGATAGCGCGCGATGCGGCCTCCATCGCCACAAGCCATCACTTTTGGCCGCTGCACGGCGAAAAAGAATTCGCAAATTCGCTGCGGATGGGCAAACCCTCAATCTGCGACGAAACGGGTTCTATACGGACCGGCTCATCCGGAACATCGCCGTGTTATTCCGGCGCATCGCGGGATTTCTCCGTGTGACAGTTCGCGACCTTCTGCTGGCTGACACGGCTGCAGACGCCAGACAGTCGTTTCTGTTCCTTCATGCCATCCCCGTTACTCTATCGATTCGACGCTAGCAAGCGGGACAACCCGATCGATTGTTACTGCCAGATAACCGTTGTTACTCGATAGCTCGTGAACACATAGCGCGGGCTCTGCGCAGGATGCGCAGCTGACACGGATGTCCCGATTTTCAAGGTCGAAAACAGATGCAAACGCCCAACAATGCTCCTAACAACCGCCCGAGCAACAGCAAATTCAATTTCAACAGCGTGTTCGAGAATCTCGAAGATCGCGTTCTGTTCGATGGCGTTCCGGACGCTGTGTTCGTGCTTCCAACGGGTGAATCGATCGAGCCGATTCAGTCGCAAGATGCAGACCAGCAGGAATCGCAGGCAGCCGGCGCACAGGAATTGATTTTTGTGGACGCTGGCGTTGAAGGGAGCGAGCAGCTTCTGTCGGAGCTATTGAGCACCCACAGCGACCGCGCGTTTGAGATTCGCACTTTGGACAGCAGCCAAGACGGTGTAGCGGAAATCTCGGCCGTCTTGGCCGCCGCCAATCAAAAGTATGACGCGATTCATATTATCTCGCACGGTGACCAGGGCGAAGTGTTGTTGGGCAACACGGCTTTGAGCATCGAAAACCTATCTGGTTATGCCGGCGAGGTGGCATCTTGGGCGGATGCTCTGTCGTCGGATGCGGACTTGCTGTTCTATGGTTGTGATTTGGCGGGAAACGAAGAGGGTCTTGAGTTCATCGAATCAATCAGCGCATTGACGGGCGCCGACGTGGCGGCGTCCGATGACGTGACCGGTGCGGCTGAAAAGGGTGGTGACTGGGAGCTGGAAGCCAACGTTGGAACGATTGAAGCTCAATCACTGGTGGCGCGAAACTGGTCGGGAACACTGTTCTCCGTCGAAGACGTTTCCGTTGACGAAGACGGCAACACGCTGACCGAAGACGATGGTGGATCAAACGCGGAATTGCTGGGTACGACGCTGGCCGCTGCAGCTCGTGTGGGTGGCCAGTTTGCGAACGTTGTCGGTACCGAAGTGCAGTTCGGCAACTTGCGAGACGTTCAGACGTTTACCATTCCAACCGGAGCCACCGGAGTCCAGCTCTCGATTTTCGGTGCTGACACTGACAATGATGCGATCAACGTCGGTGGCGATAGCAACCCACCGCGCAACGAGCAGGACCACTTTCAGGGAACGTTGAGTGTTGACTTGGTCAACAACGTTTATTCCGGCGTACTTCAAGATTTTAGCCAGGAGAATTATGGAAAGCTGGCTTTTGCAGGACAGAGTTTCGGCACCAAAGCGTCGTTAGCGCCGACCACTCAGGGCGACACGAGCGGCATTACTCGCGACGTTGTCGTGAACGTCAGTGGTAACCAGCTTACCGTTCAGTTTGTCGAGACAGGAACGGCCAATGGGACTACTTCAGATGCACAGGAAATTGGTGGGGCTGACCAAGGCGCCTACTTGGCCGAATATCTGGATGCGTCGTCCAGCAGCCTCAACTTTACCAGCGCCAAGCCGATCGTTGGCAAGTACGTCGATGATCCTGGTTCCAGCACAACGATTACTCTGGACGAGGACCCTGATCAGATCACGCTTTCGATTGCTTTAGCCGATCGAAATACCACTCAGGATGAGCCACGAGGTGCAGCTCGTTTGAGCCTGCAAAGGCAAGGCGACGGTACCTACATTGCCAACGGAGCGGTTTCCTTTACCCATCGAGACCTGCCCGATGACGAAGGGGGGGGCGGGTCAGCCAGTAGCGCGGTAACGACGTATGCGTTCGAAAACTACGTCGTTGGCACCTCCGCTGGCGCGTTTCTTACCGACGCCGCAATTGCCGGAAGTGATACTTCAGCATCGAGCTTACAACACCTCTACGATGCACAAATCTATATCGACACCGTCAACAACAATTTGGTCATTCAAGAGGAAGCCAATTTCGGCGGCAATCGCCATTCGTTGTACACCGCCGAACGATACGTTCGGGCGACCGATGGAACGAACGATGTCGGATCGAGCGCACAGTATCTGGGGACCACGATTGGCACCGGCGACCTCATCGGATCAGGCGGTACGGACTTTATGTTCGAAGTTCCAGTGGGTGCCACGTTCGGAAATATCAATTTTGCCGGGCAAAGTGCTACTCACGAAAATGGTGGGTTCTCCAACATCAAGATTCAACTGGATCGTAATAGCACCGGTGCCATCGTCTCCGGAACGTCGGCAGGTATTTCCACCGCCATACGAAACAATCAGCCGACATTTATGTCCTGGTCGGGAATAACGCTTGATCCGGCGACTGCGCCGCAGTTGATCCAAGACTTGGACGGCGATGGCGACGAGATCATCGTGACGGGTGTTGAGGCGAATGAATACGATCTTGACCGACATCTGGATGAGCAATGGGCCGGTATCAAGATTACGCATATCAGCCAAAATGGAAAAGACTTTATTCGAGTACAAAGTGTAGCTGGAGCTTATAACCTATCGGGAGTCAGCGGTGACTGGTTTGGACAAGCTGCTGTCGTGATGGAGAACGTTCCCGAGGGAGTCACCTTCCAGCACGGAACGAAGCTTGATGACACGACTTGGTCATTCACCATCGACCAAGTTGCCTCAACCAACACGATCAACTTCACTGGTATCTCGGACAACTTCAACGGCGTTGCCAATGTCAATGTCTACATGACCGACGATCCGTCGGATGTCAAAACGCACAAGCTGACGATCGTTTCCAATGCCGATGCGACACAAAACCCGGCCACCGAAGGCGAAACGCTGACCGGTGTCAGCGCTTCGGATGCTAATCCGACCGGCAACACCGTTCAGGAAATTCTGGCAACTTCGACTCAGTCGGCTTTGGCGGATGAAAGCGGTATCGCGATCACGGCCACAACTGCGGCTGGCAGCGGCACGTGGGAGTTCTCAACCGATAGTGGTTCAACGTGGACGGCGGTTGGAACCGTCAGCGATTCCAGCGCGGTGCTGCTGGACAACGACGACATGCTTCGCTTTGTCGGCGATGGATCGACTGGCGGCGAAGCCACGGTTACTTACAAGGCGTGGGACTTGTCGGGAACAAGCCTTGCCAGTGGTGATACCGGCGTGGACACGAGTGCATCCCATGCCGGTGCGCAGTCAACCGTGTTCAGTGCCATCGGTGACGTGGCCACGATTCAGGTTGCCGCAGCAGCGAACATCGACCTTGATGCGGATGATGACGGCATTATTGACGAGGTCGAGTCGTACTACACGGACAGCGATAGCGCTGGCCTTTATAACAACGGCCCGGGGTCACAAAACGGACGTCCGCAGACAGTGACGTTCGCCAACTTTACCGCTGACCGCAACGGCACGCACTTCTTTACGGTGTCCGCGACGGACATCGTCGGTGGTAACGGAGCCAGCATCGGCTTCATCGTGAAGCGTGCATCTGACAACGCGACAATCTTCTCCACGCAGCCCGTTCCGAGCACGCGTTTGACACCTGCTGTGCCGGAGAAGACATACGAAGTCAACTTGGTCGCTGGCGTTGAGTATTACACCGAAATGTTCGCCGGTGGCGGCGCTGAATCGACCAGCGGATCGGTCTACGGTTTCTCTGATGTCGACGGCGATGGAACCGCCGACCATCTTGACACCGACAGTGACAACGACGGCATCCTTGATAACGTCGAAGGGCAATCCACCGCCGGCTATGTTGGGCCGCTTGGCGTTGATGCCGACATGAATGGCGTTGACGATGCTTACTACAGCGGCGAACTGATTACCAACGGTGACTTCTCAACCAATCCGGCAAGCGATTGGACGTTGGGTACCAATACAGCGTGGAGTAGCACAAGTTCGCAAGTTTCTTTCAACAGCAACAATCCTTCCACGGAGAAGTTCGCGTATCAGGACATCGACACGGTCGCTGGTATGTTGTACGAGTTGAACTTTACCTATAGCAGCGGCGGTGGCGGCTCAGCGACGACCAACCTTCGCGCAGCGGCGCTAAACGGCAGCGACGTGCTGGCCGAAGAGTCGTACTCCAAAACCAACAACTCGGCTGACACAACGCACACGATTCGCTTCACAGCCACCGGCAGCACGACGCGCATCTTCTTTGAAGAGCCGTCGGACTCCCCGTCCTCCGCAAACGCTGATCCAGCGATCGACGATGTCTCGTTGATTCAGATTGGAATTTCGCCGCTTGATACCGACAGCGACGGCAGCCCCGACTACGTTGACATCGACAGCGACAACGATGGGTTGCTGGACAGTGTCGAGAGTCCAAGTTTTGCCGTTAGTTGGAACATCACTCAGGCGACGGGCACCCCTTGGGCTGGCAACGACATCAAGGTGGTCGATCGCAGCAACGACGCGGATGCGTTCTCAAACTTCTTTAAAGTCACCGATGATCCCGCTGCAACCGAAGGCATTTCTCAGCTGAACATCGCCAACGGCGAAACAAAGACGGTTTATATCATTGGCTTCCTCCAAGACGACGGCACAGGTGCAGACCCTGCGGGCAACCCGACAGCCGCCACTGGAGGCGCCGAGGTCGCGATTACCAACAACGAAGGCACGCTGACCTACACCGTCACTCAAGACCAAAGGTATTCCGGGTTCTCGGACGACGAAACGACCTATCTTGGACTGTCGTGGAATACGCTGAGCACTCCTGTTAACAATGGCCCGATTAGCATCCCGCAAGAAGGCTTCGATTACATTTTCGTCGCCAACACCGCCAACAACAACATGGCGATTGGTGACTTCAGCGATCCGGGTTGGGTCACGACCACGGGCGGAATCTGGAATGACTTTGAGATCAACGGCACGAATCTTCGGTGGACAAATGATTCCAATGACGTCGGTGGCGATGGTTTAATTACTCGTTCGGTGTCGGGACTTGAGTTGTTGCCGACGACGGCAGTCGGCGGCGTTGAGTACGTTCAGTTGAACTATGAATTCCGACCGGAGCTGGCAGCTGGCGGCCGAAATGTCAATTTTGAGGTGAGACTGAACGGGGACGCGATCCAGAAAATCCTGATGCCTGCCAACGTTGCCGATATTCCTGCGTCGAACAACCAGACATTTGATGGTGCAATCCTTGGAGCCAACTCGGCGACCGGTTTGCCTGCTAACGAGTACTCCAACATTCAATTGTTGATTCCGGTTTCACTGATCACTAGTGACACGATGGACTTGGGGCTTTACGTTATCAATAACCAAAGTTCCAACGGCGCGCGAAATGATTTTTCGATCAGCAACTTTGGGTTTGTGCTCGACACCGATCAGGACGGAGTTCAGGACTACCGCGATCTGGACAGCGACAACGATGGCATCACCGATGCCAATGAACTGGGCCAAGCGATTTCGGATACCGATTTTGCGCTCGTGCCGTTCGGCACCGTGACGGCACCGAGCTTTGCCAATTCTCCGTGGGAATACGTCGCGGACAGCAACTTGGCTTCGACGAAAAACGGCAATGGTATCTTGTTCGGCAGTGGGACTTCGTCTCTACACGAAGAAGGAGTGCGGCAAACGTTCTCGACCGAGGACGGCGTCGTGTACCGAGTGATGTTTGAATCGCTCACTCACAGCCACGGCGGGCAACTTGAATTCACGGTTACTGATGACAGCGGCGCTGTTGTCGCCCAAGAGCAATCGAGTGTATCGACGACCGATCACACCGACGTGTTTGAGTCTGGCGGGGCGATGACGTTTGTTGGCAACGGCAATGACTTTACGATCGACGTCAAGAACGTGGTTGGCTCGGCGTATATTCGACAAGTCGAAATCGTATCGGTGGTGGACTCCGATGCCGATGGCCGGGCCGACTACCGTGACCTCGACAGCGACAACGATGGCACGAGTGACAACTATGAAGCTCAAACGACTGCCGGCTTCATCGCACCGAGCGGCGTTGGAGCGGCAATGACCGACGCCGATGGCGACGGTCTGGATGATGCTTATGATTCCGATGATACGCAGTTGATGGGCAGCACGGGTTTGGTGCCGGTCAATACTGACGGCGATTCTGTCGCTGACTTCCGCGACCTCGACAGCGACAACGATGGGATTTTGGATGAGACCGAAGTAGGCACTCTAGTATTTAGTGAAGACTTTGAAACTCAAAGCAATGGTGCCGTTTACACCATCGGTCAACAATTCGATGGCTGGACGGTCGATACTGGCAATGTCAATATCGAACTCGCTGGCAGTGCTGGGACTGGAGTTGGTGTTGATCTCAACGGCAACACAGCAGCCGGGGGTGCGATCTCTCGCGTGCTCAGTACCGACGCCGGGGCGACCTATTCGCTTTCGTTTGGATATCGTGCGAATCCGTTTGCTGACGCCGTTGGCATTCGTTCAATGAACGTCAACGTCTATGACGTCGATTCTGGAAATCTGATTACGACCCAAGCTCTCACACACGTGCCGGGAGCTGCCGGCCTGAGTGGTAATGTGGAATTCACAGCCCTCAATGCCGAAGTGAGAATTCAGTTCGAGTCGACCTACGTCGCCGGGACGGGTGGCATGGTCATCGACAACGTTGTTGTGTTTAACACAGACAGCGATGGTGATGGAATTATTGATCGTCGCGACCTCGACAGCGACAACGATGGCATTTCGGATTCGGTGGAAGCGGCAACTTTGGTTGCTGCGACGCCAGACTCGGCATCGACAAACGATACGACCATCCAAAACCTTGCCAACACCTACGATGGTGTGGTTAATAATTCGTTCGCACGCGATGACTTTGACGACACAACGACGATCACCGATATCACGTACTCATACGACGCTCCGCTGAACGATGTGCAACAGGTCTTGATTTGGAACAACGGCGGCGGCAACTTGGGCGATGGCCAGAGTATCGGGACGATCGGGACGATCAACTTCTACGATGCTGCCGGTGAGCTGTTACATTCCGAATCCAACGTAACGGTTCCTGATAGTGGAAATCCGTTCGCACTGACGCTGCCGACGCCATTGAACAATGTGTCGTCGATGGAGTGGTTGAACATCGACGGTACCCCCGGCGGCAGCGTTGGAGTCGCCTGGCGCGAAGTCGCTTTAGTGGCGGAAGCCGATACTGACGGCGATGGCTTGGTCAATCGACTCGATCTCGACAGCGATGGCGACGGCATCGCGGACAACGTTGAAGGCCATGCACTCACGCTGTTGCCTCCGCTGTTTAACGCGAACAACACCGATGCCACCGCGACCACGGCTGGCTACAACGGCGGGCTTGAGAATCTTGAGCAGATTCGTGTGCGTCGCTGGTTTAGCGATGTTAAGTCTGGAGCGACTACTGCCGACCATGGTGGCGCTTGGACAGTCGACGCTGATCTTCCCAGCGGCGGACAAACTCCGGACGAGTTCTACTACGCGGACGAGCAAATTGTTCCTACGTCGAACATGGCAAACTTTGGAGCCTTGGAGTATTCCGTTTGGCTTGGCCCGGGAACGTATGACTTTAGCGGAAAAGGTGACGACGGAATCTCGGTCGCCCATTCAGCGACGGGTCTTCAGGCTGACATGGTTGAGCTGGTCAACTTGGGCTGGCCAGCGAGCGACAACTGGACGGCTACGCTGACGATCCCAGAAGGCGAATCGCGTTGGGTTCAGTGGCGACTGACGGACATCAACTCTGTATTGCAGGTCAACGAAGTTTGGAATGCTGGAAGCGATTCGGTCACTTCCAGTTTCGCCTCTGCGACTGATAACTTTGACGTAGACAACGATGGCGTCGCTAACTATCTGGATACCGACAGCGATGGCGACGGCATCGCGGACAACGTCGAAGCTCAAACGACGGCCGGTTACGTTGGGCACTCAGGTGTTGATGCCGATGGCGACGGTCTGGATGATGCTTACGATTCCGATGCGACGCAGCTGGTGGGCAGCACGGGCTTGGTGCCGGTGGATACCGACAGCGATGGAGTTACGGACTACGTTGATCTGGATAGTGACAACGATGGAATTTTGGATAGCGTCGAGCAAGCTGGCACGCAATTGAACATCAGTGATTTCTCTGATCCGGCTTGGACAAATCTGTCTGATCTTTTTGAAGTCAACGGCTCGAACGCTCGCTGGACGGATGATGCCCAAGGTTCTAGCGGCTCGCTGACCCGTGATGTGTCTGGGCTGCAGTCGCTGCCGACCACCAACGTGGATGGCGTTGACTATGTGCAGTTGAACTTTGAGCTGCAACCGGAGATGACAGCGGGTCAGTTAAACGTCACGTTAGATTTGTACCTTGGCAG
>CAZLFF010000014.1:17144-19784 GCA_964558755.1 uncultured Pirellulaceae bacterium
ACTCAGTCGCTTCCTCGTAGGTCAGGGCGTTGGCAACACCAACACGGCCTTGGAAAATGGAGCGAGATTTGGAGCCGGTACGCCAGCGATTTTGCCGCCGAACGTGGCGACAACGGTCGAGCTGCTAATTCCGAAGTCGCTTATCACGATCGACATGATGGAACTGAGACTGCTCAATACAAACTCAAACAGTAGTAGCGCCGTTGCTCGCAACAACTATTCCATCAGCAACTTTGGGTTCGTGTTGGACTCCGATCAGGATGGCGTGCAGAACTACCGCGATCTGGACAGCGACAACGATGGAATCGCCGACACGATTGAAGCTCGCGGGACAGCCGGTTACGTGGACAACCCGGGCTATGACGGAACCAATGACGTCGATCGCGATGGTGTGATCGCTACGTTTGACACCGACGATTCGACGTTCGGCACGACGGCAGCGACGCCTGTGAATACCGATGGTTCGCTTGCGTTCGGCAGCGACACGACGCCCGACTATCTGGATACCGACAGCGATGGCGACGGTGTCAACGACGGCTTTGAAAGTGGCTTGACCCTGTCCGGCGTCGACGCCAACAACGATGGCATCGACGACGATGCCTCGATTGGAGCTTCTTACGCCAACCCGGACGGAGTGATTAATAGTCCGGCCAGCCAGCTAACCAACACCGACAGCGATACGTCGGATGTTGACTACCGCAGCCTGCAAGACACCGATGGCGACGGCGTCGGCGATGTCCACGACACAGACGATGACAACGATGGCATTTTGGACACCGTGGAATCCGAATTTACCGCCACCAGTTTTGTGCCGTTTTCGACGGTTACGTTGGCAACAGGTGATCTTCGTTTCGACGAAGAAGGAATCGGGTTCCCGGGTGGTTTGGCCGCGAATAATGTGCCACTCGAAATTGTCTCGGGTTCAGCGGTTCAGTTCGGCTCGGGACTCGGAGCGACCCTGAACACGACTGACTTTGCCGGGTTTTACGAGTTTGTTGCCAGTGGTGCGACGGCCGCCAACGTCGCGGACGCGATTGCCAACGAATCGTACGTTGATTTCAGCTTCACGACAGCAAACAACCCGAACCGCGCGTTGGCCCTGACTCACTTTGCCTCGGATACTGCCGGTTTCTTTGGTGACATTGCAATTCTTCTCAACGGCGAACTGATCGTTGATGTGCCCGTCAATGGTGATGCCAGCTTCGCGATTCCCGCCGAGTCGGCTGAGCTTTTGAACGATGCTGAAAACACTGTTCGAGTTGTGCTATACGGTGATGACGGCAACGCGAGAACATTGTTCAACGGGTTCAACCTTGGGCTTTCACGAGGTGAAATTGAATTGACGACCGATACCGACAACGACGGAATCGCCAATCATCTTGACCTCGACAGTGACAACGACGGCATTCTCGACTCGGAGAGCTTTGTAAGCCGAGCCGCAACGCCGCTCGATCTGTCCGATATCAGTAACCCGGCAAACTTCTTTGCCGATGGTGTCTTGGTCGAAGTGGCTGGCTTCGCTGGCGGCCCAGCACCAACGGGTGTCGCCGATGGCAACTTCACCATGACGCAACAAGGCGCAGGCAACGGTTCGACCTACACGTTGACTTTTGACAGTCCAACCCAAGTCATTCTCGGTTCCAAGACCAACGCGGTTGCCCACTTCGACAGCTCGGAACGTTGGAATGTGTCGGCCGATGGAGCCACGTTTACGGTCTACGATCCGATGGGCGATTTGAATGTGGCTGACGGAACGATTGCGACCGATTCATTGGACTTCAACGGAACCAGTGGTGGCAATCCGGTGAATCGTCCGTGGACGATCACTTCCACACCGGTCACGTCGATCACGTTTTCTTACGAAAACCCAGTCAACGGAGCCAACTCTGGTGCGATCCGAGTTTCAACCGGCGACGTGATTCTCGACACCGATGCCGATGGAGTCGCTGACTTCCTTGATCTGGACAGCGACAACGACGGCATTAGCGATCTGATGGAAGCCGGTCACGGTGCGCTCGACGCCAACAACGATGGCGTGATTGATGACGTGGCCGATGCAACGGCTTCGGCGACCGGCGACGTCAACCAAGACGGTGTTTCCGACAGCGTTCGTTCGGCGGTTGATTTGGTGTCCAACGGCAGTTTTGACACCGACCTTTCCGATTGGACAGCCAGTGGCGATGTGATTCACGACAGCATCGAAGACGCGGCGCGATTCACTGCGGCCACGACTCCTGACGGTGTGTTGTCACAGACTTTGGCAACCGAAATCGGCAGGACTTACGTCGTTAGTTTCGAGACACTCACGGACGTTACCAGTGCGCCTGCATTCGTTGGCTTGCGAGCCGAAGCTCTGGACGGAACGACCGTTTTGGGGCAAACCGAAGTCAATCACGGTTTGTCGGTACGAACCGATCACGAGTTCCGCTTCACCGCCACCAGCACCAGCACAACGTTGCGCTTTAGCGAAATCTCGCAAGACACGGTCGGTCTGGACATCATGCTCGATTCGGTTTCCGTTCAAGACGTCGGCATGACGCCGCGAGATACCGATGGCGACATGATCGCCGACTATCGCGATCTGGACAGTGACAACGACGGCATCGCCGACGCGATCGAAGCTCGTCCATCTGCCGACGG
>CAZLFF010000014.1:19794-20790 GCA_964558755.1 uncultured Pirellulaceae bacterium
GCGGGATGGCAGCAAATCTTCTTCTACGATCCAGACGGAAACGTGATCGAGGTCGATCCAACCAACATCGTTGGCACAGGCGACTTTGAACAGGAAGCGATTGCCGATGTCTTCGCTGACTGGACGGGCAGAAACACTTGGGTGGGCCCGATTCAATACGTCAACGAAGGCGGAGTCGACTACGCACTGTTCGATGACCAAGGAGCCGCCTACTACAATTGGGGTGGCCCGGCTGCGGATGCTCCGTCTGAAGGCGAAGAGCAGATCGTTACGGTCACGTGGCTGAAAACGGCTGCCAATAGTGACTCGGAGTGGACGGTTCGTTTGTACGAGACCAGCACGGATTTCAGCGAGGTACAACTCCGCTACAACTCGACAACAACGACTCCACGAGCGCTTGGTACGGCGAGTGGTTTCGTGCCCGAAGTCCTGAAGCTAACCGAAGCAAATGGGCACTACTCGGCAACGATCAAGTTCACGGGCTGGACGGGCATCGGCTCAAACGCTCACTTCCGAATCCTGCCGTCGATCAATGGAGCCGGCAACACAGCGGCGCTGCGAATCAGCCAAGCCAACTTTGATGACTGGGAGCCGATTGAAAACAGCGGCATTTCGGTTGGCTACGGCATAGTCGGAGGCTCAACGGTTGCTGCGATCAACGCCAACAACGTACCGGGTCAAGGCGATGGAATCCAACGCTGGATCGACACCGCTGTTGGCACGCGCTACACCTACAGCATGGACGCCGGGGGACATACCCACGGGCATGAGTTTGTTGTTGAAATCCTCGACAACCAAGGCAACGTTGTCGAGCGCATCGACGGCACGGCCAATCCCGGTACTCCAACCAAGGCGATTGAGTTTGACTTCACGGCGGTGACTGAGCAAACCATGATCCGGATTACGAATCCGGTTTCGACAGCGACCAACAGTACCGATTTGCACATCGACAATGTTTCGGTGGTTGCTCATTCGGTTGTGGACGCCGATCAGGAT
>CAZLFF010000014.1:20800-24817 GCA_964558755.1 uncultured Pirellulaceae bacterium
TTCGATTCCAGCAGCACGCACGGCGGCAGCTTCGACACGCCAGTCAACACTGATGGTGCGTTCGTTTTCAATGGCGACACCACGCCGGACTATCTCGACACCGACAGCGACGGCGATTACATCGACGACCGAATCGAAAGTGGCCTAACGCCTTCGGGCACCGACGCCAACAACGATGGCATTGACGATGCGTTGTACGGAGTTTCTTACTCTGACGCCGATGGCACTCTCATCCCAATGGATGGCTTGACCAACACCGACAGTGACGAAGCAGACGTTGACTATCGCAGTTTGCAAGACACCGATGGCGACAGCGTTGGTGATGCTCACGACATCGACGACGACAACGATGGCATTCTCGACACCGAAGAGCGCGAAGCCGTCTCAGTTGGTTCGACGTCGGGTAACGAAGGCGTCTTTACGCTCGATGGTGACCCGAACCGAGTCGTCTTTAGTGGCGGTGGCAACGGGACTGAGTTCACGTTTGACGAAGACGCGCCGGTCAGCACCGTGCACACGATGACATTCGACAATGCCGTCGAAGAAGTCGATTTGCTGTTCCGCAGTATCAACGCTCAATCACGATTGGGTAACTTCTCGGTCGTTTATGACGACGGTTTAATGGCCAGCAATCTGGACATCGTGATCGTTGATGATCCTGCGGTCGCTGGCGGCAACAACGGTTTCTTGTTGCTCGATCGCGTAGTCATCGGATCAACAATTGCAATCGACAACCCCGGAACGGATAACAATCAGCAAGCCTACGGACGTGTCGTGCTGCAAGGTCTCAATCCGGGAAAGAGCATCAAGACTGTTTCTTGGACAACCCTGACGTCTAGTTTCGACAACACAGGTCTGGTCAGCTTGGAAGTTCGTGGTGACCGAGACACCGATGGCGACGGTGTTTTTGACCGAGTTGACCTCGACAGTGACAACGACGGCATCAGCGATCTGGTTGAAAGCGGCGCCGACGCGGCGACGCTTGATCCGGATAACGACGGCGTCATCAATGGTGCTCAGTTTGTTGACACCAACGATTTTGACCAGACCGTTTCCTACAGCAATCTCGGTCAAGGCACCGATACTAACGGCGGCATCAATGACTCGCCCGCCAACAATCCAAACTGGTCGTTCAATTTTGAAAGTCTGGTTCCTGCCGATGCCCTCGCCAGAGGCAGTTGGCAGTTAAAACAGATTTTCATTGATCCCGATGGCGTCGCTGGCGCTCACACGGCCACCCTGACCAACGTCACCCAAGGCATTTCGGCCAGCAACCGTTGGGACGTTGGCGGTGGTGCCACGTTGATCTTCCCCGACGGGTTCCAGCCGAAGGACACCGACGAGTGGACGCTTTCGGGCGGAGTCCATAACGTCGATCTGCCGCTGTTCACCGGTGGTGACGGTTTGATGGTCAACGCCGACGGCACCAAGCAAATGTACCTGACCGCCGAAATCGAATACGGCCCGGCGTACAACGGTTTGGCTAACGCGATTGAATCAGACAATGGCCCGGGTGTTGGCACGACTCCTGTCCATTCGGACAACGACTCGATCGCCGACTTCCGCGATCTGGACAGTGACAACGACGGCATCGCCGACGCGATCGAAGCCCGCGCCACCGGTGCGGCTTCGCACGAAGACGTGGTTGAATTGTTGGTCAACGGTGACTTTGAAACGGGCGACCTGACGGGCTGGACGGAACTCAACAGTGGCGGCGGACTCGGGCCACAGGTTTCCGGCGGGCGGCTAGTGCTGAGCACCGGCAATGCGACCAACGAAGGCGATGGTGTCGAGCAAGACATTACCACCGGCGTTGGGACAACTTACGAATTCAACGGCACGTTCATTGAGCAGAACAGCGGCGTTGCTGACCACGACTATCTGGTCGAGATCATTGACAGTAACGGCGTTACGATCGAAAGCTACGCTGGTACCGCCGAAAACAATACCGTTAGTGATGTTCGGTTCACGTTTACTGCCGCCACCGCGATGACGACCGTTCGCGTGACAAACCCTACTTCAACCGCCACACTCAACTCGGGACTGCAGATTGACGATCTTTCGGTCAAGCTAGTCCGCCAAGCCGACATTGACGGCGATGGCGTAATCGACAGTTTCGACTCGGGCAGCGGTCACGGCGGAGCATTTACGCCACCAGTCAACACCGATGGCACGGCTGACTTTGGCAGCGATACGACTCCGGACTATCGCGACACTGACAGCGATGGCGACGGCATCAGCGACAGCGCCGAAAGCGGTTTGACTCGCTCCGGCCTCGACGCGAACGACGATGGCATCGACGATCATGCTTCGATCGGTGCAACTTATGCTGATCCAGACGGAGTCATCAATACTCCGATGACGCAGCTAACCAACACCGACAGCGACATGTTGGATGTTGACTATCGTAGCCTGCAAGACACCGATGGCGACAGCGTTGGTGATGCTCACGACATCGACGATGACAACGATGGCATTCTGGATACTGATGAAGGCTTCGTCGCCGACATCGCAGCCGGATTCACGCTCAACACAACCGACTTGGCAACGAGCTTCTCTGAAAGAATCAAGTTCACTGCCGACAAGTCCGGCGTTGCCAGCTTTGTGCACACGGCTTCTGACGTGACGGCGTGGGGTGGTTCTCAGTTCGGCACGGGCGCCGGTTTGACGATCAGGGAAGTCGCCACCGGAAACACGGTGACGCTGACCGGATACTCGACGCTCAGTTCTTCGCAACTAACCAACACATTCACTGCGAACCTTGACGCGGGCACCGAATACGAAGTCACCTTCTGGAACGACGGCGGCTGGAGCACTCAGTCTCGCACTTTGGTTTCCGCGGTCGATACGGACGCCGATGGCACCGCCGACCACCTTGACATCGACAGCGACAACGATGGCATCAGCGATAACGTCGAAGCCCAAACCGACGCCGGTTACATCGCGCCGGATGACAGCGACACGGCAGCCGACTATGTGACCAACCAAGGTTTGAATTCGGCTTACGTGGCGACCAATGGTTTGACTCCGGTCGATACCGATGGCGATTCGATTCGCGACTTCCAAGACCTCGACAGCGACAACGATGGAGTGCTCGATTCGATCGAGTCGGTGCACCACGTGTCAATCGAAAACGCGAGCTTTGAAGACGACGATGTGGATGTTTACGACACGACTGATCAGCCAACCGGTTGGACGGTGACTGCTGGAGACATCGACGTTGAATCAATTCCGACCTTGGCAACCGAAGGCGATCAGATCATCGACTTGACCGGATTCGATCCGGGCACGATCGAGCAAACGGTTGAGACGATCGTCGGAGTGAGTTACACGTTGACGTTTGACTACGGAGCGAACCTCGACAGTGGAGGTGCCAGTGCAACATTCGCTGCTGAAGCCTTCGATGGAACAACAGAACTTGAATCGCAAGAGTTTACTTCAACCCAACAAGCCTTGACCGAAGGCTCGATCACATTCGTCGCTACCAGCACCTCGACGACGATTCAGTTCCGCCAAGTCTCCACGTCGTCTACGGCCGAAGGCAACTGGCTGGACAACATCGCGATGGTGGGCACGTTGGTTGACACCGACGGTGATGGCGTCCGCGACTACCGCGATCTGGACAGCGACAACGACGGCATCAGTGATGCTCGCGAATCGGGCTACGGTTCGCTTGATACGGGCAACGACGGTGTGATTGATGACATCGCGACAGATCAAGCGGCGGCTGATGCCAACAACGATGGTTGGTCAGATGCAGTGCGTGGTTTGGCCAGTGCGATCGACTTCACCGATGGCACGGCAATGAACTTCACCGATCAAGCGGTGACCTTCGGTGATTCTCAAACACTGGTCACGTCCAGCACGACTTCGATGGACTACACCGGATTCGCAGACGGTTCAATCACGGCGACTCAGCTTGATGCCGGTGGTGCTTTCGATCCATTGACGCTGACGTTCGATACACCCGCGGTCGCCGTCGTTTCGGCTGCTACCGCCAGCGGTTCAGGAAACTTC
>CAZLFF010000014.1:24917-29479 GCA_964558755.1 uncultured Pirellulaceae bacterium
CGCGATCTGGACAGTGACAACGATGGCATCGCCGACACCATCGAAGCTCGCGCGACAGCCAACTACGTGCCACACGACGGTGACGAAGTTGACGAGGACGGCGACGGTATCCTCGATATCTTTGACGACAACGATGACGATACGACTCCAGCCTTCGGCGGTTCGTTCGATACGCCAATCAACACCGATCTGGCACTGAACAACAACGCCGACGCCATCGCCGACTATCTTGATACGGACGCCGAGGGCGATGAAATTCTGGATGCCGACGAGCACGGTTTGACGTCGTTTGACGCGACGTATGCCGATCCCGATGGCAGCATCAACGATCCGGCCACACAGCTGCAGGACGACGATACCAGCACAGCAGAAGTAGCCTATCGTGAGATAAAACTCGACAACAACGCACCGAACATCAACAACACCGACGACCCCGACGCGCTGACCGGTACCGCTCAGCCGGGTACGACGATTACGTTGTTCGACACGTCGACCGGTGCTGCATTGGTCGACAGCAACGGAGATGCAATTACAGCGATCGTCAATGCGGCTGGCAATTGGAGCGTCAGCGACATCGATCCGGATCTCGTTGACGAACAGGAAATCACGGCAACCAGCACTGACGGTGCCGGAGCAACAGCATCGGCAACAAAAGTCATCCGTGTCGGCGATGCCAACAGCACGCCGCCGATCGACAGCATTCCACCCGTTGCTCCAGCCATTTACAACACGGCTGATGGCGACGAACTGACAGGAACCGGTGAAGCCGGAACGACCATCACGCTGTTCGACGAAGTGGGTGATCCGCTGGTCGATTCCGATGGCGAGCCAATTTCCGTCATGGTCGACTCTACAGGTAACTGGAGCATCACGGACATCGATCCGGATCTCGTCGACGGAGCCATCGTCACCGCAGTCAGCACCGATGACAACGGTAACAGTTCGGCCACCACCGAAACCATTCGGATCGACACCAGCACCATCGCGCCGAACATCAACAACACCGACGATGGCAACCAACTGACTGGTACCGCCGAACCGGGCGCGACGATCACTCTGTTTGACGACAACGACGATCCGCTGCTGGACAGTAACGGCGACCCGATTACCACCACGGTCGACGCGCAAGGTAACTGGAGTGTCAGCGACATTCATCCAGATCTGGTCAACGGCGATGAAGTCAAAGCGACCAGCACGGACGAGGCTGGAAACATGGCCTCGACAACAAAAACGATCGAGGTTGGAGATTCTGACAGTAGCCCGGCAGTCGACAGCATTCCACCGGACGCTCCCGGCATCAACACTACAGGCGATGGCGACGAACTGTCGGGGACGGGTGAAGTCGGAACGACCATCACGCTGTTCGACGAAGTGGGTACTCCGCTGGTTGATTCCAACAACGTTCCGGTCACCGCCACTGTTGATTCCGAGGGCAACTGGTCTGTCGATGATATCAATCCAGATCTCGTTGACGGAGCCATCGTCACGGCAGTCAGCACCGACGATAACGGGAACAGTTCGGCCACCACCGAAACCATTCGGATCGACGACAGCACTCCCGCGCCAAACATCAACAATACGTCTGAGGGCACCGAGTTGACGGGTACCGCCGAACCGGGCGCGACGATCACCCTGTTCGACACGGCCTCCGGTAACCCATTGCTCGATTCCAACGGTGATCCGGTCACCACGATTGTCGATTCGCAAGGGAACTGGGGCGTCTTTGACATCGAACCAGAGATTGTGAACGGGCAGGAAGTGACCGCCGTCAGCACGGACGTGGTCGGGAACACTGCTTCGACAAACAAGACGATCGAGGTCGGCGATAGCACCAGCACGCCACCTGTCGATAGCATTCCGCCGGCCACTCCGGGCATTAACAACACGGCCGACGGCAACGAACTGACAGGAACGGGCGAAGCAGGAACGACGATTACGCTGTTCGATGAACTGGGAACTCCGCTGGTTGATTCCAACGGCGATCCGGTCATGGCCGAAGTTGATTTGCAGGGTAACTGGAGTATCACCGATATCAATCCGGACATCGTCGATGGAGCCGTGATCACGGCAGTCAGCACCGACGATAACGACAATAGCTCGGCCGCTACCGAAACGGTTCGGGTCGACAGCAGCACGCCCGCGCCGAATATCAACAATACGTCCATTGGCGACGAATTGACTGGTACCGCCGAACCGGGCGCAACGATTGCGCTGTTTGACGATAACGGCGATGCGCTGGAAGACAGCAACGGTAACGCGATTACAGCGACGGTCGATTCGCAGGGTAACTGGAGCGTCGACGACATCAATCCCGATGTGGTTGATGGGCAGACCATTACCGCCACCAGCACCGACGGGGTCGGCAACACCGCTTCGACCACCGAGGTCATTTCCGTCGGCGATGCCAACAGCACGCCACCGGTCGACAGTGTGGCTCCGGTTCCTCCGGGAATCAACAACACACCAGACGGCAATGAACTGACTGGAACCGGTGAAGCTGGCACAACCATCCAGTTGTTCAACGAATTGGGCGCTCCACTGGTTGACTCCTTCGGGACTCCCATCACCGCCGTCGTCGATTCCGAAGGCAATTGGTCGGTCAGCGATATCGATCCGGATATCGTCGATGGCGAAGAGATCACGGCCATCAGCACCGATGATGCGGGGAACAGTTCGGCCGCGACGGAAGTCGTTCAGGTCGGAACGGCTCCGGACGTTGACAGCATCGCGCCGTTTGCACCAAACATCAACAACACGGACGACGGCAGCGAGTTGAACGGTACCGGTGAACCCGGAACAACCATCACGCTGATCGATACGGCGACCGGCGCGCCATTGGTCGACAGCAACGGTGACCCAATTTCGGTCATCGTGGATTCGGCTGGCAACTGGATCGCTGAGGATATCAATCCGGATGTCGTTGATCAGCAGCAGATCACAGCCACCAGCACCGACGACGCTGGCAACAGTTCTTCCGCGACCGAAACCATTTCCGTCGGTGATGCCACCAGCACGCCACCGGTCGACAGCGTGCCGCCGACTGTTCCGATTATCAACAACACACCCAGCGGCAACGAACTAACGGGAACGGGCGAAGTTGGAACGACCATCGAGTTGTTCGACGAACAGGGTGCTCCGCTGGTTGATTCCAACGGCGACCCCATCACGGCCATCGTTGACGGCCAAGGCAACTGGTCCGTCATCGACATCGATGTGGATTTGTTCGACGGAGCCGTGATCACGGCCGTCAGCACCGATAGTTCCGGCAACAGTTCGGCCGCTACCGAAGTCGTTCGGATCGACACCAGCACTCCCGCGCCAAACATCAACAACACCGATGATGGCGATGCCCTGACGGGTACCGCCGAACCGTACGCTACCATTGCGCTGTTTGACGAAAACAATAACCCGCTGCTGGATAGCAACGGTGTTGCCATTACCACAACCGCCAATGCGGCTGGTATCTGGAGCGTCACGGACATCAATCCGGATCTCGTCAACGGCGATACCGTCACCGCTACCAGCACCGACGATGCCGGCAATAGCGCTTCGACCACCGAAACCATTCAGGTTGGTGATGAAAACACCACGCCACCGGTGGACAGCATTCCGCCGTTCGCACCGAACATCAACAACACGGCCAGCGGCAACGAACTGACGGGTACCGGCGAACCGGAAACCACCATCACACTGTTTGATGCACAAACCGGTGCACCGCTGCTTGACGAAAGCGGTCAGCCGATCAGCGTCCTTGTCGATGCTACCGGCGGCTGGTCGGTCTCCGGGATCAATCCGGATATCGAAGACGGCGATGAAGTCATGGCCGTCAGCACCGATACCGCTGGCAATAGCTCATCGGCAACCAAAACCATTTCTGTGGGTGATGCCAACAGCACACCACCGGTGGACAGCATCCCACCGGTTGCACCGAACATCAACAACACGGACGACGGCAGCGAGTTGACGGGAACCGGAGAACCGGGGACCACCATCGAATTGTTCGCCGAAAACGGCGCGCCTCTTGTCGATGCTGGCGGCGATCCGATCAGCGTCATCGTCGATCCAGCGGGCAACTGGACCGCCACCGGTATCGCGCCCGATCTGGTTGACGGTGATGTCGTCACCGCGATCAGCACCGACGACGCCGGTAACAGTTCGTCAACGTCAGAAACCATTTCAGTCGGCGACGAAAACACCACCCCACCGGTCGACAGCATTCCGCCGATCACGCCAAACATCAATAACACGGCCGACGGCAGCGTACTGACGGGTACCGGCGAGCCGGGAACGACGATCACGCTGTTCAATCCGGAAACAGGAGAACCGTTGGTTGATGGCGTCAACGGCGAACCGATCGAGGTCACCGTCGATTCAACGGGCAACTGGATTGCTACCGACATCAGCCCGGCGATCGAAAACGGCGATGAAGTCACTGCTGTCAGCACCGACGCCAATGGCAACAGCTCATCGGCCACCGAGACGATTGGCGTTGGTGTCGCTCCGGCGGTCGATAGCATTCCACCGATCACGCCGAACATCAACAACACCGATGACGGCAGCGA
>CAZLFF010000014.1:29579-38330 GCA_964558755.1 uncultured Pirellulaceae bacterium
ATCACGCCGAACATCAACAACACCGATGACGGCAGCGAACTGACGGGCACCGGTGAACCGGGAACCACCATCGAACTGTTCGCCGAAAATGGCGAGCCGCTAGTTGACGCAAGCGGCGATCCGATTGAGGTCACGGTCGATTCAACGGGTAACTGGATTGCCGAAAATATCAGTCCGGCGGTTAGCAATGGTGATGTAGTCACCGCCGTCAGCACCGATGCCAATGGCAACAGTTCATCGACAACCGAAACCATCGCTGTTGGTGTCGTACCGAATGTCGACAGCATTCCGCCGATCACGCCAAACATCAACAACACGGACGACGGTAGCGAGTTGACAGGAACCGGCGAGCCCGGCAGTACGATCGAACTGTTCGTCGAAAACGGCGCGCCGCTGGTCGATGGTAACGGCGATCCAATCGTGCTGACGGTCGATCCATCCGGAAACTGGACGGCTACTGGCATCGCGCCGGCAATTGAAAACGGCGACGAAATCACCGCCATTAGCACCGACGACGCCGGCAACAGTTCCGCAACCACTGAAACCGTCGGCGTTGGAAATGAAAACAGCACGCCGCCGGTTGACAGCGTTCCACCAATCACGCCGAACATCAACAACACTGATGACGGCAGCAAACTAACGGGAACCGGCGAACCGGGTTCGACCATCGAACTGTTCAACGAGAACGGCGAACCGCTGGTCAACGCCACCGGTGCGCCGATTGTCGTCACCGTTGGACCAGAAGGCATCTGGGAAGCGACGAACATCAGCCCAGCGATCGAGAACGGCGATGAAGTCACCGCGATCAGTACCGACGACGCGGGCAACACTTCGGCGACGACCGAAGCAGTCGGAGTCGGCAACCAAGACAGCACGCCACCAGTCGACAGCGTTCCTCCGGTCACGCCGAACATCAACAACACCGATGACGGCAGTGAGCTAACTGGAACCGGCGAGCCCGGCAGCACAGTCGAACTGTTCGCCGAAAACGGCGCACCGCTGGTCGATGGAAACGGCGATCCGATTGTGGTCACCGTCGATCCGTCCGGCAACTGGACGGCCGCCGGTATCGCTCCGGCGATCGAAAACGGCGATGAAGTCACCGCGATCAGTACCGACGACGCGGGCAACAGTTCCGCAACGACTCAGGCTGTCGGAGTCGGCAACGAAAACAGCAGCCCGCCAGTCGATAGCATTCCACCAGTCACGCCGAACATCAACAACACGCCAAACGGCAGTGAATTGAGCGGAACCGGCGAACCCGGTTCGACCATCGAATTGTTCAACGAGAACGGTGAACCGCTGGTTGACAGTACCGGTGCACCAATCGTCGTCACGGTCGGACCGGAAGGCGTCTGGGAAGCCACCGACATCAGCCCAGCGATCGAGAACGGCGATGAAGTCACCGCCATCAGCACCGATGACGCCGGCAACAGTTCGGCAACGACCGAAGCGGTTGGCGTTGGCATGGCACCGGTCGTTGACAGCACGCCACCGTTCGCACCAAACATCAACAACACGCCAAACGGCAGTGAGTTGACTGGAACAGGCGAACCCGGCAGCACCATCGAACTGGTTGGCGAAAACGGCGCGCCGCTGGTTGACGGAAACGGCGATCCAATCACGGCGACCGTCGATCCATCCGGTAACTGGAGCGTCACGGGCATCACTCCGGCGATTACCAACGGCGAAGAGATCACCGCGATCAGCACTGACGACGCCGGTAACAGTTCGGCCGCCACCGTGGCTGTCGAAGTCGGCGATGCCAACAGCACGCCACCAGTCGACAGCGTTCCGCCGATGACTCCGGGCATTAACAACACGGCCAACGGCAGCGAACTGTCGGGAACCGGTGAACCCGGTTCAACGATCGAACTGTTTGACGAAAACGGCCAGCCACTGACCGATGGTTCCGGCCAACCGATTGTGTTGACCGTCGACCCATCCGGCAACTGGTCCGTCGATGATATTTCTCCCGCGATCGAAAACGGCGATGAAGTCACCGCGGTTAGCACCGACGATGCTGGCAACAGTTCAGCCGCGACCGAAGCTGTTCAGGTGGGCGTCGCACCGGTGGTCGACAGCACGCCACCGTTCCCGGCCAACATCAACAACACCGATGACGGTAGCGAGCTGAACGGCACCGGCGAACCGGGTGCGACGATCGAACTGTTCGACGAGGAAGGTGCGCCGCTGGTCGATGCGGTCGGCAACGCGATCACAGCCATCGTCGATCCTTCGGGCAACTGGTCAGTCTCGGGAATCTCGCCAGCCATCATGGACGGCGATGAAGTCACGGCCGTCAGCACCGACGACGCGGGCAACAGTTCCTCGGCAACTCATACGGTCGAAGTCGGCGACGAGAACAGCACGCCTCCGGTCGACAGCACCCCACCGATCCCGGCAGGCATCAACAACACGCCAAACGGAACCGAACTGTCGGGTACTGGCGAACCGGGAGCCACCGTCGAGTTCTTCGATGAAAATGGCGAGCCACTGGTGGACGAGTTTGGTGAGCCACTGACGGCTGTCGTCGATTCCAACGGCAACTGGATGATCGCGGGCATTGAACCGGCGATCATGAATGGCGACGAAGTCACGGCGGTCAGCACCGACGACGCAGGCAACAGCTCGGCATCGACCGAAGCCGTCCAAGTCGGCACTGCACCGACTGTCGATAGCACGCCACCGTTCCCGGCCAACATCAACAACACGCCAAACGGCAGCCAACTGAGCGGAACCGGGGAACCGGGAGCCACGATCCAGTTGCTTGATGAAAACGGTGTGCCGCTGGTGGATGGTACCGGCACTCCGATCACGACCACTGTCGATGCCAACGGCAACTGGATGGTCCAGGGGATTACTCCGGCCATCATCGACGGCGACGAAGTTACCGCGATCAGCACCGACGACGCTGGCAACAGTTCGGCCGCAACACACACGGTCGAAGTCGGCGACGAGAACAGCACACCGCCGGTCGACAGCGTGCCTCCAGCCGCCGCGACCTTTAACAGTTCGCCGACTGGCAACGAACTTTCGGGAACTGGCGAGCCGGGCGCGACGATCGAATTCTTCGATGAAAATGGTGAACCACTGGTCGACGATTCGGGCAACCCGATCACGGCGACCGTCGATAACAACGGCAACTGGTTTATCAACGGAATCGAACCGGACCTCGGCACGGGCGATGAAGTCACGGCGGTCAGCACCGATGACGCGGGTAACAGCTCGGCCGTCACGGAGGCGGTTCAAGTCGATTCGGACGTGGACACGACGCCTCCGTTCGCAGCCAACATCAACAACACCGACGACGGCAGCCAGCTATCCGGAACCGGCGAACCCGGCAGCACCATCGAGCTTCTCGATGAGAACGGCCAGCCACTGGTCGATGGCAACAACCTGCCAATTGTCGTGACCGTCGATCCAACCGGTAACTGGACTGCGACCGACATTAGCCCGGCCATCACAGACGGACAGGATGTCACGGCCGTCAGCACCGACGCGGCAGGCAACAGCACGCCCGCAACGCACACGGTATCGGTCGGCGATTCGAGCAGTGCACCTCCGGTGGACAGCGTTCCGCCGATTACGCCGAATATCAACAACACGGACGACGGCAGCCAGCTTTCGGGAACCGGCGAACCCGGCTCGACGATCGAGCTGTTCAACGAGAATGGCGAGCCACTTGTCGATGGTAACGGCGATCCGATCACGGTCACCGTTGGACCCGAAGGCAACTGGGAAGTCACCGGAATCACACCTGCAATCGGTAACGGCGACGAAGTCACAGCCGTCAGCACCGATCCGGCTGGAAACAGTTCAGCAACCACCGAAGCCGTGGGCGTTGGAACGGCTCCGGACGTCGATAGCGTCCCACCGTTCACGCCGAACATCAACAACACGCCAAACGGCAGCGAACTTTCGGGGACCGGCGAACCCGGTTCGACCATCGAACTGTTGAACGAAGAAGGCGAGCCTTTGGTTGACGGAAACGGCGATCCGATCGTCGTCACCGTGGGACCAGAAGGCGAATGGGAAGTCACCGGAATCACTCCGGCAATCACCGACGGCGAAGAAGTCACGGCGATCAGCACCGACGCAGCAGGCAACAGCTCGGCTGCGACTCAAGCCGTCGGCGTCGGCAATGAGAACTCCACTCCACCGGTCGACAGCGTTCCGCCAGTCACGCCGAACGTCAACAACACCGAAAACGGTAGTGAGCTTTCGGGAACCGGCGAACCCGGCAGCACGATCGAGCTGTTCAACGAGAATGGCGAGCAACTTGTCGATGGTAACGGCGATCCGATCACGGTCACCGTTGGTACCAACGGCGAATGGGAAGTCACCGGCATCACACCCGCGATCGACAACGGCGATGAAATCACCGTCGTCAGCACCGATCCGGCTGGCAACAGTTCGGCGACGACTCAAGCCGTCGCTGTGGGAAGTGCACCGAATGTCGACAGCACGCCTCCGTTCACTCCAAACATCAACAACACCGAAAACGGCAGCGAACTGAGCGGCACGGGCGAACCCGGTAGCACGATCGAACTGGTTGGCGAAAACGGCGAGCCGCTGGTCGATGGCAATGGCGATCCAATCGTGGTCACCGTTGGACCGGAAGGCGAATGGGAAGCCACCGGAATCAGTCCGGCGATCACCAATGGCGAAGAGGTCACGGCCATCAGCACCGACGCGGCTGGTAACAGCTCGGCTGCGACTCAAGCCGTTGGCGTCGGCAATGAGAATTCCACACCGCCGGTCGACAGTGTTCCTCCCGTTACACCGAACGTCAACAACACCGAAAACGGCAGTGAACTTTCGGGAACCGGCGAACCCGGATCGACGATTGAGCTGTTCAACGAAAACGGCGAGCCACTGGTCAATGCGGGCGGCGATCCAATCGTCGTCATGGTTGGACCAGAAGGCGAATGGGAAGTCACCGGCATCAGTCCGGCGATCGCGAACGGCGAAGAAGTCACCGTGGTCAGCACCGATCCGAATGGCAACAGTTCGGCCACGACCGAATCGGTCGCTGTCGGTGCGGCTCCGGGTGTCGACAGCACGCCACCGTTCCCGGCCAACATCAACAACTCGCCAAACGGAACGGAATTGACCGGAACCGGCGAACCCGGTGCGACGATCGAACTGATTGACGCCACCGGTGCGCCGCTGGTCGATGGCAATGGCGATCCGATCGTGGTCACCGTCGATCCGGAAGGTAACTGGAGCGTGACCGGAATCACTCCAGCGATCACTAACGGCGAAGAAGTCACCGCCATCAGCACGGACCCGGCTGGCAACAGTTCTGCGGTCACGCAATCGGTCAACGTGGGCAACGAGAATTCCACGCCACCGGTCGATAGCACGCCACCGGCCCAGCCGAGCGTGAACAACACACCGAACGGCAGCCAGCTTTCAGGTACCGGTGAACCGGGTTCGATTGTTGAGCTTTACAACGAAAACGGCGAACCACTGGTCGACGGCAATGGCGATCCGATCAGCGTCACGGTTGGCCCGAACGGTGTTTGGGAAGCCACCAACATCAGTCCCGCGATCGAAAGCGGCGACACGGTCACGGCCGTCAGCACGGACCCGGCTGGCAACTCGTCAGCGACCAGCGATCAGGTCACGATCGGCGCGGCTGATCTGGATGACGACGGCGTGGACGACAGCGAAGAAGACGCCGCACCGAACAGCGGTGACGCCAACGACGATGGAACGCCGGATGCGTTGCAACAAAACGTGGCCGCTATGTTGAATCCACAGACTGGCGGTTACGTCACCGTGACGACATCCAAAGGTGAACTGCGACTGGCCGATCATGTGGCAGAAGCAGACACCAGCCAGCAGGACGCAGGCAATGAATATTATTTGGGTCTGACCGAATTCCGCGTGGAAGGTCTCGCGCCGGGCGACAGTACCGACATCACCATTCACTGGGACAAAGACTACGACGTCAGCTTGTGGGAATTCCGCAAGTTCAACGGAACCGACTTCGTCAACTTCGATGCTGAAGTCACGCACTCCACGGCAGTCATCGACGGTCAAACCGTGACGGTGTCGACTTACACGTTGACCGATGGTTCGGCCTTCGATGCAGACGGCGCAGTCGATGGCGTAATCTCCGACCCAACCGGCCCGGTCTACATCAAGCCGGTCGTCAATTTGAACGACGATGTGGCAGTGGAAGACAAAGACCCCGCCACGGCAAATCTGGATTACAGCCCGCTGTTCACTCCGGGCGGTGGAGCCATCAACGTCACCGCACCGAATGCGGACGTGGACGATGATCAGTTCGATGTGGAATCCATCAGCATCGTGGTCGCGGGAGCCGACGACGGCAACGCGGAAGAAATCGAGATCGCCGGACAGACATTCCAACTGGCCACCAGCGGTTCGGCGACCGGTGTGAATGTAGGCGGCAGCAGTCTGGATATTACCTACAACGCAGGCACATCGACATTCACCATCACGAGCTCGCCCGCTGGCAGCATTGTGGATGAACTGAATCTGGATACGGTCCTGCAGTCGATCACTTACGACAACACGTCCGGCACGGTCACCGGCGGCATCCGCACGTTGACCTTCACGGCAGCTGATGCCGCAGGCAATGTGTCCGATCCGGCGGTCAGCACGATTCGATTGTCAACTGACATCGACGGTGATGGAATCGCGAACGATGTTGACATCGATGATGACAACGATGGGATTCTGGATGTTGATGAAGGATACATAGCCGCGACAGGTACCTCCGCAAATGGAACGGTTCCACTGAACTCCACCAATCCTCCAAACCCATCGACGACCTACACGAACGTAAGTGGGTCCGGTTTAGATGCCACTGTTTCCCATTCGAGTCCGTCAGGTGTGTCCAATACCTCCATATTTGGTACGAACGTCTGGGGACTCTTTGCCAGCGGCGGCATTGGTGGCACATCAACGATCGAGTTTGACTTTGCGGCAAACCCGGTCGATGTAGTCGAGTTCGCGATCCAGGACATCACGGGCGGTGGAGGTTCTGCGGGTGACGAACTCGAGATATCCGCCATCACCGATAGCGGCACGATCATCACAACACCGATCCTGACGCCGCAGACGGGTTCACCAACATACGGAATTGTCGGCAACGTGGTTTCCGCAAACGGTGCTTCCGGATCGAGTGCAGATGAAGAACTCAATGTGCAGTTTGATTCCACAAACATCCCAAGCGGCGAACGCATCACGAAAGTCACAATCCTTTGGCGAGATGTCGACAACGTCGTTGATAGGCATGGGGTGGGTTTCAGCGATCTGCAAATTGAGCAAACCGGTACGTCGGGATCAACACGAGACACTGACGGTGATGGATTCTTCGACCACCTGGACATCGACGCCGACAACGACGGGATCACGGACAACGTCGAAGCTCAGGCCACCGATGCCTACATCGCACCCTCAGGCATCGATGCCAACATGGACGGTCTGGATGATGCCTACGAAGTCGCCGCCGGCACGCCGGGCTTTAACGCCGACGGTATTGGTCTGGCTGCAGTCAATACTGACGGCACGGACAATCCTGACTACATCGACACCGACTCGGACAACGACGGCACACCCGATGTGGAAGAACGCGGTGACGGTCAGGCGACTGCCTACGTCGCAGGCGATGCTGACGGCGACGGTCTGGCCGATGTCTTCGAGGGCGGCAACACCGCTGATGGATTTGACGTCAACGACGAAAACGTCACGACAGCGGCGGGAGCAACCGTCGCCGACGCCAGCGAGTACAACCTGTCGGACGATGGCGAGCTGGCCAGTGACTTCAGCAATATTGATCCGCCAGAAGTCGACCTAGCCTTCCGCAGCAAGGCACCGTTCTTCCAGGTCAAGGACATCCTGATCGACGAAGACGGCAACCTGGTCACCGACGGAGACACCGACGGTGCAAACAATCCGGATCTGTTGGGAATCACCCTCGGTCCGATCTTCGAGACCGGCGGACAGTTCGCCAACATCATTGGCACCGACGTCCACTTCGGCCGACTGGACATGACCGAAACGTTTGTCATTCCTGCCGGAATCGATCCGTCACAGGTGCGAATCACCATCGGCGGTAGCGATGGCGACCAAAATATCATGGACACCTCCGGCTTCGATCAGGACCACTTCCAGGCAGTCCTGAACGTCGACTTGTTAACAGGCACTTACGGGGGCTGGGTAGCTGACTTCTCTCGCCAGGAATCCGACGAAACGAACCAGGATGGCAAGATTGCCTTCGCGGGTCAGAGTCTGGGTTCCGATGCGAATTCGGCAACGATCTTTCAGGGTGACACAAACGGCCTCAGACGCAACGTGCTTGTGGACTACAACTCCGTTACGCGTGAGTTGACTGTCAACCTGGCCGGGTCCACCACGGCTCAGCCGTTTGGTGGCGGTGCAGAACAGGGGGCGTTCCTGCTGGAGTACCTCTCTTCATCCGACAGTAGCCTGAACTTTACAACGGCTGACTCGATCTTCAGCGCGATCAGGAACGAAGGCGACGCCACCCATGTCGAGGTACCGCTGACCGAAGATCCGGAAGCGCTGATCGTTACCCTTGTTCTGGGCGATGGACCTCCGTCAAACTCAACCGACGAATCTCGCGGAAGCGGCCGTCTGGTGCTGCAGAAGCAAGATGACGGATCTTACCTGGCCAACGGTACGATCACATTTACCGGTCGAGACAGCACGAATTTGGGTAGTCCGGGTGTCTCCACGTATGTGGTCAAA
>CAZLFF010000014.1:38340-52227 GCA_964558755.1 uncultured Pirellulaceae bacterium
AAAGACTACGTCGTTGCTGAGAGTGCCGACAGCACCGGAGTTCCGTTGCTGACGGACGCGCTGTTCGCCACCGGCGACACCACAGCCGACGGCAACGCGATCTACGACGCACGTCTGTATCTAAACGGTGGCAATCTGGTCATCGATGAGGCAACCGCGTTCGAGGAACGTATCAGCCTGTACAACGTTGAGCGTTATGTCCTGGCTCAGGATTCGCTCGACGGCAGCGACATTGGTTCGACGGCGGCCTACATCGGTTCGACAGTGGGTGGCGGTGATCTGAACACCGGTGGCGGAGGCCGCAACTTCACCTTCGATATTCCCGAAGGTGCCAACTTCGGCATCGTTCGATTTGCCGGACAAGACAACGCTGATGAGAATGGCGGCTTTGTCGTGATCCGCGTCAACCTGACTCGCGATCCGGTGACAGGGCAAATCACCGGCGGAACATCGGCGGGCACAACGACCGGACAGCGTCAAGGTACACCTACCTTCGTCAGTTGGTCCGATCTCAGCCTGACATCCGGCGAACAACTGCTGAACTCCAACCCCGCAGACAACGCTCCTGGCGTGCATGCCAACCAACCGGATGCCGACAACCATGCGGACAAGGACTGGGGTTCGATGACGATCACCGTGGAACCGAACGCCGATGGCACCGGTGTCATTCGCGTGGTCTCGACAAATACAGGCGTCAACGGCGCGGCTCGGTATGACGTGGGAGGATTGGGCGCCGACTGGTATGGCGATCCGAACATGCTGATCACAAACGTGCCGGAAGGAATCACCTTCAACGCGGGCACACAGATTGATGACAACACGTGGTCGTTCGGCCTGGACGAAGTCAATCAGAGCAACCTGGTGAACTTCACCGGCGTGTCGGACAACTTCAACGGCGTGCTGACACTTGACGCATATCTGTCTTCCGACCCGTCGAACGTACAAAGCTTCAACCTGACGATTGTCTCTAACGCGGATGCTTCACAGACTCCGCCGACCGAAGACGAAACGTTGACCAGCATTTCGGCGGACAACTTTAATTCCGCTGGCAATACCGTGGCCGCGATTCTTTCGACTTCGACGCAGTCGCCAACCAACAACACCAGTGGCATGGCCATCACGGCCACGACACTGTTGGGCAGCGGCACGTGGGAATACTCGACCGACAGCGGAGCGACCTGGTCGAACGTCGGCACGGTCAGCGATACCAGTGCTGTGTTGCTGGAGAACGATGATCTGTTGCGATTCGTTCCCGATGGAACAACCACCACGGGCGATGCGACCGTCAGCTACAAGGCCTGGGATCTGTCTGGCGACACGCTGAACGGTGGAGATACAGGTGTAGACACCACAGCCGCCGCTTCGACCTTTGCCGGAGCACAGGCCACATTGTTCTCGGCTCTTGGTGACACGGCAACGATCACGGTCACACCGGGAACCGATACCGATGGCGACAACATCTTAGATGTTCTGGACATCGACGACGACAATGACGGCATTCTGGATACCGAAGAATCGACAGCGCCACCAACAGCGTTGTCACAAGTTTGGACAATCGTTGATTCAACGACCGCAACGATGAACCTCGGTAACGGCGTGATTGTTCGTGCGACGACCACAAGTGCGGGTCCATCGTTCAGCAATGATACGTTCAATAGCGGCGGAGCCGGTTTCTGGTCTGAAAACCTCGCGAACGAGCCAAGCCTCTCGCGTCGTTATGACTACGGTGCCGAAATTACGTTCTCATTCGAGGATGCTTCGGGAGATGCAGTTACGGTCTACAATCCGGTCCTGCATGTGGATCGACTTGGCGGAGATTCCGGTGGCCAGCAGAACTCTGCGGAGCTGACGTTGAACTCCGGTTCATGGACCCGTCTAGCGGGCACCGATGACTTCGCCGCGACTGCCACGACGGTTCGTGATGGTGGAGCCGGTGTCACTGGCCAGTCAGGCAATTCCGAATCCAGCCAAGACGATGCATCAGGTACCTCGGCCGGGTCGTTGAGAATCGACGGTGGCGTATCTTCATTCACGATGACGACTTCACTGGTTGGAGCAAGCAATATCGGCGACGGAATCGAGTTTATCATCGAAGCTGCTGCACCGGGTGTTGAGTTTATTGAACTCGATACCGATGGCGATGGCGTTTACGACCACCTTGACCTCGATAGCGACAACGACGGCATCAGCGATCTGGTCGAAAGCGGTGCACCACAGGCCGCGATCGATGCCGACACGAACAACGACGGTACGGTTTCGCTGGCCGAGTCGGCTGCTGAAATCGGCAGCGGCACTGGCGACGAAGTTGGCGGTTCGGCTGACGGTCTGATGGATGTCTTCACGGCAACCACCGGAACGACACCGGTCGACAGTGAAGTCGACGCCATGGGCAACGCGGCACCCGATGGAACGCCTGACTATCTGGACCTGGACAGCGACAACGACACCATTCCGGACGCCACCGAAGCGCGAGCATCGACTGACTACGTCGCGTACTCCGGAAGCGGTGATGCAGCCGACAGCGACGATGACGGTATTCTGGACATCTACGACACGTCCACCGGTGCGTTTGGTTTTGCCTCGGGCGAATTCAACAACCGCTTCAAGGCCGGTACGAATACGCCAAACGATGACGCCAGCGATTCCGACGGTACGCCGGACTATCTGGACACTGACAGTGACGGCGACGGTGCTCTCGACAGTGCCGAAGCAGGCACTATCAACACCCCTCCGACCTACGCGGATCCTGACGGTAGTGTTGACGATCCACTCGTCGCCGCTGGCGGGTTGCAGAACACGGATTCCGACAACACGGACGTCGACTTCCGCAGTGTTCCCAACACGCCGCCGGTATTGGATCTAAACAGTGCGGCAACCACGGCAGACACCGACCGCAATTGGGCAGCCGACTGGGTCGAAGGAACCGCCGCGGTTTCGATCGCCGATACTGACAGCGGCATCCTGGACGCGGACGACACGCATATCGAATCCGCCACGATCACGTTCACCAACCCACAAGCGGGCGACATCATCAGTGTGGGTGCAATCGAATTGTTCAACGATGGTGCGGTCACCAGTGGAATGGCCACCAGCGGTTCCATCGTCTACTCGCAAGCGATCAACGGCAGCGGCGAGCTTGTCATCACGCTGACCGGCAGCGCCACTCTGGCCAACTACGCCGACGCGATCGAAGCCATCACGTTCGGCAACGACGCAATGACTCCGTCGACAGTCGATCGAGTCTTCGAGGTCGTCGTCAACGATGGCGATGTGAACAGCAACGTCGCCACATCGGTGATCAGCGTGAAGCTGGATACTGACGCCGATGGTGTCCGTGACGCAGTCGACATCGACGACGACAACGATGGCATTCTGGATATCGACGAGCACGCACCGATTGACTTTACCGATCTGAACTTTAGCGGTCAGCAGGTTGGGCACGTCTTGGTTGATGGAACGTTGGTAACGGACATTGGCGGCGCTGATGTGGAACTCGGAAATGCGCTGGGAGACATCCGTCTTGGCGATGGCGATAGTGCCGATGTTCCTGATGCAACAACAGGTGATGAGTACCGACTGGACTTCAACATCGCGACCAAAGTTCTCATTTCAGGACATCAATCGGTGTCGGCTGGATTCAATGGGGACGGAGGTGGCGCCGCAGGCGATCAATGGCTATTCCGGGCAACCGGTGGCTTCGAGATTCACGATCCGCTGAACGAACTTGCGATCACGGTTGTCGATGCCGATACGATTCTGGTCAATCCCATCCCAGTCAACTTTGCCGGAGAACCAACCTGGTCGATCACCACTGCAAGATCGGTCTCTGCCCTGACTATGATGGCAGACGGAGACAATTTCTCTGCTGTCAACGTTCGCGTCGCCCGTGATTCTGACGCCGACGGAGTGTTCGATCACCTGGACATCGACAGCGACAACGATGGTATCACCGACAACCTCGAAGGTCAGTCGACCACCGACTACATCGCACCAAGCGGTATTGGATCGAGCATCACGGACGTCAACAAGGACGGACTCGATGACAACTACAACGTCACCGGAGCTGACCAGATTTTCAACGGAACATTCGACGTCGACCTCGCAGACTGGACGACTTCAGGCTCTGTTGTCGCATCCGGTGGAGAAATGGTCTTCAACGCGGAAGGTATTGGGGGCGACGGCGTTGCCGAACAAACGATTTCGACGGTAGCCGGTCAGGCTTATACCCTTAGCTTCGACGTTCGAGGCGTAGAGCTTGGTTCCTATGGCTACATCGAATTGGATGTTGATGTGCTCGATGGCAGCACAACCCTGGCCGACGTTTCCATCGAGAAAGAGGAAGGATTCGACGTTGCGACCTCCACGCACACGTTGACCTTCGTTGCCACCAGCAGTTCGACAACGATCCGCTTCAGCGAGAGTTCCTTCTCAGGCGACTCGAACGGTTTCGACATCGCGGTCGACAACGTCAGCTTGCAAGGCTTTGGAATCTCTCCGGTCAACACCGACTCCGGTACGACGACTTCGGATGCGATTCCAGATTACCTTGATCTGGATTCCGATAACGATGGACTGTTGGACGTCGCTGAAGCTGGATTCGGTGCCAGCGACGCCGATAACGACGGTCGAATCGATCCAGGTGCCGGTCTCGATGGAGTTCTTGGCACTGCCGACGACGTCTACCAGGACGCCGATGGCGACGGTCTGCTCGATGCGGTCGATACGGTCTCCGGGTTCGATGTCAACGATGATAACGTCGATGCAAACGGTGAGTTCACTCTGCCGGATTCCAACGGGGATGTTGACGCGGATCGCGGAAACGCGGTGCCGCTGAATGTTGACTACGACTGGCGTAGCGATCTTCCACCAGCGATCGATCTGAACTCGGCAGCAACAACAGCCGACGACGATGTCGACTTCGCTTCGACCTTCACCGAAGGCGGTGGTGCGATCAATGTTGCCGACACTGACGCGGGCGTCAGCGATTCCAACGAAGACGATATCGTAGAGCTGAAAATCGCCGTTGGTTCCATCTCCGACGGAGCCGACGAGATCGTAACGGTCAACGGAGTCGCCATTGCACTCAACGGTACCACCGACCTGACCAACACCGCAACCACCGTTGGTGGCGTGGCGGTTACGATTGGCTATGATGCCTCTGAAGGTGAGATCACCGTTGTGCCAACTGACGGCACGACGCCGCTGGATGATGCGGCACTGGCGGCAATGATTCGTGGAGTCACTTACGAGAACGTCGATCCGACGCCAACCGTTGGCGCTCGCACGTTGACCTTCACCGCGACGGATTCGGCAGGCAAAACGTCTGATCCGGCTGTGGCAACGGTCACCGTCGAACTGGATGACGCTGCAGCAGACTGGTCGATTACCCAATCCGCCAGCGACGTCGACGAGGGCAACAGCACGACTTACACCGTCACGCTGGACAACGCGTTGCTGCAAAGCGGCGAAACTGCGACAGTCAACCTTGGCATCAGCAACACCGATGCCGGAGCCAGTGACTACGCGGCGTTCAGTGCGGCCGTCACCACGGCGATTGGCAACTACAGCGGACCCGGTGCGCTTGCTTGGGATGGCACGACGCTGACCTTTACCAGCGATGGTATGGGTGCGATGGGCGATCTGGATATCGTTCTGGGTGCGACAGCAGACAACCTCATCGAAGGTCCGGAGGATTACACCGTTAGCCTGTCGACTCCGACAAGCACAACGGGCGAAACGATCGGCATCGATGCGAACGCTGCGAGCGTAACGACGACGATCAACGATGAATCCGTCGGCACGCCTGCCGAGTGGTCAATCACAACAGCAACACCGAACGACACCGACGAGAACTCAACTCGCGACTACAGCGTCGCGCTGGACGGTTCTTTCGGAGCAGGCATTGCGGTCACGGTCGACATCTCGTTGATCGACGACGAAACCAACAGCGACGACTACGCGGACTTCGATGCGGCCGTTCAGGCAGCGGTCGACGCATACAATGCGGGATCGAATCAAGGAACCGTCTCGTACGATTCGACCGCTGGAACCATCACCTTCACCGCCACTAACGACGGTGATTCGATGGCCGGTCTGACCATCAGTTTGCTGATGGCTGATGATGCGATCATCGAAGGTCCGGAAGACTTTGACATCCTGTTGGACAATCCGACCATCAGCAACATGGCGGGCGTCATGGTTGATGCAAATGCCAACCGAGTCACCACGGTTATCAATGATGTTGATGACAACGGCGATGCCGATGGTCCGGCCGAGTGGTCGATCACGGGCGATAGCTCTGTCGACGAAGGTGCCAACGCCAGCTACACCGTTGCCCTGTCGGGAACTTACGGGCAAGACGTTGAGGTCTCAGTGGTTGTCGGTTTGACCGACGTCGACACCGATAGCACTGACTACTCGGCACTCGACGATGCACTGTCATTGGCTGCTGGTGGCAACGCGAATGTAAGTTACGATTCTGGGACAAACACGTTGACGTTCACGTCGCCTGCTGACGGTGCGGCAATGGCTCCGCTGACGTTCTTCCTGCCGATCACTAACGATGTCTTGATCGAAGGAACCGAAGATTACTCGGTTGGCCTTTCTACGGCCGGCAGCAATGTCACGATCACGCCAACGATCGGAACCGCTTCGGTCACGACGTCGATCGACGACACCCAAGGTCCAAATGGACCGATCGATGGTCCGGCCGAGTGGTCAATCGCTGGTCCGACGGACGCCGATGAAGGATCAACAGCTCAGTACACCGTCTCGCTTTCCGGCGATTTCGGTGCTGACGAAACGGCGACGGTTAACCTTGGCTTGACCGACATTGATACCAACGGCAGTGACTACGCCGACGTAGACGCTGCCGTCACCGCCGCCGTTGCCGCTTACAACGCCGACGCGGCCAAAGACGGAACGCTCGCATGGGACGGCACGACGCTGACCTTTACCGCCACCAACAACGGCGATGAAATGGGCGACCTGGTGATCGATCTGCTGATGACTCAGGATAGCTTGAACGAAGGTCCGGAAGACTTCAGCCTGAACTTGACCACACCGGGAAGCTCTTCAGGCTCAGTCGTTCTGGCTTCGGATGCGAGCATTACTACGACGATCAACGATACCGATGCGACTGGTGATCCGGAAGCAGCCAGCGAGTGGAACTTGACGGCTGTCGGTGCCACGACTCAGAACGAAGGCAGCACGGTCGGTTACCAGCTGACGCTTTCGGGCGAGTTTGGTGCAGACGAAACGGCGACTGTCGATCTCGCGTTCAGCGAAACCGACACCAACAGCGATGACTACGCGGACTTTGTTACCGCAGTCAACGCAGCAGTCACTGCCTACAACGGCAACGCTGCCAATGAAGGATCGCTCAGCTTCGACGGCACGACGTTGACGTTCACCGCTGACGCCGATGGCGACACGATGAGTCCACTGGCGATCAACCTGAGCCTCAACACCGATACTTTGGTCGAGGGCGACGAAGACTTCAGCCTGGCAATCGAAAATACGAACAGCACGACCGAAGCTAACGTCATCCTAGGAGCCAACACGGGCGTTGATAACACGATCGTTGACACGACGACACCAGCGGCGTGGGCGGTTTCTGCTTCGGCAGCCGACTACGACGAAGGAGCCGACGCCGAGTACACCGTTAGCTTGACGGGTGAGTTCGGCAAGGACGAAGTAGTCACCGTTGAGATCGGACTCACGGACATCGACACCACCAGCGCCGACTACGGTGATTTCTTGGCGGCTGTTGAGGATGCTGTGGACAACTACTCTGGCGACGGAACATTAACCTTCGACGACGCGACCGGCACGCTGACGTTCACCGCGCTGGCTGACGGCGACGAGATGGACGATCTGGTCTTCAATCTCGAAATGATCGATGATGATTTGATCGAAGGTCCGCAGATGTTCAGCGTTGGCTTGACGGGCAACGCCAGCCCGACTGGCGCTCCGACAACGATTGCCACGCCAAGTGTCACCACGACGATCAACGACACGCAAGATGTTGGCGGAACCGCCGACGGACCTGCTGAGTGGTCGATCTCTGGACCGACCGATGCTGACGAAGGCGACGACGCGGCCTACACGTTGTCACTCAGCGGTCAGTTTGGTGCCAACGAAAACGCCATCATCGAGATTGGCTTGGCCGATGTCGACACAACCGCCGGTGACTATGGCACGTTTGTCGATGCCGTTCAGGATGCCGTTGATGCGTACAACGCTGATGCGGCTAACGAAGGGACTCTGGCGTTTGATGACACCAGCGGTACGCTTACCTTCACCGCGACCAATGACGGCGACGAGATGGGTGACCTGGTCATCGATCTGGAAACGGTCGACGACGATTTGGTCGAAGGCGATGAAGACTTTACGGTCAGCATCGCGCTGCCAACGGCAGGCGGATCAACAACCGGAAGCAACGTTGCTGTTGGAGCGAACACTTCGGTCACGACGACAATCGCTGACAACGAAACTGCCACATGGACCGTCAGCGGCATGACGGCGGTTGTCGAAGGCATGTCGACCGACTACACCTTTGCACTCGACGGTGAGATTGGCAACGGCGAATCGGTTGCGGTCCAGATTGACCTGACAAACATCGACACCAATAGCGATGACTATCAGGACTTCATGGCTGCGATCGCGACGGAAGTTGGTTCGTACGCCGGTCCGGGCAACTTGGCCTTCGATCCGACCTCAGGCGTCCTTACCTTTACGGCAACGGCCGAAGGTCAGGAACTACCTTCACTGACGGTATCACTTGTTACTGCGGACGACCTGAACAACGAAGGTCCAGAAGACTTCTCGATCGACCTGACCGCGGTAACAGTTGCCGGCGGACCTGACGTGATCGTCGATCCGAACAACGGCAGCGTGACGACTCGCATCATCGACAATGACGGTCCACTTCAATGGGCGATCGGCACGATGACGATGGTTAACGAGGGAGCCAATGCTCCGTTCACGATCTCTCTGTCCGGCGGCAGCCTACAGGCCCTTGAAACGGCCACCGTGGTTGTCTCGCTGGACGCACTGGACACCGATGCCAGCAACGACTACAGCGACTGGCTCGACGCGATGGACGCTGCGGTTGCCGACTACAACGATCCGCTGAACGCGAACCAAGGAACGCTCAGCTTCGATCGCCCGACACGTACGCTGATGTATATGGCCAGCGTCGATGGTGACAGCATGTCGCCGCTCACCCTGAACCTTCCAACAAGCAACGATGCGATGATCGAAGGCCCGGAGGACGTTGGGTTCACGCTAAGCAGCCCGAGCAGCGACACTGGATTGATGCCGGTTATCACGATGGCTTCTGCGGTCACTGAGATCCAAGATACTCAGACAGCCGCCGGACCTGATCTAGACGGACCTGCCGAATGGTCAATCAGTGGCAACACGTTGGTCGATGAAGGCGGCAACGCGACGTACAACATCGACCTGACGGGCAACTACCAGGCCGGTGAAACCATTTCCGTTGTCCTCAACTTGCAGGACGCAACAATCGCCGGCACGAACGCTTCCGACTACGGCAGCCTGGATTCCGCGATCGCATCGGTCATCAATGGTTACGCCGATATCACTTACGATTCGGCAACCAACACGTTGACGTATGTAGCACCAAGCGACATGGCATCAATGCCAACGTTCACATTCGAGCTGCCGATCGTCAACGATGCGTTGATCGAAGGAGTCGAAGCGTACACCGTCGGACTGTCTGGGGCCTCCAGCTCCACCGGTCTGTCTCCAACGATCGGCACGGACGAAGTCGAAACAACCGTTGACGACACCCAAGGTCCAAACGGACCGATCGATGGTCCCGCTTCGTGGTCGATTACCGGCCCAGCGGATGCCGACGAAGGCACCACACCTCAATACACCGTTTCGCTCTCTGGCGTCTTCGGTGCGGGTGAAGACGCTGCGGTTAACCTTTCACTGACCGACGGCGACACGTCAAGTGCCGACTATGGCGATTACATTCAAGCCATTGAAGACGCTGTGACGGCCTACAATGCGAACGCCGCCAACGAAGGTACGGTAACCTTCGACGACACGACTGGTGAGCTTACGTTCACGGCGACCAACGAGGGCGACCAGATGAGCGACCTCGTGATCGACTTGCCGCTGATCGACGATAACCTAATCGAAGGTCCTGAGGATTTCTCGATGGTCCTGACGAGTCCAAGCAGCTCCACAGGCGCGCCGGTCACGATTGGAAATGGCACCGCAACGACGACTATCAACGACACGGTTGGTGCTGGCGGAGTAGTCGAAATCGCCACGTGGGCGATCGAAGGCAGCGACAGCGTGGCCGAAGGTGGGGTCGCGAGCTACCGAGTGTCGCTCGATGGCATGATGCAAGCTGCTGAGCAAATCACGGTGCAGCTAACGCCGACCGACATCGACACGGACTCAAACGATTACGCTAACTTTGTCACAGCGGTTGAGACGGCGATTGCGGGCCGAACCGATTTGAGCTTCGATTCAGCAACTGGTGTTCTAACCTACACGGCTCCGGCCGACGGTGCGATGATGGAGGACTTGGTCCTATCCGTCGCCGCTATCGCAGACAGCAGCGTGGAAACACCGGAGGACTTTAGCGTTGCTCTCACGGCGGTCACTTCGCCAACGGGTGCGGAGATTCAGATCGACACGTCGAAGTCGAACATCACCACAACGATTCATTCGACGGACACCGTGGTCTCGCCACTGGGACCACACGATAACGCTCCGCCAATCGCTTCGGACGATACGACCACGGCCTTGCGTGACACTCCGGTTGACGGCAACCTATTCAGCAATGATGGTGATCCAGAAGGCGATGTGATTACGCTGATTGATCCAACGACGAATCAGCCGGCCGTAACCACGACGGTTACCATCACGACCGACGAGGGCGGAACGGTTGTGATCGATCCGCTGACAGGTGAGTACACGTACACGCCTCCGGCGGGCCACACAGGACCGGATAGCTTTAGTTACCAGATCACCGATCCGCAAGGCAACATTGCCGAAGCCTCGGTTTCGATCAACGTGATTACCGATCAGAATCCGCTGGTGAATAATTCGCCCGAGGCCTACGACGATACGTCGATCACCCAGGTCAATACGCAGGCCATGGGCAATGTTTTGGCGAACGATGTGGACGTCGACGGTGGCACGCTGATGGTGACTTCGATCAACGGTAGCACGACGCTAGGACCGGTCACGACGGCCAGCGGCGGAACGGTCACGATCGACGCCAATGGCAACTACACCTACCTGCCAGGGCCAGGCTTCGTCGGCACCGAATCGGTGACTTACGAAATCACAGACGGCCAAGGCGGCACGGCAGTCGCCACCCTTCACCTGTCTGTCTTTGACTTACCACCAACGGTTGAAGACGACATCAACGTGACTACCGTTAATACACCGGTCGATGGCAATTTGTTGACCAATGACAATTTGGACCCGAACGACCCGCTGACGATGGCCAACGCTGCCGGCGTCGCGCTGACTGGGCCAACGGTCTACACGACGACTCAAGGTGGGCAGATCACGGTTCAGCCGAACGGTCAATACACCTACGTACCTCCGTCTAACTTCTCGGGCGAGGACAGCGTGACGTTGTACGTTTGCGACGCGGGCGGAAATTGCGTGCCGAACGAACTGACGATCGACGTGATGGACACAACGTCCAATCCGAATAACTCGAAACCATTCGCCGGCGATGATAACTTTGAACTATTCACCAACGGAACCATTCAGAGTGAATTGTTCGGCAACGATGGCGATCCTGATGGTGATGCAATCAAGGTGGTCGACCCGAGCACCAACGCGGCGATTCCTTCGGGCGACACGATCCTGATCGCAACCGCCCAGGGCGGAACAGTGGAAATCGATCCAGATGGTTCGATAACCTACATCGCTCCGACTGGGTTCCAGGGTCGAGACAGCTTTGATTACACGGTGATCGATCCTTCGGGAGCGATCGATACCGCGACCGTCACATTCGACGTCCAACCAGATGGCGATCCAAACGTCAACAACAACCCGGACGCCAATGATGACATCGTTGTCACACAAGTCGGCACGCCAGCGACTGGCAACGTCGTTGACAATGACACCGATCCAAACACGGGCGCAACAATCGAGGTGACTGAAGTCGCCGGTAATGCTCCGGGAACGTCGATCACGACGGCCAGCGGTGGAACGGTTACGATCAACACCGATGGTACGTACACCTACGTCCCCGGCCCAGGTTTTGTTGGCTCCGAATCGATCGAGTACACGATCACCGACAACCAAGGTGGAACTGACACGGCAACACTGCACTTGAATGTCCTTAATCCACCGCCACAGTTGCAAGATGATATAAACAACACGTTGATCAACACACCAGTAAGCGGCAATGTGCTGACCAACGACAGCAGTGAGCCCGGTGACGACTTGGTCGTTAGTGATGGAAGCGGCAACCCGCTGACAGGCCCGACCACATTGACGACCGACCAAGGTGGCCAGTTGTTGATCCAGCCTGATGGCACCTACTCGTACACGCCACCGACCGACTTCGTGGGCGAGGACACAATCACGATCGAGGTCTGCGACGAATACGGAGCGTGCCGAGAAAGCCAACTGGCGCTCGAGGTTCGCGATTCTGACCCAAGCGACCCAAGCGGCTCGTTCCCGATCGCCAACGATGATTCCGTAACGGCATTGGCTGGCACGCCGGTCAGTGGTGAAGTACTAGGCAACGATGGTGATCCCGAGGGTAATCCACTGACGGTCAACACCACACCGGTGACTCAGCCGACTAATGGAACGGTTACGATTAATCCGAATGGCACGTTCACCTACGTTCCAAACGACCCGAACTTTACAGGAACTGACTCGTTCGAGTACGAGGTTTGCGATTCGACTGGACTGTGCGACACCGCAACCGTCCAGATCAACATCGTACCTGACGACAATGGCGCGGCGAACAATGCTCCGGCAGCCACGGATGATCAGGGCGTTGGTCAATACAACGATCCAATCACCGGTGACCTGTCACTCAATGATGTCGACTTGAACAACAACAACTTGATTTACAGTTCGACCCCCGTGTCAGGTCCAACCAACGGCACGGTCACGATCGACGCCGACGGCATGTATGTCTACACGCCAAACCCGGACTTCGTCGGCAACGACAGCTTCGTGTACGAGGTCAGCGACGGCAATGGCGGAACAGCTCAGGCGACAGTGGTTCTGACCGTATTCAACAGCCCACCCACAGCAGTCGGCAACTTCAACTACACACAAGTTGGCGTGGCGACGACCGGTAGCCTGTTAAACAACGACATTGAACCGAACGTTGATGATGATCTCACCATCACGATGGTCAACGGGCAAGCGGTCGGCACACCGATCACCAATGCCCAAGGCACGCTGTTGGTCAACTTGGATGGAACATACACGTTCACGCCAGCGGCAGGCTTCGTCGGCACGTCCCAGTTCACCTACGAGATCGAGGATGAGTTCGGTCAGTCTTCGACGGCTCAGTTGTCGATCGAAGTCCGCGACACAACGGTTGACGCCCAAAACGTTCCACCGGTGGCAAACGATGACACGACGGCCACGTTAAAGGATCAGCCAGTCACCAGCTCACTGGTCTCCAATGACGCAGACCCAACCGGTCAGCCGATCACGGTCAACACGACGCCAGCGTCTCCACCGGCCAACGGCACGATTCAGATCTTTGGTAACGGCCAGTACCAGTACACGCCGAACCCAGGATTTGTAGGCACCGATAGCTTTGTCTATCAGATCACTGACTCGGACGGTAACACGGATACGGCTACGGTCACCATTCATGTTCGTCCGGATCACACCGGCCCGAACGAG
>CAZLFF010000015.1:0-9620 GCA_964558755.1 uncultured Pirellulaceae bacterium
GCCGAGGATCATGATTCGCTTTTGATCCGAATTTTCGGGCGCCTCGCACTCGGTTTCGTAGGTCGAGTAATAGTACGGCGTGTAGGCTTCAAACTCGGCCGCACAGGTATCAACCGATTTGTAAGTCGAGATCACGCCCAGAGATTTGCGAACGTTGCGAACATCGATTTCGGTCGTGTCCCAAATGTGAGCCATCTGGCGGTCGCTAAAACCGTACTGCTTGGCGGTCCGCATCTGGTCGGTCGTGATTTCGCCAAGCGTCTTGCTGCGGAGAAAATCCTCCATCTGGACAAGGCTCTGCAAATGATCAAGGAACCACGGATCGATATTGGTAAGTTCCTGAATATCTTCCAGCGTCATGCCGCTCTTGAAAGCGTACCGCAGGTACCAAGGACGGTCGGCGTTGGGCACTGACAACTTTGCTTTGATCGCGTCTTTGTCCGGTTGCTCGTCCGTGCCCCACAGATCCTTGCTGTCGCAACCGAAGCCAAAACTGCCCACCTCAAGCCCGCGAAGTGCTTTCTGAAAGGACTCCTTAAACGTGCGCCCGATGGCCATCGTTTCGCCGACGGACTTCATCTGAGTCATCAGTGTGCTGTCGGCGTCGGGGAATTTCTCGAACGTGAAACGCGGGATCTTCGTGACGACGTAATCGATCGTTGGCTCGAAGCAGGCCAGCGTTTTTTTCGTGATGTCGTTGGGCAATTCGTGCAAGCGATAGCCGACGGCCAGCTTGGCCGCGATCTTGGCGATCGGAAAACCGGTGGCCTTGGACGCCAAAGCACTCGACCGGCTCACGCGCGGGTTCATTTCGATCACGATCATGCGACCGGTTTTCGGATGAATGGCGAACTGAATGTTCGAGCCACCCGTTTCCACGCCAATCTCACGAATGACCGCCAAACTGGCGTCTCTCATGCGTTGGTATTCTTTGTCCGTTAGCGTCTGTGCAGGAGCGACCGTGATACTGTCGCCCGTGTGAACACCCATCGGGTCAAAGTTCTCGATCGCGCAGATGATGATCGTATTGTCGTCCGCATCGCGCACGACCTCCATCTCATATTCTTTCCAGCCGATGATGGATTCTTCGATCAGGACTTCGGTCGTCGGTGACTGATCGAGCCCTCGCCGCACGAGTGTATCGAACTCGTCACGGTTGTACGCGATCGCCGAACCGCTACCGCCCATGGTGAAGCTGGGGCGAATCAAGCAGGGCAAGCCTACTTTTTCTAAAATTTCGCGAGCGTGTTCGACCGTTTGAACCGTCTCACCGGTGCAGATGTCCAATCCAATGTTATTCATCGCTTGTTGGAACCGGTCTCGGTTCTCGGCCTTGTCGATCACGTCCGCGTCGGCCGCGATCATCTCGACGCCGTGTTTTTCTAGAACACCGTGCTTGGACAGGTCCATCGCTAGGTTCAACGCGGTTTGGCCGCCCAAAGTTGGCAGCACCGCATCTGGTTTCTCTTTGGCGATAATTTTTTCGACGACCCGCCAGTCCAGCGGTTCGATATACGTTCGCTCGGCCGTCCCGGGGTCGGTCATGATCGTGGCCGGGTTACTGTTAACCAGCACGACCTCGTAACCTTCCTCCCGAAGCGCTTTGCATGCTTGGGTCCCCGAATAGTCAAATTCGCAGGCTTGGCCAATCACGATCGGGCCGGAACCTAGGAGGAGAATTTTCTTAATATCGTCGCGACGTGGCACTCGGCACTCTCGGAAAAAAGCGGTGGTGGAAACCGGCGAAAAACCGTGGTTTGAGCCGGAAAAATAAAATTTCCCCAGAGTACCAACGAGAGGCCCGCCTGTTCAAGCGGGCGCGCGAGGTCAGGGTCGAAATTTTCGGATGGTATCGTCGCCGGGCAAGCTGCTCCGATTCCTGGCCGCCTATTTCGGTTTCCGATTTCTCGGGCGAGGCGGCAGGTCGTTGTCTGGGTCCAGCAGCTCGACCGACTCGAAGAACCGTTCGGCGGCTTCTGGGTTGTATTTATTCACCTTGGCCAAAACCCGAAACTGATACTGCCGAGCCCCCACGAGATACACCCGTTCGATCACGCGGTAGATCTGCTTGGCGGCGGTGAAGCGGTAGCTAACCTGGCGGCCCGGATAACGCTCAAGCTTGACCGGCTTCTCGTCGGACCGGGACCCCATCACATTCGCCACGCTGGTTCTGACGGCTCCGTCGAGCACATCTTTTTGCATCCGAGCGTTTTTGGGAACCTGATGTAGATCGTGCCAGCCGGCGACAAACATCATGTCGCCATCCCCCAGCACGCAGGAATGTAGCCGCACCACGATCGGGGGTTCGCTGGCAACGGGCGTGAACGTTCGCTTGCGCAGTTTCGGAGCCTTCGGCATTTGAAAACCAGCTTCCATGCCCGCCGGACGGAACGTTTCCCAATCGTCCGTCAAACCGCGCTCTTCGGTATCGCGGGCGGTTTCTTGAGCCGCAACCCGGGCTTTAAGAACCGGGGGGGCGACGATGCCGCCTGTCATCACAAGAAGGATGCCAGTCAACAGGCGGAGTGGATTGCTGTTCGTTATCCTAGGCATTTCGCGTTTCCGGTCGCCGGTCGTGGGAGTTGGCCTCGCGTGATCCAAGGTGCCGCGAGCCCCCGTAGTCTACCGTTTCGTTGCGGCCACGTTAATGGAAGTCTTTCATCACGAGCCAACGTGAACCTTTCGGCGGTGGGTTTTCTCGCTAAAATGGGCGAACTAGAACACTCAGGCTTTGCCGGTCCGCCTCGCTGGCGGTTCGAATCGGAAACGCCCCGTTTTATCAACCACTCAATCTCAACCGCAACTAACCCGAGGTCGTCGTTTGTCCAGTCCCAGCCGTAGCGGCGCGTTTGATGCCGCCGTCGACAAGCGAGTCGAGCGATTTTCGGAAAGCATTAGCTTCGACCAGCGCCTTTACCCGCAAGACATCGCGGGCAGTATTGCTCATGCGAGCATGTTGGCCGATCAAGAAATTCTAACGGCCGACGAACGAGACCAAATCGTGGCCGCGTTGACCGAAATCAAGCAGCAACTGGACGAAGGGACCTTCCCCGTTCGTACCGAGCTGGAAGATATTCACATGAATATCGAGCAAGCCCTGATCGACAAACTGGGCGACGTCGGCCGAAAACTTCACACCGGTCGCAGCCGCAACGACCAAGTCAGCACGGACCTGCGGCTGTGGACGCGCGACGCCATCGATCGCATCGATAGCCTATTGATAGAACTGCAACGCGCTTTTTTGGGTCGCTGTGATCAAGACGCTGACACGATCATCCCCGCCTACACGCACCTGCAACGGGCCCAGCCGATTCTCGCGCCGCACTGCTGGCTGGCATTTGTCGAAAAATTCCAGCGCGATCGCGAACGGCTGGCCGACTGCCGCCGCCGTCTGAACAAGTGCAGCCTCGGCACGGCGGCGCTCGCGGGCACAACATTGCCAATTGATCGGCAGAATTCAGCCAAACGCTTGGGCTTTGACGGAATCGTGGCAAACAGCATCGATTCCTCCAGCGACCGCGACTTCGTTTTGGAAACCGCGTTCTGCCTGAGCACGATTGCAATCCATTTAAGCGGCTGGGCCGAGGAATGGATCCTGTGGGCGACGGTCGAGTTTGATTTTATCGATCTGCCGCACGAGTTCTGTACCGGCAGTAGCATCATGCCACAAAAGATCAATCCGGACGTGCTGGAATTAACCCGAGGCAAATCGGCTCGCGTGATTGGTGACTTGCAAACACTGCTGGTGCTGACCAAGGGCCTGCCGCTGGCCTACAACCGTGACCTTCAAGAGGACAAGCCGCCACTATTCGATGCGGTTGATACGATTGAAATCTGCCTAGAACTGGCTGCTCCGCTGGTTGCGGGAGCCAAACTGAAACGCGATTCGATCGAGTCGCGCCTCGAAAAAGGCTTCTTGGACGCGACGACGCTGATGGAGTACTTGATCAAACGCGGCACGCCGCAGCGAAAGGCCCATCACCTGATCGGCCAGCTCGTACGCACCGCCACGGAGAAACAATCGACCTTGGCCGAACTTTCTTTGGAAGATTTTCAAGCACTCGATTCCAGCTTGGACGACTCTGTCTATGCTGTACTGGGCGTTCGCAACGCCGTCGCGGCTTTCCAAAGCGAAGGCTCCACGGCACCCGACCGAGTGGCTGCTCAGGTCAAACAGTGGCAGCAGCAAATTGGCTGATCGGATGCGGTGATCGGAAGCCGTTAAGCCGCTACCAATGCCGCTGCCCGCACAATCGTTAAAACTCATCCAACGCTAAGCGCCCGGCTCAGGCGGGTCGATTTGACGAACACCCTGTCTTCCGCAACCGAGAACTCAATCATCGCCCGCCTCCAAACGTTGCTGATCTTGCCGCTGGTCACCGTGTTGCTGTTTTGCACGACGGACGCGTCGCTCGCTGCGCAAGAGAATCCGTTCGCAACGGCTGAAGCCAACCCGTTTTTGGGAGAAGGCGACAACCCATTTGGCGGTGGAGCGACCACCGAACTAGAACCAGAGACCGCCGATCCGCAAACCGATCGCAAGCGTGTCGCGGTTCCCGACGAACCGGTTGTTTCACCGAACGCTCCTGAGGCCACTCGGTTGCTGATCCGCGCGGTGAAGCAGCAGCAACCGGCGACTCCGGCCGCGCTTGCCAAAGCGGTATCGGTGATGCTGAACTTGAAACAATACGACTTTGCCAAGTTCTATTTCGCGAAATTGGATGCGGCGGTCACGACCGACGAGGAACGATCGCAGCTAGTTCAAACGATGGGCGGAGATTTTTTTCTGTCGCTGCACGCCACGCCCGAACTGGCGCCCGCCGGTCGCGCGTTTGCCAAGGAACTGCTATCGGTCGGCAAGCGGATGGAGCAGAGCCCTGAATCGATCGCGAAACAGATTCGCCTGCTAAACCATTCCGACATTGCGATTCGCTCCCGAGCGTTTCGCCGGTTGCGCCGGATCGGCCCGACCGCGATCGCGGCCATGATCGAAGTATTCGCAGACGCAGATCGAGAAAAAGAGTTCCCGGGCTTGCGGGGCGCGATGCAGAACCTTGAGGACCAGGCGATCCCGCTGCTACGTGGCGCCGCGCGAGCGAGCAACGCTTCGGTGCAACTGGAGGCGATCCGCGCGTTGTCGCATTATCGGGGCCAAGCGGTTCTAACCGCCTTGCGAACGATTGCCGTAAATCCTGCCGTCGCGACAAGCGCTCGACGGGCCGCAATCAACGGCCTGTCGCGAATGGGAGCTCGGGTGCCGGACCAGCATGAGATCACCAAACCGCTTCGGCAGCAAGCGAACGAGCTTCTGTCGGGCAAGCAGCGGGTGCCGGGTAATCTGGTTGGTACGACCGTAACATGGTCGTGGGACGATGCCGCCAAGAAGCTGCAACCCAACAACGGCACGATTGCGACCGCATCTCGATTCGAGGCAGCTCGCCTAGCGACTGACTTGTTTCAAATCGCCCCCCAGCCAATCCATCGCGACTTGTATCTATTGACTCAACTGGAGGTCGCCAAAAGATTGGCCGGATCGGCTCGGGCCGTCGACATTAGAACTTTCGCAAACCGATTGCTACCTCAGGCCGGCACGCTAACCGCTCACGAACTCAACCGCTTGCTGGAACAAGCCGTTGAACGGAAAACGATTCCAGCAGCGATTGCGTGCTGTGAAATGCTGGCGAAATCCGCTTCTCCAGCGGTCTTTCGCACCGAAAACAACCGCGTTTGTGCAGTCGTGGAAGCGATCATGCTGGGCGATCGGCATCTGCAACACGCGGCTCTGGGGGTGATCGACGCGGTGAATCCTACCTTCGCATATCCCGGCAGCAGCCACGCGGTCACGCTAGCCGTGTTCTTAGCCAATACGCAGCAAACCGCGACCGGTCTGGTCGGGCATCATCGTATCGAGGCCGCTCAACTGGTCGCAGGTTCGCTGGCGGCCGCAGGATTGGCTGGGAAAGCGACCGGAAGCAGCAGTGACTTTTTCGCGGCCGCCACCCATAACCCCGACATTAGTCTGCTGCTTGTCTCTGACTCGTTGGTTCGCCCCCGTTTTGATCAGCTGATTCGGCAACTACGATCCGATTTCCGCACTGCCCGAACGCCGATCGGACTGATGGTTCGCGACGAAGCCTCACGCCGGCGTGTTTCCTACCTGATTGCCGACGACCGACTAACACTAGCCTTTCCTGCCGCAGTCGACGGCGAACTGTTGGCGAACTACTTGCGACAAACCGCTGACGTCGAAGACGCGGAACTGACTTCGGTCAGCGACGGCCAACGCTATGAACACGCTCGTCAAGCAATTGATTGGCTGGTGAAAGTATCCAGTGAGCGCGAACAGTATTGCTTTTACGAACTTGGCCGACACCAACAGCAACTGGCCGCACTGCTATACTCACCCGGTCTAGCCGACGCGGCGACTAAAGTACTAGCAAATGTTGGCACGCCGCTGGCCCAACGTGAACTGGCTAACTTTGCCAGCCAAAAAACTTTGCCCGCGGAGGATCGGCAGCTGGCGGCCGACGCATTGGGGCGTTCGATCAAGAACGGCAGCACGCTACTGACCAAGGACCAGATTCGTCAGCAGTACGATCGCTACAACGCCAGCGAAACCGACTCCGTCGACAGCCAGCGCATCCTGGGCTCGATTCTGGACGCCATCGAAACGCGAGCCGCGCCCGGACTACCGCGAGGGCAGTAATCCGGCAGCGGTGCTTCGCCCCAGCGTGTTCGCCGGTGAGTTCATCGAACACCGTTTCCTCTATGCCGGCTTGGTCGAGCAAATTCCGCTTTTTACCCAGTTCGCCTGATCCGGCCAACGGATAATTGCTTTGCGGGACTCCGTTCATTTGACGATGATGAGGGCGACCTCCGTTCTCAATCCATCGATCTTGCGTCTTGTCGGGAGCAAATTCTTGCCTGACCTCGGCAAGGACAAGTTTGGTTTCAAGGGAAATCGCGACAAAAAACATCCTTGTTTAGCCATTCCCCGCCGTTATCCTAGAAGGCACGGATCCGTGCCTCGTTAGATGCTCGCGGCTCGGCGACAGGTGACTCGCTCTCCGAGCGATTGCAGGTCGCCACCCTGCGAAAGCCGAAGAATGTTTGTTTAACCGTCATTTGTTTATCACATCGCGCTGTCCTTGGCAGTTGGAGTTAGCCCATGTCACGCCGCCCTTTATTCCTTGAACGCGTCATTGACCGATTGATTCGTGGTAACGCACTTGAATCTGCCAGCCCTCGCAAGAGCACGCGCAGTGCCGCCCGACCGTTGGCCTACCAACAGCACGAGGAACGTTGCCTGCTAGCGTCCGCCAGTTTCAATCCTGAGCTTGGCCAACTGTTTATCAACGGTTCAGCGGATGCAGACGAGGTCGTCGTTTCGCAGACAGGCGACACGGTAACGGTGGTTCAACCTGGTTTTTCTGATCAGACTTTTGCCGGTTCGGAGATTCAGAAAATCGTCTTCAACGGCAACGCCGGAGACGACGTCTTCGATAATCAGACTTCGATTCCTACGCTTGCCAACGGCGGCATCGGAAACGATCGCTTGCTTGGTGGATCGGGTAACGATCGTTTGATTGGTAGCAGCGGTAATGACATGCTGTCGGGGCGAGCGGGCGATGACTACCTGTTGGCAGGAATCGGCGACGACTTGCTACTCGGTGGTGACGGCGACGACGAACTACTTGGAACACGCAGCCGTAACGAGCTGTTTGGCGGCAACGGTAATGACGTTATCCGCGGCGGTTCTGATGGCGACATCATCGAGGGCGGAGACGGCAACGACAAATTGTTTGGTAACGCCGGTGACGATCGGATCACCGGCGGCAGCGGCATTGACCGAATCTTCGCTGGCTTTGGCGACGACACCGTGGATGGAAACGATGGTGACGACATCATCCGCGGACAACAGGGCGATGACGTCCTCGTGGGTGGAGATGGCAACGACGTGCTGGTCGGCGGCACCGGAGACGATTTGCTCAACGGCCAATCGGGCATTGACTCAATCCGCGGCGACCATGGCTCCGACGCCGTAGCGCTACACCAAGCAAGCGAGGTCTACCGTGTGAGTACTGCCGGACCTGGTTTCCGCGTCACCTCGCTACTGGAGGGTTCCGCCACCAACCGTGACACGACTCGATCAGTGGAGCAGCTGAACTTTAACGATGTGCAACTAGAGCCTACCGCCGCAGTCGCCCTGACTGGGGCCAATACGACGACTTCGGCCGGTACCTCGGGTTCCTCAAATCTAGTCGCGGGCCCTGGGACAAGCGGCAGTCGGTTACCGACCCTCGGCCCAGGCTCATCGATTGTTCCGCGTGTCATCCGAGAGGTCGTCACCGTTCAGCCAATCATCGCCGCGAACGACGACGGCAGCAACCAAGCCGAGTACTTTGGGAACGGCGAGCAACAAGCAGAGATTTTCGACCAAATCGATCGCATTTACGCCGCCGCCCAAGTGGACATTCAGTTCTTGCCGCCTCGATATGTGAACAACACGTTTATCAACATCGGTGACGAACCCGAGGGCGTTACGAGGGGGTTTGACGAAGAAGAGATCGTGGTCTTGGGCGACGAGCTTGGCGTCGGCAATCGTGACCGCTTAGTGCTGGACGTTTACTTTGTTCAACGCGTGCCCGGCAGCGAAATTGGTGTCCTAGGAATTGTCGCCGCAATTGGAGGCAACGGGGCCGTCGTCGAGAGCGGCGAAGATTTGAACACCGAGCAAGGTCGACGAAACATCGCAACCACCACCGCTCACGAAATTGGCCACAACCTTGGCCTGACCCATGCCGATGGTAATGATTTGACCAACAATCTAATGTTTCCTTTTGCGGGTGCCGGAACCGCGGACGAGCTAACGAATGACTTTGTTCAACCCCCGTTGATGATCCCAGAGCTTAACTTCTTTGCTCCCGGCGGCGGTCAACTCGATGTGATCATCGCCAGCCCATTCTCCGTTCCTGTCGCGTAACCGGCGTGGCACGAGTGGATCCTGGACTTTACGAGCGTTGAGTTTACGTAAACAACTTTCATGAGCGAACGCACGCCGAAACTAATCGTGGCGATGGGAGTATCCGGTTGCGGCAAGTCGACCATTGGGACCGCGATCGCATCGGCCTTGGGCATCCCTTTCGCTGATGGCGACGATTTTCACAGTGAATCCAATCGTCAAAAGATGTCGTCTGGTCAGTCGCTCACCGACGCCGACCGCACCCCGTGGCTAAGCAGCATCGCCAATCATGCGACGCAGACGCTAGAGCAAGACAAATCGCTCGTTGTCGCCTGTTCTGCGTTAAAAAAATCCTATCGAGACCAACTGCGTTTGGTTCCGTTCGATGTTCGCTTCGTCCACCTGCACGCTCCGCAGTCCGTTATCGCTGCTCGCCAAGCCAACCGGCCGGGCCACTTCATGCCGGCAGGCCTACTGACCAGCCAATACCAAACGCTCGAACCGACCGACAACGAGCCCGACGTGCTGTCGTTGTCCGTCGAGCGCGACATCGACACCACGGTCGAATCCGCATTGGAATGGCTAACGTACCCATCATGCTCCGCATGATGCCGCGGAGCCCTAACGCCAACCAACACCAAGAGCCAACCAACACCAA
>CAZLFF010000015.1:9720-20317 GCA_964558755.1 uncultured Pirellulaceae bacterium
GCCAACCAACACCAAGAGCCAACCAACACCAAAAAACAAATACCATCCAAAAGGTATCCGTCCACCCAATCACTCGTGGCGCAACGCTTCGATGGGTTCCATCTGCGACGCTCGAATCGCGGGGTAGATGCCAAACACAACGCCAACCATCACACTGATGAAAAAGGCCAGCGGAATCGACAGCGGCACAATCTGCGGCTGCATCATTTGCGCGACCTCGGGCAGCCGGTCGTAATACTCAGGCAGGAACTGGTTCAGCAAACCTCGTGAAACCCGAATCACCCACGGGCACAGCAGTCCGCCAATAATTCCCGTCAGGCCACCGATCACGGATAAGAAAATCGTCTCGACCAAGAACTGTTGCACGATGTCGCTGCGACGCCCACCCAGCGCACGGCGGATCCCGATCTCGCGTGTTCGTTCGGTTACGGTGGCCAGCATGATGTTCATGATTCCGATCCCGCCCACGATCAAAGAAATCGCCGCGATCAATCCCATGAACATCATAAACATGACTCGCGTCGCCTTGGCTTGCTCCAACAATTCATAGGGCACAACGACCGCGATGTCTTGCCGGTTCTTTTTAGACGATCGACTCTTGAGGGACGCTTCGACCAGCTTGGCTGTGCGGGGGACGTCTGCGACGTCGGCAACCTGAGCGGTAATTTGTGACAGCTCGAATTTCTTCATCGAGAACGATCCGCCACTTCGTCGCTGTTCGATGTCTCCGATCCGCTGCTGCATCGTGGCCAACGGAATGTAGATATCGCGTGAGAAGTCTTGCGACGCGAGCGAGCCGCCGATCGCGGCCGTCGCGTTGCGATGCTTCAACACGCCTACAATTTTGTAGTAATCCTCGATCTCCGGCAGATAAATTTCTTTCTCGATCGGATCCTCAGACGGAAAAAACTGATCGGCCAGCCGAGCGGATATCACGCACACGCTGGCTTTCGCCTGCTGCTCTCGATCGGTCAAAAAATGTCCACGAGCGACCTCCAGTCGAGTCACCTGGGCATACGCCGGCGTGCAGCCGACCAATCTTCCATCGATCGGCTGAACCCGAGGGTTGCCAACGTAGACAAACTTCTGCGTGAGTTCACGAATGGGGATCACTCGCTTCAACGTCGGCACCGTTCGCTCGATCATCAGATACTCTTGCCGAGTAATCCCAAAGGTCGGGATGCTGCGAAAATTACCGGCGCCTTCATCGGGTGGCTGGATGCTGCGAACAATGATGTTCTCAGCACCGAGGTCCTCGATTTGCTTCTGAGCCTGATAGCTGATGCCTTCGCCGATGGCCAGCAGCCAAATCACGCTTGCGACCCCGATAAAGATTCCCAGCACCGTCAATGCGGATCGCATCGGGTGCAGCAACAGGCTCTTGGCCCCAAGTTTTAACGTGCGGAAAATACGCATTGGATCTCTTCATGCCGAACGAGCGACGACGCGGTCAGCCCGTTCGCGTCAGCTCAATCAACCACGAGCACCTTTCGATCGGTCACGGCCTCGTCAACCTGAATCTCGCCGTCACGTAGCCGAATCACTCGCTTCGCGTGTTCGGCGACCTCGTCTTCGTGAGTCACCATGATGATCGTTCGGCCCTCGTCATTTAGCCGCTGAAACAGAGCCAAAATTTCCTCGGTGGTAACGCTGTCCAGGTTCCCGGTCGCTTCGTCCGCCAGGATAAACCTTGGGTCGTTGACCAACGCCCGCGCAATCGCCACGCGTTGCTGCTGACCACCAGACAGCTGAGCCGGCCGGTGGCCCAACCGCTCGCCCAGCCCCACCATGCTCGCCAGCTCGATCGATCGTTCGCGTGATTTTGAGTTCAATCTGCCCAAGTAATACAGCGGCACTTCGATGTTTTCGACAACGCTCAATTGCGGAATCAAGTTGTACGACTGGAACACAAACCCAATGCTCGACGCACGCATGTGAGACAGTTGATCGTCAGTCATTTGAGCAACATCGCGATCACCCAACAGGTACGATCCCGAGGTCGGTCGATCGAGGCAGCCCAGTAAATTCAGCAGCGTACTCTTCCCGGAACCCGACGGGCCCATGATCGCCACATAGTCTCCCTGCGGAACATCAAACGAAACACCCCGCAGCGCGCGCACGGTTTCGCTTTTTAGCACGTAGTGCTTTTGCAGGTTGCGAATCGCAGCTGCCATCGCGGATGGGTCGCCACCGTTCAACTGCCGGCTCCGCTGTTGACGTCCGTCTTGATCGCCGCGGGCTCGGTTTTAAGGGCCGTTTTGGACGTACTTGCCGTATCGCCCGATCGAGATTCTGAACGAGCCCGCGCGTTGGCTTTCCCGCGCCGTTGCGTAGGGGCGGGGTTGCCGAAAGCCCGTCGCGTCCCCGGTGGCAGTTCGATTTTGCGATCGCGTTTGATTTCTGGCAGCTCCATTAGGTGCTTGTAAGCCGCCGGGTTCATCACCAGTTCGGTACCTTCTTCGACGCCCGACTCGAACATGACCATTTCAGAATTATCGCCACCGACCGTGACCTCCAGCGTTTCGAAGTCATCGTCACCACGAGTTGCCAAGCAGAACTGCCGGTTTTGTACTCCGTAAACCGTTTGCAGTGGCGCGACCAGAGCGTTCTGCCGGTAGTTTGTCTGGATCGAGACCGAGGCATTCATGCCAGGCTTCAGCGACGTGGGCGGATCGACGATCTGGATAAACACAGCGTATTTGCGAACCGAAGACTTCATCCAACCACCCGATTCGGCGTACTGGTTGACCTTAGTGACCATGCCTTTCAGCTTTTTGTTGTTCAACGCATCGACCTGAATCGACACGGGCATGTTCGGCGCAACCCGAGTGATACTTTGCTCGTTGACAAGCGCTTTTACCTCCATTTTATTTGGGTTGGGTAAGCGGATCAGTACTTGGTTTTGTCGAACTTCGATTCCTTTCTCCAGCACCCAATCGTCACCGCGCTGGCGCTCAACCGCGTACACGACTTGCCCCGTGACGCCCTCGGGAACGACGATCGTGCAGTTGGCAATCTGGTTCTTGATGCTCTGCTCGCGCGCTTCCTCGACACGCATCGCCTCGCGCTGGCTCGTCAGTTGGACCTCGGCCGCGCGGATGTCACTTTCCAGCCGCACCAGTTCTTTCTTACGAGTGATCTCGTCGAGCACGAACAGCTTCTTTTTGGCTAGTGCTTTGGAATTCTCTCCCTTTTCAACCGCGATCTCTGATTTGGTCACGTTGAACTCATCGGCGATCAGCTGCTGCCGAGTGATAAAGCCTCGCGCTTGTAACTTTTTGCTGTGAGCCAGAACGGCTTTGGCCTGGTTTAGTTCCTGCAAGGCAGTTTGAATCGCGCTCTTGGCATCGAAGATCTCGTTCTCGATCGTTTTGCGAGTTTCAACATAGGTGCCTTCTTCATATTCCAGCTTCGACGCTTTGGCGGTCTCGAACAGCGTTTCGGCCTGGATGACTTGAGTCTTGGCGTTGGCGAGGGCGATCTTTTGCTGTTCCAGTTCCGTCTCGAACGAGGTCGACTCTAACTGCACCAAGAAATCACCCTCGGAAACCTCCGCGCCTTCGGCCACTAGCTCCAGCACACGCAAAGGTGAACTCCGTTGTTTCACCTCGCAGCGGATTTCAATGTTCTCACTCGACTGGACCTCACCCTGATCCAGCACGTGGGCCACGAACTCGTCTTGGACGACCGTCACGGTGATCGGCTTAACGGATACCTCGGTGTCGCGCGACTGGTACCAGTACAAAACGCTGCCAACCAACAACGCGACCATCGCCAAACCGATCACAAGCCGGATGGCGGCTCGGCCTTGTCGATGATGAGCGATGTTTAACAACGAATGCGGCATCGTGGATAGCGGCTGGTCGATGGGTGCGTTTTCGAAAGGGACCAAGTGGCGAGATTAGTTTGCGGAATGGGCAGGCAAGCCAAGAAAACCGCAGTCCAATGTAGACACGTGGAGCCAACTGACTGGCGACCATTTTAACCGCTCTACTACCTGAGAAGATCGGCCGAATCGGGCCGATTCAAGAAACAGGAGGTGAAAGCACCGGTTCTAGCGGCTGACCGACCGGGAGTTCCTCCTCGAAGGCCGGCCGCGGCGGTGCCTCGGGGGCAACTTCGATTCCCGGAGCTAACGAACGGGTGTCTCCTTCAATAACCGTGCTTTCCGACACCGGAAAGCACAGCCCCTGCACGTTGATGCCCATTAGACTGGCTGCAAAATCGGCAATTCCCGGGTCGATCTCCCCCGGATCAATCCAGCGAAAACGCTCGTCCAGCTGCATCGTGCCTAAATCAAAATCTAGGTTCAGCCGCAGCGATTCATACTGAACCCAAGTTTGGAGGATGTCGTTCAGGGCTCCATTGAGCCCCGTCAGTGCTTGGATTAGGTCACGAGCGGTCGTCGCACCGAAGCGATTGTTGCCGACTTGGCCGACGCCGACGGGTGCCTCGAGGGCGAAGCGGTTGAGCTCCACCTGTTCGATGTTGACCTGCACGCTGCGACGGTTCAGTTCGAACAGGATCTTGTCCTGATCAATCGTTCGCAACGTTTGCCGCAGATTCCGTTTGACCTCGTCCTCGAATTGGTACATCCTGCGCCGATCTTGCTGGTATTCGATGATCGCCTCGCGATACCGATTCCGCTCCGCCAGTCGCACCAACGGAGCGTCAAACCGCACACCTGCCCGCAATTGGCCGTTCTCGTAGTTCAACCGAAATGGATTATCGGTCACGTTGCCAAGGTCGCCTTCGAACACCAAGTCCAGATTGGCATCTAGCTGATCGGCGAAAAACGCAATCTGTCGCCAGCGATCAACCAAACTGGCTCGCGCGTTCATCCAATCACGTCGGAAGAAGCGGGCAATTTCGGTGGCCGTTTTTGCGTTCAAGCGAACGTCAGTGATCTCGATCGAGTTCGAACGAATCGTGGCCTGCAACAACGAGAGATCCAACAACACGTTGGCCAGTTCGCCCAGCCGCTCGGGCACGGTTTGCAAAACATCATTAAGCCGCTGCGCGTCGGACACAGACTTGAGCCCTTCGTCGGTTTCAAATTCGCCCAACATTTGGGTCGTAGACTCCAGCGAGGCAGCCAAACGCTTGACCGCTGCAATCAAACCAGTGTCGTCGGTCAGCAGCCCCAGAAGCTCGTCCGGCGCGGGGATGGACGCTTCTTCGAACAAGCGAGTTTCAACCGTCGCGTCGATCGTGCCGGCTTCGATTTGCTGCCGCACGGTGGCCAGATAGGCAACTCGCTGTTGGCGAACTTCGGCCAATCTCTCGAGGTCCCGCTTAATCAGCCCCTGGTCGTCATCGATGATCGCTTGGGCGACCTGCTGGCCGACGGTCAGCTTCTCTCGCAATGCTGAGAGTCCCGATCGCAGAGCGGTTTGATTCTGAACCTTGGTGGTCGAATCGTCCTCGGATTCTGCTGCCTCGTCTTCAAAGCTCCTGGTCAACGACTCGACCGCGTCCGACAACTCACTCAGCTGCAATCCCGCTTCGTTGCGCAGCTTAGCGATTCGATCGTAACGATCGTTCAGCTGGTCGTCGATTAGTTCGAAGCGATCAAGAAACGGATCGTCGATCGTGATTTCAATGTCTGGCGGGATGCCCAGTACGCGTTTGAACTGATCCAGCGAATCTAGATACCGATTCCGAGCGACCAAAAGACTCTGCTGCTGGTTGTAAACGGTCGACTCGAATTGCTTCACTTGAATCGCGTTGATGCGCTCGCGCAGGAACAGCTCGCGGAATTGTTCGAGGGTCGCTTCTAGTTGGTTGACGATAAAAGTTTGGTTTCGGATCCGCTGCTGCTGTTGCAGCAAGCCAATCAACCCACCAACATTGCCCGGGGTGGGTGGCGGAGAACCTAAAAAATCACCGGCTCGGTTGAGCCGATTATTGGAATCGCGCCCGACCGCCACTTGCAGGTATAAACCGCGACGAAACCGAGCAAGCTGCCGCACGTTGGCCAGTAGCGTGCGTTCGGCCTGAGTTAATGATTCCAAAATTCGCTCGCGCCCGGCGTCGCGCAGCAACGGTTGGATTAGCGAAAAATTCAACAACGAGTTCGCGGTTTGCGTATTGTTGCTGCTGAAGTTCCAAAGAATCGTGTTCGCCAAACCCGCGGTCAGCGTCGTGCCAGTGATTCCCAACCGGCGAAAGTTGATTCCTTGGCCGTTGAAACCCAGCTGATTTGAGAGAGTCGTTTGGGATCCGCCTGTGCTCGATCGCCGGCGGCCTTGGGTGGTGAGAAATGAGTTGAAGCCCGCGAACAACTGGCTGTCAAAACCGAATCGCTCAAGGCTGACGTCCAATGCCGATAGGTACAGGGTCTCACGCTGCTGCTGCAAATCGGCGGAGTGCAATAACGCCAATTGATAGGCATCGTCGAGCGTTAGGACGACCTCACCCCGTTCGTTGCGAGGCAAGCTAACGAGCCAATCCGCGTTTTCAATTTTGGATTGCCGGCCATCGGCGTGCCAACATGGATAGCCTGGCTTGCAATCAACGCAATGCATCAGCTGATGCGATGTCGGGTCGTCGGGAGGCAGCGGAATATGGTCGGGGCAGAATGGATCGAACAGCCGCGAGCTTGCATCAACCGCGACATTGCCGCTGGCGGTATCCCAACGGGGATCGCGTGACTTTTGCTCGATCAAACACGCCGCTTCGGCATCAGCCTGCTGGCGGTGAAAGCTTCGACTGCGGCAACCGACCACCGCAAGCTGAACGAAGCAACTGACCGCGACAGCCACCCACCCAACGCGGCGCGCGGGCATACGGTCGAAAGTCCGCGCAGCGGGGGCGCGGTATTCGGTTGAGTGCTGGGTCGCGGGCACGGGGTTTCCTTTTTGCGGTCAGACCCCAACGATCAGGCAGTCAATTAGAAGGGTGCGGGAAACCCTAAGGCCTAGTCAAAGCGATCCGTCTATCCGGTTCATCGGACTTGCGCCGGTTTTGACTTGAAATATTGTGCGTTTGCGAGTGCTTACTGGGCGACCCAAGAAACAGGTCACACCGATGGTGCGGTTTCGTCGATAAACGAATGGGCCGAGTGCCCTCGACCGAGCTTTCGTCACCCGCAGAACCAATATCTTGGGCTTTTCGGCCTCGCAAACCGGCGTTTTCGGTTGGCCCAACGAGAGTGGTCACTATTATTTAGTGGCTGACGGCCTGGAGCTGCCACAACACAGCCTGCCTAACCGGCAAACTTTAACGACCAAGTCCAACGTCACAGTGCTTGCCGACTGCCGCTCAGCCGCTGCTACCTCAAACGATCCCATCGATTCGTCGCTATGAATATTATCTCTATTGCCGTCGTCGCCATCGTGTTCATTGCTTTGTGCGTGGTCGTGTACCGCGCGGCGAAGCACTGGCACTGGGTGAATGTACTGTTCTTGATGCTGACGTTTATCTCGGGCCTCGCCGCCACGATCGGTTTGGCGCAGGTCGGTCACCTGACCAACAAACAGAAACGCGCGGCCGAGGATGCGGAGCAACGAGCCACCAAACTGATTGCAGAAGCTGAGGAAAAGGTCTCCGGTAGTTTCGACTCGTTCAGTTACGATTCGAACTCACTGCGTGGCATTAGCCAAGAGCTATCCATCACGATGACAGGACGAGGTCGTGTGTGGTCTCGGGGCACCGTGACCTCCTCGGAAGACGGCGTCTCGTTTCAATTTCCCAAACCTCGTCCCGAGGGCGACGAGAACTCGGTCAATTTGACCAATGTGGTTTTGTATGCGTTTTCCGAAGGCATGGTGCCACTTCCAAAAAACGAGGACGCAGACGACGCCGGTCCGCCGCCGGTCGTCGCGATGAACTACATCGGTTCGGTTCGCGTGGTCGAAGACACGCCCGCAGCACTAAATCTTGAACCGCGGTTTATTTCCAACCCAGAAGAGTACGCGGAACCAACAGCCACTTGGTCATTATTCGAAAAGATGCCGCTCGATCGGCACGACACTGTGCGCGACGCGTTTCGACTTCGGTTTGGGCTTGCTGAGGGCGATGAGATTGATTTAGGAAAGCTCCGTGAGTTCCTGCGGCAGGGGCTCCTGACCGCAGAGCGGGTTGAGATGGACCCGGCGAGCGAACAATACGAGCGCTTGCTTGATCGATATACCTTTGACGGGCTTCCGTTGGGAGCGATTCAGACGTTTATCGATTCGCAGCCAAACCGGATCTCTCGAACTTTTGATCCGGCACCAGAAGAGGTCGTCGTTCGCTACAAGTTCAATGCGAAATCCAACAAGAGCTACCAAGTGGACATGGATGGTAGCTTGGACACTGATGGACCTTTCACCGCCAGCGGTTTGGCAATCGAGCCCGCGTTACACCTGGGCAAGGAAGTGGAATTTGAGGAAGGCGACATCGTGAAGGTCGATTTGGTTTCCGCTACGGGTTACACGCGGTCGGAGGGAACCCAGGTCGCTCCGTTCCCAAGCACGGAGAACGTGACCGAGATCGAGCGGTTGTTCGTACGTCAGTTGCGCGACTACCCCTATATCTTGGCCACGATCACTCAAAAATCAGCCGAATTCGAAGAAGAAATCGCTCGACGTCAAAAGAGTAACGAGGTGCAAACGGCAACCGTCGAAGACACAAAAAAGCAATCGGCCGAACGAAGCAAGCTGGCCGCGATGCTCGAAGCGGACAAGGAAAAGCTCGAAGTCGATCGAGACAACGTCACTCGCGTGCTGTCGGACAAAAACGCGCAAGTCGAAGACCTGCGCGAAAAGGTGAACTCGTATCGCCAGCAAAATCAGGCAGCGAGCTACTAGGTTTGTTCTTGCGTACTGGTGAGCAACCAGAACTAGCCTGATGACACAATTCCTGCTCGAAACACAAGCTTCGCTCCCTTCGACGTGTTAGGAAACCGTTATTGGGTATATCACCAGCGGTTACCGATCGTCTCATGACCTTCTATCATAGGTCGAGTCTCGGTTACTTGTTATCCACACGTTGTTTTCTCTGAACGAGCGAAAAGATGGGCATCGAAAGTCGCTCTTACTACCGCGAGGAACCCAACTACGGGTTTGTCCAACGGTTTGGCAACGGATGGTCGATGGTCACTTGGATCATCGTGATCAATGTGGCGGTGTTCGTGCTGGACATGTTCACCCCAATCGTTCGGGACGGCGGCGCGATCACCCACTGGCTGGGCGATTTTTTGGCGTTGCACAGCGATCGCGTCTACTACGTCTGGACGTGGCTGACCTACGGCTTCACCCACGCACCGATTGACGACCCGGTGGTCGGCTTCTGGCATATCGCAGGCAATATGCTGACGCTCTTCTTCCTCGGGCGCGCGGTCGAGATGCGCATGGGCAGCCGCGAGTTTCTCAGTTTTTATCTACTCGCGGTCGTTGTGTCGGGCTTAGGAGCCATCGCGATCAGCCTGCTTCAACCCGGCGGTATTTCACTGGTCGGTGCGTCAGGCGCGGTGACGGCTGTGGTCGCCGTGTTCATTCTGTGGTTCCCAAAACAGACGCTTTTGATCTGGGGTGTGTTGCCAGTTCCGGCCTGGGTGTTGGGCCTATTCATCGTCTTCACGAACCTCCGCCATGCGTTCACTCCCGGCAGCCACGTCAGTTGGGAAGCCCACGCGATCGGTGCCGCGTTTGGACTGGCCTACGTGTACAGCGGGATGCAGCTGGGAACGATGGGGCTCGACCGGCTAAGCGGCCTGTTCAGCGGCCGACCCAAGCTGCGACTTCACAACCCAGAAGCCACTGAAGCCAAACTGCAGGTCGAGGCAGATCGGATTCTAAAGAAGATCAATGAATCGGGCGAAGCCAGCCTGACCGCGCGGGAGCGAAGAACACTCAACAAATACAGCCGATCTCTGCGTAACCGTAAGTAAATCGCAAGTAAATTTGGAGCACACGCGGACTCAAGGCGAGCAGATTCACCTTGAGTGAAATCGCGAAAAACGCTATCCACCGCCCATGAAATGGCGACTTGGCAATTCAATGCGGGCTCCGACGTTGGCGATCATTTTTGCAATGACGGTCGTCGGCTGCGCGAACTGGCAACCGGAATCGCTAACCAAGCAGCCTTTCACTTTTCCGCGAAACCGGCCCGCCCTCGACACAGTCGGAATCGAGGTCGCCGTCGCCGAAGTTTCCCACGATCAACTTGCGACACTCGAGGCTTTCTGGCGAACACTTGACGCACAAGAACTACCGCTCGAAACCCGTCAGAAACTCGATCGCAATGGACTCCGCTGCGGCATCATGTCGACACAACCCTCGGCCGACTTTCAAGAGCTGGTCAAGCCGCGTTTACCGGATCTCGACACGCTGGACGAGGTAGGCAAACGCATGGCGGCGGCTGGACGAATCCCACCGGTTTCGCCATTACTGCTGCACCAACGCGTCTCCAACCAAGAGGCACAGCGGTACCCGGTGGGCGTGTCGAAAATTCATGATTCTTGGAACCGACCGGTTTCAGATCACGGCAACGATACCGCCGAATTCTTACATGACGCGCGCGGCTTCTTCGATCTCACCACTTACGCTCAGCCCGACGGTTCGATTCAGCTACGCGTTGCTCCGACTCTGCAGCATGGCGACGCGCGGTCCAG
>CAZLFF010000015.1:20327-21880 GCA_964558755.1 uncultured Pirellulaceae bacterium
GTCCAGCATCGAGGTCGTCGAAGGTTCTTTCGTCATGGATCGAGCCCAGCAGCGGACCACTCTCGACGACCTGACGTTTCAACTTCAGCTGTGCGTCGGTGAGACGCTTGTGGTCGCCGCGACACCACCGAACGACACCCCGGGCGCAGATCTGATGGCATCCGATCGACCACTAGCGCGCCGTGTCTTGCTGGTCCGGTTAACGCAGACTCAAATGGACGACCTGTTCGATCGAACGGCATCGGACCAGTGACCATCACACGATTTGAAACATGACCGACGGCACCTTGAATTCTGAACCACAATCGCCCGCTTGGATCGATCAGCGCGAGCAACGTGTGCTGGCCGCTTACGCGATGCACAGTCGTGACAGTCGCGGTCGCATTCATCCGGAACCCGATCACTTGTACCGCGGCCCGTTTCAGCGAGACCGCGATCGCATCCTCCACAGCTGGGCTTACCGCCGGCTCAGTGGCAAGATGCAAGTTTTCACCGGCGAGATGGGTGACTACCATCGAACACGGTTAACACACACTCAAGAGGTCGCGACGGTCGCGAGAACGATCGGCCGAGCTCTCGGGCTAAACGAAGATTTGATCGAAGCGCTCGCGCTGATGCATGACATTGGCCATCCGCCATATGGACACGCAGGCGAGGACGCGTTGGACGAGTGCGCGAAGGAGTTCGGTGGTTTCTCTCATAACCGTTTTGCACTAACCATTGTGCAGGAATTAGAGGTCGCCTATCCCCAGTTCCCGGGACTGAACTTGACCATGGAGGTTTTGGCCGGACAAAACTATCGCGCGGACAAGGCCAACGAGAATCTCGATCGTTTACTTGAGGTCCAGTTGGTCGACGCGGCCGACAGCACCGCCTACGACGCCCACGACACCGACGACGCGCTGAAGCTGGGCCTCGTATCGATCGAAGACATGTCGCAACTGGGATTGATCCAAACATGTTTGCGGCACGTCCGGGCCCAGCACACGGGACTGGACGACACTCAGTTGCGAAACGCCCTTGTCCACCGGCTGATTGAACTTCAGGTCACCCAACTGACGGCACATTGCGCGGGACAGCTTAGTGAGCGAGGGTTCGCCGATGCGTTTGAGGCCATGGCCAGCGATTTCGTGATCGAACACAACGCGGAAATCGCCCAGCAGAAGGAAGAACTGGAGGCGTTTCTTTATCAGAACGTATACCGCCACCCGCAGCTAATCACCATTCGTCAGACGGCTCAGGGCCGTTTGAAGGAGATGTTTGCGGCTTTTTGCGATAATCCTGGCCTTTTTCCCACAAAGTACCAGCAACGGGCCGAACGGGTTGGTGTGCCGCAGATGGCGGTCGAGTACCTTGCAGGGATGACGGATCGCTTTTGCGAACAGACGTATGAGAAGATCATGGCCGACTGAGTGAGCGTGGCAGCTCAACAGCTCGTTGGCCCGCCGATCAAACCGGCGCGTGAACTTCTCCGATTCCGCACTTACCCTGCGCTCGTTCAGCCGAACGGCGGATGGCGATGAGGTTGAGCTCGAATTAGTCAAATCGGGATA
>CAZLFF010000015.1:21890-36227 GCA_964558755.1 uncultured Pirellulaceae bacterium
TTTTCGAACGTCTGGAATCTCCGCCACTTCATTCTGGTACCGTAACCGATGGGCGGCGGTGCCTATCCCGATTTGACTAATTCGAGCTCAACCTCATGGCTTTATGGATTCTGCGTGCGTGTTTCCTTTTAGTGGCAAGCGGCCTTGGTTTAACACTGGCCCTGCCGACCTCCAACAAGATTGAAGGCGTCGTCCCGACCACCGAATGGCCAATTTTCTTGCTATTCGTCGGTGGCGCGATCGCGGCGGTCGTTGTGGACTTACTGATTCGTAACAAACGAATTGACCTGATCTCGAGCATCTATTTCGGGCTGGTCGTGGGCTTGTTTCTTACCTACGTGATCAACCTAGCATTGACGCCCATCTTCGGGGTGTTCAACCCCGAACAAACAGCCACCACACCGAAGGCCATTGCGGTGCCTTTCATCGGTTTGATCGTATGCTATCTGTGTATCAGCCTGCTGTGGCAAACGAAAGACGATTTTCGGTTCGTTATCCCGTATGTCGAATTCAGCAAGGATCTCAAGGGCAGCAAACCGTACGTGTTAGACACCAGCGTTGTGATCGACGGTCGCATTGCCGACGTCGTTGACACGGGCGTCATCGATAATCAACTAATTATGCCGCGTTTCGTCTTGGCCGAACTTCAGGCAATCGCGGACAGCAGCGACAAAATGCGGCGTTCACGTGGACGACGGGGCCTCGATATCCTGAACCGACTGCGCACCAATGATGCGTTAGATTTTTCGGTATACGATCGCGAACTTCCCGAGATGCAAAACCAGCCGGTGGACATGAAGCTACTACTGCTGGCCAAGCATCTGGATGGCAAGGTGGTCACCGGTGACTTTAACCTGAACAAGGTCGCCAAACTACAAAATGTGCCCGTGATCAACCTAAATGAGATCGCGAACTCACTGAAACCGGTGTTCTTGCCCGGAGAAGTGATTCAGACGCTGATCGTGAAATCAGGTGAAGGCGCGGGGCAGGGCGTTGGCTATTTGGATGACGGCACGATGATCGTCGTCGAAGGCGGTCGCGACCATATCAGCAAAAAGGTCCGAGTCTCCGTCACCAGCATGCTGCAGACGAGCGCGGGGCGGATGATCTTCGCAAAGTTCGAAGAAGCAATCGGATAGTGGCCGAGCGTCAGATTGTGAAGTTTCAGGCCAGGAAGCGTCCAATCACGCGCTGCGTCGCAACCGGGTCGGGAGCGTCGCGAGCTCATACTGCATCGGCTGAGCGTCGGAGGTAATAACCTGGCAACCGATCCGGCGATCTAGGTTGATCACCAACGGTGCTTTAAGATTCATCGTTAAAACATCAGAGTCACGACTGACCACCCCCAGCACATAGGCTTGCTCGGCAGACGTCAGCTGCAAATTTTCCACGTCGGCCGTCTCCAGCCGGACTTGGTAATCGGCCACGAAGCGTCGAGGAGAAACGACGGGCAACGCAATGTCGCTGTGCTGCATGCTCTGAAGCCACGCGACCGCTTTGTTATCGCCGTCGGCCAGCAGAACCCAGTGACGACAGTCTTCGAAACCCAACAACCCTTGCCGAAAGAACAGGATATCATCGGGTTCGATTTCGATGGCAGCGAATCGAGTCGTGTGAATTTTCATAGCGAGCCTGCGAGGTGGTGACCTGCCTGAATCCAATTTAGGCGGTCGAGCGTTTGCTGATTCTATCGCGGCGTCGTAGGGACACCCGAGCGGTGCTCTGGTTCAGAGTTCGACCGCTATCTGAGCGATCGGCTGTCGATCACGGTTGATTGAGAAAAAATGCCGATTTTGCCAGATTTCAGGGTTAAAAAGACGGATACCTCAAGCAACCGCGCCGTGCTGGCACTCGCCCTAGCCCCTACCGATTGGCGCACAATGGGACCAATTGCGGGGATCGCAAGCGTACTGAGGCTGCCATTTTTGCGTTGCTTTTTCGGCCAATCAACTCGGCCACTCTCCGTCGCACCGCGTGCATCTCGCTCGACATGGCGTTCATCGTTTGTGTACGATGCCGGAGGCCCGCCGCGGGCTCGCTACTCTATCCGACGACACCATGCACATGCCCCAACAATCCACACAAGCACTCGCCAGCGCTCGTTCACAGAGCGCCGGTTCGCGTTGCCGGCTGGCTCCCGGTTGGTCGGACGCGCTGGTGACAATCGCGTGGCTGTTGATGCTAGTCACGGCGACGAACGCTCGAGCTGACGAAGCCCAGACCGCGCCGATCGAACAGTTGTTAGAGCAACTGGACGCCGATCGTTTCCGAACACGGCAGGCCGCGGCGGCGGAACTGGCCGAGGCGGGTACCAACATGCTCAAGCCGATGGCCTTGCACAGTTTTGCTGCTTCGCCCGAGTCCGCGTGGCGAATTCGCGCGGTGATCGAGCAGATTGGAACGCAAGGTGATGAGGACACGTTCTACAAAGCAACCGGCATTCTGCGTTTGCTCTACCCCGTCGACGATGCCGCGACAGCCGAACGAGCAGAACTGCTACGACAGAAATGGCAAGAGGCGCGGAAGCAAAAAGCGATCGAGCAGCTAGAAAGCCTTGGCGCTAAAATCACAGATCCTCTCCGAGGCAATCCGGCTCTCGCGAATCAGCGACAACGTTTTATTCTCAACGGCGGTGCTGAAGTTTTCATTAACGGTCGGGTGCAGACGCCTGTGAAATCATCTCGCTCCAAGAAGAAGCGGTCTCGCATGGTGCCGGCGCGCGACCGGCTGACGACGGAGCAGATCGTTGGCGAAATTGATCAGATTCTAACCGCTGATCTCGAAACCAACCGCGAACGAATCCTTGGCGAGCCACAGGAGGAGAAGGACCCGGCAGTTGCGGCCGGCCTACTGTCGGCCAACAAGATCCGCGTCGTTCGCGCAGGAGCGAATGTCAACGCCTATCGCTTCGGTGTGTCGGTGGTGCTTAGCGATCAGTTTCTTGGCAGCGCCGAGGACCTCGCACTTCTGCGGCAGATTCCAAATGTGACCGAGATCAGCTGGAAGAGTCGAAAGCTTGACAACAAACGGCTGGCGGCTGTCGCCAGCGTCCGCACGATTAGCCGTGTCAGTTTCGAAGCCTGTGAATTCTCAGATCGTCCACTCCCCAAATCAACGTGGCCGAGGTTCGCAACGCATGCGGTGTTCAAGGATCAACAGCTGGACGCCAACGTGTTGCGGCCGCTCGAGGAAGCACCGGTGACAAGCATTCAGCTGGCCAACTGCCAAGTCGCACCGGACACGCATGCCGCACTGGCAAAATTTGAGTCGCTCAACGAGATCGTTTTGGAAGAGTTCCAACTGGACAAGCAGTGGTTTGACACGTTTGCCCGCGTACCGACATTGCGGCGGATCAACCTATCGCTATGCAAATTTGCGACCGAAGATTATCAAGCATTTCGCCGCCTACGGCCGGACGTACGAGCAGACTTTACGCCGTCCGCGTTTCTTGGCATTCGCAGCACCGATCAGCTGAACATCAATGTCCGTCGCGCTGAAGCCGTCGCCAGAATGCGTGCTCAGGCCCGGGCGAACGCGGCCAACGGCAAAGACGGTGCGAACGCACAGCCGGTGCCGCTACCTGAACTGAACGTCAAACGAGCGCAGGCCGCCGAAGGCTGTCGCATTTCCGAAGTCGTCTCTGGCAGCGGCGCCGAGGCCGGTGGGATGAAAGCGGGAGACGTCGTGCTCAATATCGACGACCACGCGATCTCGAGCTTCGAGGACATACGTCTGGTAGTCGCCCAGCACCGCGCGGGAGAAACGCTGAACGTCAAGGTCAAGCGTCGTGGCGAGCTGAAGCAGTTAAAGATAACGCTCAGCAAGTTCCCCAACGAAGCGATTCGGTAACGAGCAACCGTCGCGATTGACGCCGGAGCGATCACGGCAAGACAAGATCCGCAAGAGTCCGTCCGCCTCACTTGGCGTCGAAAAGTGAAAACGCTACGCTGTTGCATCTGCTGGCCGACGTCGCGATTCTTGATCTAGCGACAAGCTTTGCCCGAGTGGCGGAATTGGCAGACGCTCAGGATTTAAAATCCTGTGTCCTTACGGACGTGCGGGTTCAAGTCCCGCCTCGGGTACTTCGGTTTTATCGTGTCGTGATCCAAGTGATACCGGCCGCGCCGTTTACGGCTGCTTTTTCTTTTCGGCGTCTGCGAGCGAGGTGCTGTGGACGATCATGATCTTTTGCCAGACCTTTCGTGACAGGCCGGTCGTTAGCGATTCGATCTCGTTAACCGCCGCCAACGCGACCTCGTCGTCAAAATTTTGTACGTACAGTGCAGCCATTTTCCCGGTTAGCGACAGCATCTCGCTGCAATAGTCTAAATAGCGTCGCAGCTCAAATCGGGTTAGCTTTGATTTGGGCGACAACGATGTACTGATATACCCCTGCGAGATCACTCGTTCAGGATCTTTGGTCAACTGGTGCATGTCGATCACGTGGGCAATCGAGCGTAGTTCATGAATCGACTTGAGTGCTCTGTGCCGTTTCACTCGGTTCTCGAGAGAGAACAAAAAATAGATCAACGCGCCCAACAAGACGATTTCGTTCATGACGGGATCCCCCAATTCCATAAACTCCTTGAGCGTAAACTGATCTGCTTCGAATCCCGATGCGACGACAAAAGGCAGAACCACGCCAATGATCAGTAACAAACCGATCAACGCCCAAGCCGCCCCGCGAATCCACCAGATCGGCGCGCTAATTTCCAGTGTTCGCTGCTGAGTCTGGTCGGCAATGCGCTCCATCTGACCGCATATTTTTAGCAGACCGGAATCTGGGAACCGTTCTTCAATCCGCCTCTTCAGACTCGTTACGGTCGCGGCAATCTTCTCCGCGTCCAGAATTGGAATCGCCATGCTTCTCTCAGGGTTAGGATAAGGTCTAGGGTTCCGAGTTTCTGGAAATCTGCCAAGACCTCTGCGATGCAACCGCAATCGTAAAACAACCAGCCGTTCCTCGCAAACTGTGCCGCTTGCTCAACTCGAGGCGACTGTCGGCTAAACTGCCACCGGGACAGAAAGACAGAACTTTCATGGTGGCGGTGTCGTTGGCCGGGCCGTTTGTTGCATTCGAGCGATAGCGGGTTCCCATGCCTGTCGTTGCAACTATCGTATAGGGTCGGTCCGATCGTAGGCGGCCCGGCTGGAACTTATTTGTTTCTCTTCATCTCGTGTATCCACGCTGACGTTATGCTCACGATCATCACTGCCGTCTCCTGCATCCTGATGCTTGCCCTGACCGTGATGCAAACGATTTACGTTTTTCGTTTTCAGCGAATCATGGACCGCGGGCTGGAGTCTGCCCGCCGCGACCTGACCGCGGAAGCCCCGGACACGATTTTCATGGCCGATCGTCAAACGGCTATCGTGTTGTGTCTACGCGGCACGGACCCAACGCTGAGCGAATGCTTGACTGGCATTGTGAGCCAAGACCATGAGAACTTTCGACTGTACTGCGTCTTCGACGATCCGTCGGACCCAGCGGTCGAGTATGTAAAAAACTTCTTCGTCGGCAAACGTTTGGAGCCAACACTCCACTTCGTGACCGATCGACCAGAGACTTGTACGCTCAAGTGTTCGGCCTTGATCTCGGTGATCGAGGAACTGCCCGAAGAAATTGAATTCATCGCGCTGATCGATGCCGACACCGTCGCCGATGAGAACTGGTTAAATGATCTGTTGGCACCGTTCTCGGACACTAACGTCGGCGCGACGACTGGTAATCGGTGGTTTTCGCCGGCCGATCAATCGCTGGGATCGGTTTTTCGCAAGATCTGGAACGCGGCAGCTGTCCCGCAAGTTGTTTTGTACAACATCGGCTGGGGAGGAACATTAGCGTTTCGCCGAACTGCAATCGAGCAAGCGAACCTGTTGGAAGGCTGGCGTCACGCATTCTGCGAGGACACCATGACCTCTGAAGCACTGCAGACCGTCGGGATGCGGCTGCACCGCGTTCCGAACCTAGTGATGGAGAACACCGAATCCACGCGGCTGTCGGACGCGGTTAACTGGATCGCAAGACAGACGCTAACCGTTCGCCTGCACCACAAAACATGGCCATTGGTATTGGGGCACGGAATCGTGACTGGCTACGTTTGTTACGTGGTTCCGTTGCTGATTATCCTTGCGCTGTTCAGCGGCGACTACACCAATCTGAGCGCGCTGGTGCGTTTCTTTTTGCTGTACCAGATTTTTAACATTGGTTTGTTGGCCATAATCGACCGATGTAATCGACGTGTCCTGCGATCCAGACATTTCCGTGCGTCGGATCAACTAGCAGAAAATCACCGCAAGACCCCGTTGGATGACGGTTGTTGCGGCCCTGATGAACCAATACCAATTTCCGCTGACCGTTCTTCGTGTTTGGCGAATGAAAACGGTGAGTTGGCGCGGAATTGATTACTCGATTGACGATCAGAATCGGCTTCGGATTAATGAGTTTGTGCCGTACCGCGAGGCTGTGGCAGATACGGGCGAGCTAGAATCAGCGGCTTCGATCCACTAACGAAACAGATTGCAGACGCCTCGCACAGGTTAGTGCTGGCTCCGCTGAGCAGTTAAGACAAAAAAGGGGCGGCCAGCCAAGTTGGCTGGTCGCCCCTAATGGATTGCAACGCTCTTTGTGCGGCAGGCGAGAATTAAGTTCCCGAAGTTGCGGCAGCTTCGGTTGCTACGTCTTTTGCGGCCATCGCCACGACGGCAGCCCGGTACTTCGCACGAGCCAAATTCAATCGAGCCGTCATCTCACAGCTCGTTTTCTCTCCGTTGACGACAAATGTCGCCTGAGTTCCAGCAGCCTTGGCCATCGCTTTGGCTTTGTTTGGGCAGCTGCACGTCTCTTCGCCGACGGCGTAGGTCATACCGATGTCCTTGATCGCGGCTTGCACGATTTCGGATGTTTTTCCGGCTTTCATTGGGCAGCTACATTCGGTGCCAGCGATCTTGGTAACGCCCGACACTTCGCATTTGCACGGTGTCACAAAATCGTTAACCATCGACTCAGTTTGCTCGACCAACGATGTGTAGGCCGCTTGCTTAGTTTCGAACGAATGCTCGCCAACGACGTACTCGATAGATGCGTCTTCTTTCCCGGCCGCCATTGCTTCGGCCGACTTGCTGCAACAGGTTTCCTCACCGGCAACTCGGTAAGTCATTTTCGGCAATTTGGCCATCGCAGTCGTTACCGCACATCCGGAACACTCTTTCTTGCAATCAGATTTTTGACAGGCGACCTCGGCTCCGGCTTCCTTGGAGCAGCAGGGCTTCGCTTCGGCAGTGGCAGCAGCAGATTCTGCCTCTTGAGCGAACGCGTGGGTGCTGAATGCGACGACCGCAACCGCGGCCAACGTTAGGCTTGCAAACAATTTCATGATAAGTCTCCTGGGTTTGGAAAAAGTTGATTTGTAGGTTGGAGCTGCGCGGGACGGCGGTCGATTTTCGACTAATGTGAAAAACGTTATTCAGTGCCGGCCTTTACGCGGGTTCAACAGCTCAAGTTACTAAACTTGGACGTTGCTGGCAAAACAGTCTTACTTGGGCTGCGAGCAAGAATCACAAAAATCGCCAATCCGTAATTGGGTTCGCACGGCCGACAATCGCTCAACTCGTGCTCGAACACGAACGACCGCGGAAACTGCAGGCTTTTTAACGAGTTGATCCTAACCTGCTGTGTGGTACGCTGCGTCCTTCGAAGCCGAAAAGCCCCCCAACACTACCTATCTTCTTACAAATGGCGAAACGACACGAATTCTGTCACAACCAACGCCCAGGTCTGGCACTCACAATTAGCTTGGGCATTTTGTTGCTTCTTTCATTGGCAACAAACGCGGCGACGGCTCAAACAGAACCTTTAAAACAAACACCCGGCATCCAACGGCCCGGAGGCCTGACGGATGAGCAAATCGCGGCAGGCTGGATCGCGTTGTTTGACGACAGAACACTTTTAGGCTGGCGTGCGGAAGACCAATCGACCAACTGGCGGGTCGAAAACGGTTGCATCGTTGCGGACCAAGGCAAGATTAGCTTGCTGCGAACAACAACCGAGTTTGACGACTACGAACTGCAGTTAGATTTCTGGGCCGGCCAGAAAACGAACAGCGGGGTCTTTTTGCGAACCAGCCCCAACCCGACCGACGTGGCCAAAGATTGCTACGAGCTTAACATCGCCGATGACGCACAGCATCCGTTTCCGACGGGCTCGCTGGTCAATCGCGAGCGTGTTGAGCTCGAATATAAACCCCAGCAGTGGCGCACGTTTCACGTTCGAGTCGTGGGAAATCGGGTTGACGTTACTTGTGATGGCCAACCGATCAGCCAGTACACCGACACCAGCGGACTGCGACGGGGCTACATTGGTTTGCAGTTCAACGCGGGCGAGATCAAGTTCCGAAATGTGATCCTGCGGCCGTTGGGGATTCAGCCGATCTTCAATGGAAAAGATCTAAGCGAATGGGACACCACGCAGACGAAAGAAAGTAAATTTTCGGTCACGCCCGCGGGAGAACTGAAGGTGATCGGCGGCCGTGGTCAATTGGAATCAAAGGCTCAGCACGCAAATTTCGTGTTTCGCATGCAGTGCCGTACCAACGCGGACGGTCTGAACAGCGGCGTTTTCTTTCGCAGCATCCCAGGGCAATTCACCAACGGTTACGAGAGCCAGATTCAGAATCAATTCAAAGACAACGACCGCACTCAACCGGTCGACTGTGGCACCGGCGGCATTTTTCGACGTTCTAACGCCCGGCGCATCAACGCTGACGATCAGCAATGGTTCAGCAAGACCATTATCGCCAACGGGCCACGGATCAGTGTCTGGGTCAACGGCCTTCAAGTCACCGACTGGTCAGACCGCCGAGCGCCACACGTGAATCCGCGGAAGGGCTTGCGGAAGGAAGCGGGGACTTTCATCCTCCAAGGGCATGACCCGACGACGGATATCTTGTTCCGCAATCTTGGCGTTCGCGAGCTATCGCAACGTCGTGAGCGTTAACCAACCGATCTGTTGCGGTTCAAGCATCCTCTTCACCCAGCAATTCGACTCGGGCCATGGGCGTGTAAGTCGGCCCACCCGGATCGAGGTAGCTTGAGAACACCGTAACGGTATCGACCCAGCAGGTGCCGCCGTCGTGATTTCGGTGACGGTTCACCAAGTCCAACATTTTCTCGTTCCAACGACCGGATTTCCTCAACCGCCCCAGAGTCATGTGGGGCCGGTAGTCGTTGCGGTCTTTGTTGAAGCCCCAATCGCACAGCGTTTGCTCGATCGATCGGTTCAACTGCGTTAAGGCATCGACTCCCTCGTCGACCCCGATCCACAGGACTCGCGGCTGGTCGGAGCTGGGGAATCCGCCAACGCCATGCAGCGACAGCTCGAACGGTGGATGCTGCTCGATGGTACGTTTCAGTTTTTGGCACAACTCGTGGACCTCGCGATCGAGGACATCACCCGCGAAATTGAGGGTCACGTGCAGGTTTTCTGGCACGACCCAGTTGTACTGGGCGTTGGTTGCGTCCAGCTTATTGATCACCCGGGCGACGTTGTTGGTAATTCGCTCGGGGACTTGAATGCCGATAAAGGTTCGAATATTTGCCATGGCGAAATACGATACTGCCGCTGGGCGATCCGGCAACCGGGCGATACAATTCCGCCCGCTGGAAATTCGAATAAAGCAGCTTTTAAGCACTCACCTACCAAAGTAATTCACTCATCAGGATGACCCTCGTGGCCGCAGAAAAAAAGTACGACGTGTTTGGTGTTGGCAACGCAATCGTGGATACACTTGCCCAAGTCGATGACGCATTGGTGTCGGAATTGAAGCTCAGCAAAGGCGGCATGTCGTTGATGGACGCGGACGCTCAGGCTAGTGTGCTGCAGAAACTTGAAGGCATGCCGTTGCGGCTGGCATCCGGGGGCTCGGCGGCCAACACCATGGTCGCAGTGGCGCAGAGCGGTGGCACAGGCGTTTACAGTGGCAAGGTTACAGCGGACACCAACGGCGAGTTTTACAAACAAGACATGGAAGAAGCCGGGATTGGGTTCCACGTCGCGGCTGCCGCCGAAGCCAGCTTGCCGACCGGCACCTGCGTTGTGCTTACGACGCCCGACACCGAACGTACGATGTGTACGCACCTAGGGGTTTCGACAACGCTAAACAAATCAGAAATTGACACCGATCTTCTGGCCGCGTCCAAGATCAGCTACGTCGAGGGCTACCTGTTCGATGCGGACGATCCGCGAGCGGCATGCATCGAAACGTTCGAGCAATCGAAAAAGCTGGGGGTGCGAACGTCGTTCACTTTCTCCGATGCGTTTTTATTGGGACGCTACGGTGATGATTTTAAGCGAATCCTGACCGAGTACTGCGACATCGTATTCTGCAACGCCGATGAAGCCCGTCAGTTCATCGGCAGCGATGACTTGAACGAATGCGCTAAGCAAATTGGTGCTCAGGTAGAACTGGCGTTCATCACCGACGGCGGGGCAGGGTGCCACGTGGTCGAGAACGGCCAGTCAACTTTGGTCGAAGGCTTCGACGTCAAAGCGATCGATACCAATGGAGCGGGTGACTCGTTTGCCGGCGGAGCGCTGTACGGTTTGACTCACGACATGTCGCCAGTCAAAGCGGCTCGTTGGGGCAATTACTTCGCCTCCAAAGTCGTTGCCAACATCGGCCCGCGTTTGGCCCAAGCGCCCGCGCCACTGGCTGAGTAAAAAATTGCGAGTCATCAAGTAACGCTCAATGACAAATGATCATTGGCAAATGACAAACGACAGATTTGTTTCCTATCCGCGATGCGGCTCAGTGGAACAGGTTTGGCTTTCGGGTTAAACGTTCGGGCTGGCGGTCCGCGAGCTCATTTGGCTTAGTATTTGTCATTTGCTACTTTTCATTCGTCATTTGCCATTGGGTATCTTGGTGCCGACTATTGATGTGGATTGCTGCGTCAATTTCAAATTGGGTAAGGGAAGCCCTTCGTTTTCCGCAATGGCACTGTTTTATTACACAACTATTACATTCGCGTGACGCTCTGCTGACGCCAGCCAGACCGATAATTCCTATACTCTTCGACCTGGACGCTGCCAAACGGCCGCGACACCAAACCTACCTAAAAGGAATTACTCATGTCATCGGTTATTCGCCCACCCAAGCAAGGCAAACAGCGTCTCTCGGAGGGTCTCGCACCCGAATCTGATGCCGCCGAACAAAAGCCCACGGTCGTTCACCCCGCCGACTATGTCGAGCCACACGACAACCTCGAACATGGCGATTTCGACGAAGAGCAATCGTTAACTCACAAATTGGTGGTGCTGGGAGCAGTCGTTTTTCCACTGATGGGGCTCATCGCTGTGATCGTCATGGCTTGGGGCTATGGCTACATGAGCTGGTTGAATCTTGGCATGCTAGTTGGCGGTTGGTACTTGACCGGTTTGGGCATCACCATCGGCTTCCACCGAATGTTGACCCATCGCTCGTTCGAGACCACCGGGCCGATCCGAACTTTCTGGACGGTTATGGGCTCGCTGGCGGTGGAAGGTTCGCCAATCGACTGGTGCATGGTCCATCGCAAGCACCATCAGTTCAGCGACCATCATGGCGACCCCCACAGCCCTCACCTGCACGAGGACAGCCTGCTGGGCACACTGAAAGGGGCTTGGCACTCGCACGTTGGTTGGATGTTCCAGGCAAATTGGTCTCGCAAGGAGCGTCTAAAGTACGTGCCTGATTTGATGAACGACCCGTTGCTGCTTTCTATTGATCGAAACTATTACCTATGGGTGACCGCGACGCTGGCTATTCCTGCCATCATCGGTGGTTTGGCAACCATGTCGCTGATTGGCGCGTGGCTGGGTTTTCTGTGGGGTGGTTTGGCTCGCGTTTGCTTCTCGCATCACATGACATGGTCAATTAACTCAATCTGCCACTTGTTTGGTGCTCGCGATTTCAAGTCGTCGGACGATTCGCGAAACAATGTCGTGTTCGGCGTTCTAAGCCATGGCGAGGGGTGGCACAACAACCACCACGCCTTTCCGACTTCGGCGCGACACGGGCTAAAGTGGTGGCAGTTCGACCTGAGCTGGGTCATCATTCGCGGTTTGCAGATGTGCGGTTTGGCGTGGAACGTTAAGCTTCCCACCGAAAAGCAAATGGCCGCGCGGGCTCGCTAGAGTTCTCAACTCGCAACGAAATCAAGGACAGGTTTTCCGCCTGTCCTTTTTTTGTGCGCAGGTCGAAGGCAGACTCGACTTACGGCTGCTCGTTACGGCTCTTTTAGGAACCGATATCCCGCATCCCGAATCGTCACCAGATGAATTGGCTTGGCTGGGTTGGGCTCGAACGTCTTGCGAAGCTGGCGAATCACTTGATCCGGTGCTCGCGTGTTGATGTGGCCGGGCAACTCCCATACGTCCTCAAGCAGCTGCGGACGAGGCACCACCGTTCCTTCGCGTTCGATGAAGTACTTGAGGACTCGCAGCTGCAGCTGAGTCAAACGCACGGGTTCGTCGTTGACTGTAATCTCATAGGTCTGAAAATTGATCCTTGCATTGGCGAACTCGTACACTTTCAGGTCAACTTCGCCCTGCCGAACCGGCGCACTCGCGCCGTCGAACATGCTTAGCAAGTTCTTGATGCGACTGATTAGCTCGCCCAGCTCGAACGGCTTGACCATGTACTGATTGGCACCGACGTCGAAGCCTTGCGTACGGTCCTCAGACAACGTGCGAGCGCTCAGCATCAGCACGGGCATGTGGCGACCGGCATTTCGAATCCGCTCGCACACTTCGTAGCCACTCATGCCGGGCATCATCAAGTCCAGCACCACCAAATCGACGGCATCGTCCTCGTTCTCGATCGCCGCAAGCGCTTTCGGTCCATCGGACGCCGTTGTGACTCGGTAGCCCTCGGCTTCGAGGTTGAATTTGATCCCGACTGCCAAATGCTCTTCATCATCGACGACCAAGATATGTTTCTTTTCTTCGTCCATCGTCGATCTACTTTACCTCGGCATCCAAAACAGGTTGCGCCACCGTCGCAGAACCTTGCTGGGCCGAGCGAACGATCGCGGCATCGTCTGGCAACCGCGTCGCGGGCAAACGTACTTCGAATACCGTCCCCATTCTTCGGTTTCGGTCAAGCACTCGCACTTTCCCTCCCAAACGTTTTACCAGCGTACGGACAATGAAAAGCCCCAATCCTGTGCCGGGCTTCTTTCTTTGTAGTTCTTCACCCAAGCGAACGAAACGCCCAAAAATCTTGCGGCGTTTGTCCGCTGGAATTCCGGGTCCGTTGTCCGAGACCTCGACGATCGCTCGCTCGCCCTCCAGCCGCAGCCGCGCGTTGATCTTCGGCGGCGAGCCCGCGTACTTGACCGCGTTATCAAGCAAGTTGCGAAAAATCATCACCGCATCGACGCGATTGCCCTCGATCGTACACGGTGCCAGATCCAGATCCAACACGCTCCGATCGACCCGATATCGACCGCAGACGCTGTCCGCACACGATTCAATTAGCTCGTGTAATCGAATCTGTTCGGTCGCTGCGGCATCTTGGTTCTCTTTGCTAACCGCACCCGCATCCAACAGATGACTGATTAGGTTGTCCAGTCGCTCCACGTCGTCCATCATGTAGCGCAGAAAAACCGCCTGCTCTTCTTCACTGACCTCACGAATATTCATCGTTTGCAAGTACAGCTTCAAAGACGCGATCGGAGATTTCAATTCATGAGTCACGCTATCGATAAAGTTCGACTGTCGTCGGGAGAGATTGACTGCCTTAATGGACAACGTCAGGTAGGTAATAACTCCCGCCAAGACAATGGCTAAGAACACCGTGCCCACGGACAACAACGCCCAATTCAAACTCCCCAACGCACCAGTCGTCACCAACACCCAGCCTACGATCAGCGCGATCAGCAGCAAGATCATCGTCACGCCCATCGTGATGGGCAATCGTAGTGACCAACGTTCAAACATGGGTAACGCACTTGGGGCTTAGAGTTTGGCGACCGTTGACCTTAATCGGTACCAGCGCAAAACGCTACCGCGCGGCGTCCAGATCGCCGACAGTTCGATAGAATCAGTGGCCCACGATGGCTAGGGCCTATGGCAATACTTCACCACCGGCGATTGTGGCTCGGGCCCGCCAGACCAGCTGCGGGATCGAGTCGGCGACCGCATGAGTCGATCCGTCAACGTGAGCAACCATCACCGACTGGGGATGAGCACTGCGAGCCGTGATCGCGGCGTAGGTGGGGTTCCCGTCGGTTCCGTCTTTGCCCTCCTGCCACGAGTTGTAATCGATGTCGTATTCAATGCCGTCCGTGTGCGTGTAT
>CAZLFF010000015.1:36237-50417 GCA_964558755.1 uncultured Pirellulaceae bacterium
CACTTCGGTATTCGGAGGCATCGTGGCGGTGAATCCCGTATGGTGGACTCGGCCGTCAGGCCACTCGGTGTGCCCGGTGTTCTTGGCCTGCGCACCCGACGCGACTTGATCGATCACGTCCTGCTCGGTTTCCGGAATCGCCTTGCTGGCGGGACCACCATTTCGACGGTAGTCCGTCCACGCGAGCACCTCAGCAGCCATCAGGGTATTGCTGGTGCCGTCGGTCACTGCCGAAAGTTTTAGATTGCTGTCCGGATAGTAGACGCCGTCGCCGTGGTCTGATGTGGCTGGGTCAAATACAAACCAAGTGCCAAAATTGAATCCGTAGTTCGTCGGATACAGACTGACTTTCGGATTAGGGCCCGTGAAGTCTCGACGTTCGTCCGCTCGAGGATCGGAAGGGCACTGGAAAACAGAAACACGAACGCCGTCGATCGCCTGTTGGAAATCCCAGCCAACATTCAGATCAACCTGATCCGCGATATTAGATTGCTCAAGAAACGGCAAGATCCGACCATGGACTCCCCACGAGCCGTTGTTAGCGGTGCTGCCGGCGGTCAAATCCAATTCCGCACTTGGGGGCAAATGCCCACGAGCACTTTCGAAGTTCAAATTTGCCAAAGCCAATTGCTTCAAATTGTTCAAGCAGCTGGTCCGCCGCGCCGCTTCACGGACTTGTTGCACGGCGGGAAGCAGCATCGCGATCAAAATGCCAATGATGGCAATCACGACCAACAACTCGACTAGCGTGAATGCAGTTCGCTTATTCATAGACAAACCCGCGAAGTTTTACCCCGTTCCAGATTCTACGCAGTCATCAGCTACGGGCAACCGATACGGCGGATACTCAACCGACGACTACTTTCGCTTCTTCGCCCACGCGTCCTTGAGCGTTACCGTGCGATTGAAGACCAACCCATCAGTCGCCGAATCTTTGGGATCCACGCAAAAATATCCCAATCGCTCAAACTGAAAACGCTCGCCGGGTTTCGCAGTGGCCAGTGATGGCTCCAGCTTGCAACCGGTCATAACCTGCAGCGAGTCGGGATTCAACAGATCTTTCCAGTCCTTACCCTCAGGCACGTCGTCTGGGTTTTCCTGCGAGAACAGCACGTCATATTGGCGAACCTCCGCCTCAATCGCGTGCTCGGCCGACACCCAGTGAATGGTGCCTTTGACCTTGCGACCGTCTGGAGCCTTCCCGCCCGATGTCTCGGGGTCATAGGTGCAGCGGAGTTCGGTGATGTTGCCTTCGGAGTCCTTAACCACGTCGATGCACTTCAAGAAGTACGCATACTTCAAGCGAACCTCGCGGCCCTGCGTCAAACGGAAGAACTTTTTCGGCGCGTCCTCCATAAAGTCAGCTCGCTCGATGTAAATCTCACGACCGAAAGGCATCTCGCGAGTGCCGGCGGATTCATCTTCCGGATTGTTGATCGCCTTGCGCATCTCCGATTCACCTTCGGGGTAATTTTCGATCACTACCTTCAAAGGATCCACTACCGCCATGCGTCGGGATGCGATCTGGTTTAGTCGCTCGCGAATGCTGTTTTGAAAAAGAGCGAGATCGGTGGTGCTGTTGGTTTTCGTGATCCCGATCGTGTCACAGAACGATCGGAGAGCCTCGGGGGGCACGCCTCGGCGACGGATCCCGCAAATCGTAGGCATACGCGGATCGTCCCAACCGGAAACGCAACCACCTTCCACCAGTTCCAAGAGCTTCCGTTTACTCATCACCGTGTAGGTGAGATTCAATCTCGCGAACTCGCGCTGCTTGGGGTGGTGGATACCGAGCTTTTCGATGTACCAATCGTAAAGCGGGCGGTGGTGCTCAAACTCTAACGTACACAAACTGTGCGTGATGCCTTCGAGGCTATCGCTTTGCCCGTGAGTCCAATCGTACGTTGGGTACAGGCACCACTTGTCGCCCGTGCGATGGTGCTCGCGATGACGAATGCGGTACATCGCTGGGTCGCGCAGGTTCATGTTGTCCGACTTCATGTCGATTTTCGCTCGCAACGATTTCTCACCGTCCGCAAACTCACCGTCACGCATTCGCTGAAACAAATCAAGGTTCTCCTCGACACTGCGGTTTCGATTGGGGCTATCCTTGCCCGGTTTGTTCCACCCGCCCCGGTACTCGCGGACTTCCTCAAACGTCTGGTCACAAACGAAAGCGTGACCTTCCTTGATGAGTTGCACCGCCCAATCGTATAGCTGGTCGAAATAGTCGGATGCAAAGTGCTCGCTATCCCACTCAAAGCCCAGCCACTTAACATCTTCGCGAATCGCATCGACGTACTCGGTGTCCTCCTTCTCTGGGTTCGTATCATCAAACCGAAGATTACACTTGCCGCCAAATTCGGCAGCGACACCGAAGCTAAGACAGATCGCTTTGGCGTGACCAAGATGCAAGTACCCGTTGGGTTCGGGAGGAAACCGAGTGTGTACACGGCCTTCATTGACTCCAGCAGTAACGTCATCCGTGATCAACTGACGGATAAAATCGAGTTTCTTTTCAGGTTTTTCTTCGGGCGTGTTCATCGATCTGGTTTTCTGAATACAGTTTTCAAAATGTGGCAACTGAAGCCAGCCAGCGCCGGCCACCGCTGTCAAATGCTAAGCAGATTGGCTCGCGCGGCGCGTTTCTAATTCGGACAATGCGCGGGTGATTCGGTTCACACAACGGTCGCGACCGAGCACTTCTAGCGTGTCGAACATGCCGAAACCACCGCCTTTGCCCGTCGTGGCAACGCGCAGCGCGTTGATGATATCGCCAGGACCAATCCCCTGCGCCTCGCAGAATTCGTTGAGCATCGTTTCCAATTCGCTGGCGGTAAACTCGGGCGTTGCTGCTAAGCGTTTTTGAAATTCCCCCAGCAGCAAGCCCGCTTGTTCGGGTTTGACCAACCGCTTATTAAATGCTTTGTCTTCGAACTGGAACTCGTCATCCGCTTGAAAGAAACTATCGAAATTCAAAATGTCGCCCGCCATGTTGATACGATCAGCAGCAGCACGAACAACGCTCTTCAGAGTCGACAGCTCTTCACAGTCGATCGGATCGGAAACCAAGCCAGCTTTCCGCAAATAAAACTCGCACATTTTTGCCTTGGCCGTATGACCAACGCCGTTCATGTAACGCTCTTGGAACGCGGTCAACTTTTGCGGATCGAAACTGGCTTCACTTTTGACGACTCGATCAAGCGAGAATTTTTCTAGCATTTCCTCACGGGAGAACTCCTCCGTTTCCCCGTCCAGCGACCAGCCCAGCAGCAGCAAGTAGTTAATTAACGCATCGGGCAGGAAACCAATATCACGGTAGAAATCCACCAGCACTGGATTGAACGTACTCGGATCAACCTCTTGGCCAATCCGCTCGGCAATCTTCGCGCCTGCTGAATACAAACGCTTGAAGTCTTTGTTGTTCAGGTACTTGTCGATTTTTCGCTTACTTAATTTGTTTTTATTGCCAGGTTCGGCCACAAACGGAATGTGGGCGTACTGCGGCAACTCGTAGCCAAGCGATTGGGCGATGAACATTTGACGCGGCGTGTTTGACAGGTGCTCAACCGCACGTACAACGTGTGTGATTTCCAAATCGTGGTCATCCACAACGCTGGCCAAGTGATACAAGCATGTTCCGTCGGCCCGCTGGATCACGTGGTCTTGTTCGCGAGCCCAATCAAACGCGACGTCGCCGCGGATCAGGTCGTTGATTTCGCAAACGCCCTCGCGAGGCATCTTTAACCGCACCACGAACGTGCGGCCTTCCGCCTCAAACGCTGCCGCTTGCTCGTCCGTTTCCGCCATCCAAGTCCGGCTGTAGACAAAACCACGCTTCTCTTTTTCCGCCGATTCGCGTTCGGCCGTCACCTCTGCCGTCGTTGCGTAATCGCGGTAGGCGTGGCCGGAATCCAATAGCTGCTTGGCCGCCGCCTGGTATTTTTCCAATCGCTGCGACTGAAAGTAGGGCTCGTGGGGGCCACCGACCTCGGGACCTTCGTCCCAGTCAATTCCTAACCAACGAAAACCGTCCAAAATCGGCTGTAGCGCCTCGCTAACGTTCCGCTGAGCGTCCGTGTCATCAATCCGCAGGATGAACTGCCCACCCGCCTGCCGCGCTAGCAGCCAGTTGAACAACGCGGTGCGGACACCACCAATGTGCAGGTAACCGGTCGGACTGGGAGCAAAACGAGTGCGGATGGACATGAGACGTTGGGCAGAAGCGGCGAGAGCAAACAAGCAAAAACGAAACCGCGAATTCTAAGTGAATTAGATCGCGGGGGATAGCGAAGGAGCCGTCAAGCATGCGATCCGCCGAACCGTCACGCGACTAGGCAGCTCGATTGGCGCGGCGTTGCAATTTCCGCTGACGTCGGCGCTCGGCTTTGGAGAGGTTCGCCGGGGCTGGAACCGGTTCGCCGGCAGGCTGCGGGGCGGCGGGCTGCGGGGCAGGGCGAGCGGCCGCAGGCTTCGCGGTTGGTGCGGGTGCTGGCTTAGCCGCTGCGGCGCGGGTGGGCTTGGTGGCTGGCGCTGGTTTGACTGCTGGACGGGGGACCGGTTTCGCAGCCGCCTTCGTAGCACGGGTGGGTTGTGGAGCCTGCCTTGCAACAGGCTTCGCCTTTGGAACTGGCTTAGTTTGCACTTTTGGTTTTGACGGGGCATCATTAACCGAGGAATTGGCTGACGATTTTACCTTCACCATCCCGTTAGCCGCGAGGTAAACGTGACGCGCGTACGTTACGACGGCCAAGAAACAACAGCTCGCAAACACCAGCCAGCCGTTGGCGAATGCTGGCTCCAACTGGGCCGCCGCGATTCGATCATTCAACGCAGGCACCGTCACGGCGATCGCGACCATTCCGGCCGCCCAAGCGGTCGCCGCAAGAATCAGCGAACCACGTGACCTGCGGACCTCCCAGCAGCAAATCGCCGCCACAATCGAAAACAACAGCCCACCAACAAGGGTCATCAGGGGAGCCCCGCCGACGGTTGGGAGAATCAAATTGGCTGCACCGGCTGCCGCCGCAATCAGAGCAGAAACGATACCAACCATATCGACCGACTGACTGAGACTACCAACGGCGAACAGAACCGCCAGCCACGACCAAACTCGGTAGCTTCCCAGATAGTCGTCGCAACGGTGCTTTCGCAAACAGTAAACTTGGCAACAGGTGGCCGCTGAAACTGCCATTAACAAAGCGCCACACCAAGCCGCCAGCGTACCGGGGCCTTGAAGGGAAAACGACTCAACACCTGCCGTTCCAACATACGGCTGTAAATCATTTGCGTAAAAAGCCAAGGCGTTAATCGTAGCCACGCCGCAAACAAGCAACACAACCATCGCCGTGTAGGCAAACTTCCGTTTCGGAATGAGGTCTGTCGTTTTCGGTTGGCCACGTCGCTGAGCGCCAAAGCCATATTGGCGACGCGGGCGATCGGCCGCAAGATCCTGCTCAGCGCCTACGGCAGCTTGAGCGGTCGGTGCTGTGCCCGGGTTGGGCGTCGCGGTTCCTGCTCGATTCGCTTGGTTCGACTCATCTAGCAGCACTCGACGACGGCGTGAATCTCTGCTTCGCACGACAACCAACCCGCAATGACATTGAAAAACCTGCCCCGCGCATATTTATCGGCAGTTTTCGCTTGGTTAAAAAGCAATTTCTACGAGGGAAAACTGGCGACCTTTACGCTCGACCCCAGCCAAGTCCAGCACGCACGCCTCGTTGCCCTTGGGTGCGGTTATGATCCAGATTCTCTCCTACTCAAACGCAGCCGGGCCAACCGGAACTTCGGCTCAGGTAACCGTTCGGCTAGCAGCCTCGACGCCGGTGCTGGCGGACCTGTTGCCAGCACGGATCGGTGGTTAGGCCCAGCAAAATCACCGATGGCCATTACCAGCTTCGTTCAACCGACACGTCGACCGATCACTGCCTGCATATTCCGTAAAGCCATTCGGCATTAACCGTCACAATCCGCACAAGCATCATCGTTGCCGCTGGCGGCCGTGGAATCGTCGTCGGCGAGCACGCAACGAAGGCGCTTGGCGAGTTGGCGTCCTAGGGTTCATCCACCGGCCTTGTTTGCTCCGTTTACGAATGGGCAACTTTGGCAAGCCGACCCCACCCCTCCTTTTTGCCTGTGTGATTTCTCATGTCAATTTCCGAGTCTGACGCGCCCGCAGCGACTGCTGCTGCCAATCAGGTCGCTGAAAATACGATCGACTCCCAACGACAACTAAATTGGCCGTTGTTTCGCCAACATCTGTTGGACAATCTGGCCGACGGTGTCATTTTCGTCGACCCTCAGGGTTCGATTAGAACTTGGAACCGCCAGTTAGAAACCATGACGGGTATGATCGCGGCGAAGGTCATGGGGCAAAAATTCAAACCGGCTCTCATTGAGCTAAGCGGTCCGACGGGCGAGCCAATCGAAGCAAACGCCTGTCCGCTGGCTCGCTGCCTGCGCACCGGCCAGGCGACCTCGGGTGAGTACCGGATTACAGGACGCAGTGGCCGCGAGGTCAAAGTTGAGGTTTCTTTCGTTCCGACCACCTGTGCCAAGGGCTTAATCCATGGCGCGATCATGTTGTTCCATGACTACACGGTTCAGCTGGATTTGCAGCGACAGCTACAGGATCTGTATGAGTTCTCGACGCTGGATCCGCTGACTCAGGTCGCCAACCGCAGCGAGTTCGAGCGTGTACTCGAAGAGTTCGTCCGAGCCAACAAGACGACCGATTTCTGTTGCAGCCTCATCATCTGTGACATCGATTTCTTCAAGCAAATCAACGACAACTACAACCACCATGTAGGCGATCAAGCCTTGGTGGCTTTTGCAAGCCTGCTAAAAAAATTCGTCCGCTCAAAAGACATTGTGGCCCGTTACGGCGGCGAAGAGTTCGTCATTCTGTGCGCCAACTGCGACGCTGCATCAGCGCGTCAGCGTGCCGAAGAAATTCGCATCGAGCTAACTCAGACGCCACAGCCGATGTTGGACAACAAGTGCATCACAGCCAGCTTCGGTGTTTCGGAGCTATTATCCGAGGACACGCCCACCGATCTGTTTGTTCGCGCTGACACGGCGTTATTGACGGCCAAGGAAGAGGGGCGAAACCGGGTGGTTTGCCAAACGGGTACTCTAGAAGTCGATTCGGTTGCAGTCGATTCAGACAAGTCGATTTCCGAAACCGGGTTAGCGTGGAGCAACCAAACCAAAGCAGTATTGGAATCTGGCGAGTTCCAGACGATCACGCCCGTGCCTCTGATGGTGACCAAGCTCCGCGGCTATATTCTTGAGAAGGACGCCGAGCTAAAACACGTCGATTCGGATTCTATCTCGATGCAGATCGAGTTCGAGGATCCGCGGAACTACGGACGTCGCGGTCGCTTTCTGGTCGACATCGAATTTCAATCTCAAGCCAACCGCAGCCAATCCGCAGCGACGCGAGCGGTTCAAAGTATTACTTACCTGCGGATCGCAATCCGCGAAGCCGCGACGCGCAAGTGGTTCTCGACCAACTGCACTGAGGTTGCTCCCGACCTGATGCGTGAGCTTAGAGATTTCCTGATGATCGCGAGCGAAGACGACAAAGTAATGGTGGACCGAGCGACCGATCCAACGGTCAAACGATAAACGGGCCGCCGTCTCGAATCTCAACGCTTTGCTCACCCCATGACGGCCGGATCGGCCCGAAGAAGCGCCTTGGCCCGTGGGAACGCCGTAATGAAACCGGTTCGCCACCCGCAGCGCGGTTTCTAAACCTTCTCGGCACCATTTCGCCGTTCTGCCCTCGGCAGCCCCTGCCGAAGCTCGTGCCGGTGCGATGTCCTTGGCTTCTGCCGTAGCTCCCATCAGCGAACTGGTGAGTCCATTTTCGAGCCCTTTTCGCTCCGAGGGCTCATCCACGCTCGACTGCCAATTGTGCCTGTGAAACCAAGCCGGTAAACTCGGTTGGAAGCGTAGTCTGTCAATCGAGCGGTATGCAGCGACAAGGCTTCATGGCTCGAATTATTTATAAACGAAAAAGCAAACCAGGAAACGAAAATGGCTTACGAATTACCGGCTCTCCCTTACGCCCATGACGCTTTGGCTCCCCATATTGATGCCAAGACCATGGAGATCCACCACGGCAAGCACCACAACGGTTACGTCACCAAGGTCAACGCGGCTCTCGAGGGTACGGATTTGGGATCGAAGTCCATCGAAGACTTGATCTCGAACTTGGACGCCGTTCCAGAAGACAAACGTGGTGCGGTTCGCAACAACGGTGGCGGACACGCCAACCATAGCTTGTTCTGGACGATCCTCAGCGGCAGCGGTGGCGGGGCTCCGACCGGCGACTTGGCCGCGGCGATCGACGCCGAGTTCGGTAGCTTCGATGCCTTCAAAGAAAAGTTCTCGACCGCAGCCGGCACACGTTTTGGCAGCGGCTGGGCTTGGCTGAGCGTTGACGGTGGCAAACTGGTCGTCGAGAGCACGCCCAACCAAGACAGTCCTCTCATGGAAGGCCGCACGCCAATTTTGGGCCTCGATGTCTGGGAGCACGCCTACTACTTGAACTACCAAAACCGTCGCCCCGACTACGTTGCCGCGTTCTTCAACGTCGTCAACTGGGACGCCGTCGCCGAGCGCTACGCAGCCGCGAAGTAAAACGACGTTCTGTCGCTAAACAAGATAAACATCAGGCGGAGCAAACCCAGGTTTGCTCCGCCTGTTTTCGTTCCCACCGCAGTGACAGCTGGCCATTTGACCGCTAGCAGGTGCCGCTATCATTCGGGCCGCGTTGACGCTTGCGCGCACTGTATCTACTCTCGCCTCGATTCTCGCGTGGCATGCTGGGCAAGACTGACAAGGGCTGCCGGATGTGCCGATTTTCCGCAAGAACAAAAAACGATTGTACCGATTGCCAGATTACGGAACCTTTGCCGGGGCTGGACCAACGTCGCTTGCTCGATTGTGACGCGGGTCCACCGCTGAGTTACCAGCCGCCAACGTGACAACGATTCCAGCATTTGAAAATCCACTCCGACATCACGGGCACGCCGTTATGCGATCAAGCCGAACACAAAACGCACAAACTAAGTCAATCCTCGCTTCGATGCGAAAATCTTCGCTCGCGAGGTGGGCGGCGGCGGGGCTGCTGACAATTTCCATGTTAGGCTTGGTCGGTTGCAAATCGATGCCGCTCTCGATGCCAGAACTCCGGAAGCCAGATCTGAGCTTCATGAAGCCCAAGATGCCTAAATTTGGCAAGCCAGACATGTCAAAGCTGGCGTTTTGGAAGAGCGAAAACCTGATGCCTAAAAACGGCCTGCCCAAGCCACCATCATTGAGCTTCGACCCGTCACCGATCCAGAACTCCGTGGCCTCAACCGGGCAGGCCGCCCGCGCAGAAGTCCTCGAAGCGCGTGACCGAGTTGCCGGGCGTTTGGCTGAACTCAAAAAGCCGCTACGTAAACCTTACACCGATCAGCTGTCTTCCGTCGAGAAACTGGCCGAAAGCGATACGCTTGATTTTGACACCGGTTCGATCGAGGCGAAGCAATCTGAGTTCGTGGCAAGCGGAAAGACCAGCCTGACCAAAGCACAACGTGATTTCCAAGCAGCGTTGGCGAGTTCGAAAAAAGCGGTTGAGAATTCGCTCGCAGGCAAGCTGGACGAAAAATCAACCGAACTAGCCAGCAGCAGAAACAACTCGAGCAACGATTTCTCGCTGCCGACAGGTCTCGCGGGCAAACTCAAATCCGCCCAATCAAAAGTAGATCAATCGCTGATGGCGGTGAACAAATCGCTTTACGATGCGAACGGCAAGTTAGCCTCCAAAGCAAAATCCGCCAAGCGAGACTTCGATGTCGCGGCAGTCGCCAGTGCAGCCGAAGGGCCGGTCAGCTTGTTCGAGCAACGCCTGAAGGAAGCTACTAAGAAGAACAATACGACTAAAACGACAACGACCGAGGAACCGCAAATGGCTGTCGCCAAGACGCCGGCAGGTTTGTCAGTTGACTCCCAGAAGGCTGCCTCCGAGATTGACCAGCTGAAAGCGCAATTGGCAGAGCTGAAAGCTCAACAGCAAACGTTTTTGGCTCAACAGAAAGAACAGCTAACCGCTGCTGCCGCACCGGCCAAAACGGTATCGACTCCAGTTGCGACCAAAGTGACGCCCAACGCGAACGAGTTCGTCGCAAATCTAACCGCACGACCATCGAACAACTCAGCTTCCACAGCAAACAGTTTCGCAGGCGGCTCATCGGCAAACACGTTCGCCCCCACGACACCGGCCAAGCCAACCTACCCACAGATGTACCCGTCGACCGCCCCATTACGATCGGCTAGTTCCAACAACAACATCCTCGCGTCGGCTCCGCGGAACGTTCTCCGCGGCAACTTTAGCCCGGTCGGCGTTCAGAACAATTACCAGCCCGCCAGCAACAACGCTCCAGCCGCTCCAACACAGAACTCAACTGAATCGGCTTACCCAAGTACCAACCTTGGCGGTTTCGCGACGCGTGGGAATGACTTCGCCACGACATCCGCGCCGACAGTTACTACCCCATCGACGACTCCCGCGGCAACAACGACTGCGGCTTCTCAGGCTAGTTTCCAACAGCTTGGCAACCAAGATTCAAATCGCCCACTGGTCATCCAAGCCAGCACCCAAACGGACAACAACGCCGCCAGCCATGTTGACGACGTCAACATTCCTGCCGCGGTTCTACAGGGCAGCAGCAGCTACGCCCCGGGAAGCGTACACCCGTTGCAGTAGGCTCCGCGGGACGCCAACCGCCGAAAGTTTGCGTCCGCGATCTCAGACGGATCGCTTGGCCGCTAATGCGGTTGGTCGAAACGTGTTCTGGCCCGATCCGCCAGCGGCGACCGAGCTCTTGTACCGACACGCCCTCGACGATTGCCCGCGGTGATCTGATTGAAACCGCGCGGATTTCCTGTCACACTGACCGTCCGCCAGCGCCAGTGACGCGTTGACGAATCTGATCGTTATCTAACGTAGAGGACCCCGCCATGCCGCTGTTCGAAGTAGAAACCGAGGCCCACATCATCATCACTTGGGCGGACGACGAGCAGGGCGCTAAATCCGTGGCGGCCGATTCGTACCCGACCGAGGACGTGGTGCGATTGACCAAAAGGCCGCGTGACAGCTGGGTGATCTCAAAGGGTGTGCTCGGCATCTCCCAAACCGCGACGCCCTGTGGCACGGCCCGCGATTGTCTTTCAAAAGCGTCCGGAGACAAAGTTCACGCAATTCGACTTTATATGCAAGAAACCGGCAACGACCTCGAACAGTCTCGCAAAGCGATCGAATCGAATATGGTGATGGGCTGGTAGCCACGCAGCTCCACACATCAGCGGCCCATCAAGTGCCGCCGTAACCCGTCATCCGCATTTGCAACAATCGAACGGTCGCTACCAACCCTGTCGTTCCTTTCCGTTTAGGGCGGTCAATCCGCCACATCCATGCCGCCGCTTATCTCCCTGCAAAATATTGTTAAGCGGTATCGCCGCACGCCAGTTTTGCGCGACGTGTCACTGGAGATCCAGCCCGGGGTCACAGGCCTGCTGGGCCCCAACGGTGCGGGCAAATCGACGTTAATCAAGCTGCTGCTGGGCTTGGTTCGATACCGCAGCGGAACTGGAACCGTGCTGGGCCATCGGCTGGGGCGCGGCGGGCGGCGCATCCGCAGCATGGTCGGCTATATGCCTGAAGACGACTGTTACATTCCGGGCATGTCAGGGGTCGAGGTCGTTCAGTTCAGCGGTTGCCTGTCAGGGCTGCCCGAGCGTGAGGGTCTGCGGCGCGCTCACGAGATTTTGGACTTCTGTGGGATGAAGCAAGAACGCTACCGCATGATCGAGACGTTTTCGACCGGGATGCGGCAGAAGATCAAATTCGCTGCCGCACTCGTTCACGATCCAGATTTTTTGATCTTGGACGAACCGACCTCCGGACTGGACCCGGAAGAACGAGAATCGTTGCTCAATCGCATCCGCCTGTTAAACCGAACCGCGAACAAATCGGTTTTACTTTCGACTCATATTCTGCCAGACGTTCAAGCAATCTGTGACAACGTCCTGATCCTGTCCGCAGGCAAGGTCGCGTTGGACGATTCGCTGGAGAACGTCAACCGAACCGCCGAACCGAGCCTGACGTTTTCTGTCTTGGGCGACCCCGTGCCGCTGATCGCGCGGTTGAACAAGGATCAAATCGCAACAACGCTTCATCATGATCGTTCGGTAACGGCTGAAAGCGATCTACCAGATCTTGCCCGCCACGTTTGGACGGTGGCCCGAGAAACGAAGACCGTGATTCGCTCGCTGTTAACCGCCCGGAACTCGTTGGAAGACGTGTTCTTGCAAGCGGTGAAGGAGGCAACCAATGCCAATCCATGAAGTCGGCTATCGCGGCTGGCAGGGGCGCAAACACTCAGCGCTCAGTCGGTGGAAGATCATTACAAAGACCGGGATCCGCACGGCCATGCAATCGCGATGGGTGACCCGGATGCTGTTTTTGGCCTGGTTGCCAGTTGTGTACTGGGGCATCGGATTCTTCATCATGGAGAACACGCTCAAGAAGCAAGACACGGCCGTGCCGGTGGCGGAAACGCTTGTCGCACTGCCCGGCGTACAAGACGCGGCCAAGCAGATCGGAATCGCCGATCAGCTGAAGGGGCAAGCGAAATACATCGACCGCAGCATCGACGAGTTCACCAGCGACGACGAACAGCGTGCTGCGCGCGGGCGTAGGCGCATCGCCAGCGTCATCCGAAGTCAGTTTCGCGGAATCCCTCAGAGCCGCGCGATCGCGGCCGCGATCGAAAGTGGTGACGAATCGACCACCCGCAACGTTCTGTGGAGCTGGCTGCTGATGACGTTCTTCCGCTATCCGCAAGGCATGCTGATCCTATTCATGATCGGCTCGATCGCACCGTCGTTGATCTCGCGGGACTTACGATCAAGAGCGTTTTTGCTTTATTTCTCGCGCCCGATCGGGAAACTGGAGTACATGGTTGGCAAACTGATGGTGCCGGCTGTTTTCACCGCCATGGTCACATTTGTGCCCGCAATCGTGCTGTACTTTTTCGCCATCATGATGTCGCCGGACCTCTCGGTATTCTGGAGCACGTGGGATATTCCGCTGAGAATCGCGGCGGCCACACTCGTTTTGATTCTGCCAGTCGCATCGATCTCGGTGATGTTGTCGTCGCTGACTCATGAGAGCCGATTCGCCAATTTTGCTTGGTTTGCCGTTTGGGCCGTGGGGCATGGAGCGTGGGTTGCGATCCTTGCCTCGGTCGCGTTCACTCGAAAGGGCAACCCGTTCGACTCGGCCGTGATGCAGCATCCCGTTTCGGAACAATGGTCCGTTTTATCGTTGTACAACAACTTGGGTGCCGTTCAGTCTTGGGTGTTTGGGTTCTCCGACTTTGCCGAGGTCCGAACACACGCGATCGTTTTGATCAGTGCCACGATCGTGTCGCTCATTATTTTGCACAATCGCATCTCTGCCCCGGTGAGGTTGTAGATGATTGAACTGCAGGGCGTAACCAAACTTTACGGAACTGTGATCGGGCTGAACGATGTGAGCCTGTCGCTCGAGCCCGGTGCCTATGGCCTGTTGGGACCCAATGGTTCGGGCAAGACGACGCTGATCAACCTGTTGCTGGGTCAACTGAAACCGTCGCTGGGATCGGTGAAGCTGTTCGGCGTCAATCCGTGGCGGCGCAGCCACTTGTTGCGGAGGGTCGGTTTGTGCCCAGCGGCCGATATCTATTACCCTCGTGTCACGGGCCGACAGTGGGTGACTTATCTAACGCGAATGCACGGCTTCAGTGCCGGCGAGGCGGAACGAAAAGCAATCGCCGCGCTGGCGCAGGTGAGCATGACGCCGTTCATGGATCGTCCGATTCAATCTTATTCGCTGGGCATGCGACAACGCACAAAAATCGCCCAAGCGATTGCCCATGAACCCGAGCTTCTGATCTTGGACGAGCCGTTTAACGGACTCGATCCGGTCGGGCGACGTGAGATGACGGACTATGTCCGCGGTTGGATGGAGAAGGGCAATAGCGTGATTCTCGCGAGCCACGTGTTGCACGAGATTGAGGCGATTCACCCATCGTTTCTGTTGATCTCGGGCGGCCGTCTGCTGGCATCGGGCACGCCGGAGG
>CAZLFF010000016.1:0-47359 GCA_964558755.1 uncultured Pirellulaceae bacterium
CCCACAGTTCGTGTTGTCGGTGCCGTCTGACAAGAACCGGCAGAAAACGCAGTGCTCGGTGTGGAAAACAGGCAGGTGCGAGTAAATCACCGGTTCCAAGTAGCTGCCGTCAATTGTTTCGGTAAGCTCGTTGACCTGGGCCGCATTCAAGTCGTAGGTTGGTGTCACACGGGTCGCGCCGAGGTCAAGCAGTTCGCCAACTGTGATCGCGTTGGACGCGTTTAAGCTGAAGTCGCCGATTAGCTCGGGCGAATCCGCGTCGGTTTTCGCACCAGCCGCCGCGTTGCGAACGAGGTCGAATAGCAAACCGCCAGAGCGAACCAAGATCGGGCATTCCAGCGACAGCAGAAATCGAATCACGTTCTGCTCGCTGGGCTTAAGGATCCGTGGACTAGCGACGCGCGGTAGGACGCCGGCCGCCCGGATTCGATCGACCGATGGGCGGAGGCCATACAGCTCCAAGTAGTCGAGCGTGATGCTGGCGGGGAGCGGTTTTGTTTGTTCCAGCACGGCATCCAATTGTTCCGCGGAGCGTACCAGAACGTGCAAACGTGGCTCTTCGTTCGTCGCGGTTAATGCCTTGATGCGCGGTTGTAGCTGCTGCAATAAGTCCGCAAGCGCCGGTGCGGCCGCGATGGGTTGTGTTTCTCCGGCCGCGTCGAACAATTCGTCCACAAGTTGTCGACGGGCTTGGTTTAAGACGCTGGTTTGAACGAACACGGCGTCGTCGGTCGTCAGCGTAACGCTACCCAAATGAAAAGGTGTTCCGCCAAGGCGGCCGAGTTTTTCTGTGAGGATGTCTGCGTCCAAGGGGCGCTTGGCGGCTGGCTCGAGAGGTGATTCGCCAGTGAACGTCGCGGTCTGACCGTTGTCAATGCGTGCGGTGATCTCGATCGGAGTGCCCCCAGTTGCCGCGACACGAAAGTGAATCGGACGGGTGTGCAGTGGCACCTCGGTGGTCGTGATAGGCTTGAGCTTTTTGATCAGCTGCGGGTCATGCGAACGCCAAACGAGGTCGCCCACTTTGATTCGTTCGAAATCAATGCGACCGTGCTCGAACGCCAATCGGACCAAATCATCAGCAATTTGATCTGCTTCATACACGTGGCCGCCTTCTTCAGGCTCGTCGGGGCTGCGCCAGCTGGCGGCGTCGAAGACCAATCCGTCACCGGGCGCAATTTCGTGCTGGAAATTCACTGTGACGGATTTCGTGCCGACCCGCATCACCGAACCGACTTGCACCCCGCGATGCCGTGGCGCCCGTCCGCGTACGACCGTTTGGTGATTCGTACCAGCCATAAAGTGAGCGCCGAGTCCGCGCGAGTAAATCTGTTCGAGGTCGCGGCGGTCCTCTTCATCGGGCGTGACCGGCAATCCCAAACAGGCCAAATCGATCGCTTCGCGGTACGCTCGCGTGGTAGCGGCCACGTAATTGGCGTCTTTGTAGCGGCCTTCGATTTTTAAGCAATGAACACCGATGTCGACCAGTTCCGGAATCTGCTCAAGCGCGTATAGATCGCCCGGAGACAACAGGTAACGATACTCGCCCAGGTCACGGGGCTGACCATCGACCACCAAGTCATACGACAGCCGACAAGCCTGAGCACATTTGCCTCGGTTGGCGCTGCGTCCGCCCCAAGCTTCGCTGCTGAAGCACTGACCTGAATAGGAAACGCACAACGCGCCATGGACGAACACTTCCAGTTCGACATCGGTCGCTGCCGCGATTCGGCGAATATCCGCTAGGCTCAACTCGCGTCCGAGGACGACTCGGCGGCAGCCAAACGACGCCGCCAGCTCGGCTCCCTGAGCACTCGTGATTGACATCTGGGTGCTTCCGTGCAGCGTCAGATCGGGGGCGATTTGCTGGCATAATTTTGCGACGCCGATGTCTTGGACGATCACTGCGTCGACTCCTGCCGCCGCCATGGCGAGGATTGCTTGCTCGGCCAGTTCGAGCTCGTGGTCGAAAACCAAGGTATTGAACGCGACGAAACCCATCACGCCACGCTGATGCAGGGTCGCGATGACTTCGGGAAGATCCTCCAACGAGAACCCAACTTTTGCTCGCGCAGAAAAATGATTCAGGCCAAAATAGACGGCGTCGGCTCCGGTTTCGATCGCTGCTTGCAGCTGAGGCCAGTCGCCCGCGGGGCTCATCAGTTCCGGCCGGTGGCGGGTTGGGGCTTGGTCGTTGGTGGCAGATGCGGTCATGGCGGCAGCGGTGGAGCAGGGCGGAGCAAGCCGCCAGCATATCACATATCGCGGCTCGCTGAAGTTTGGCTCCGTGCTCGATGGGTAACAAAAAAGAGCTGCGACTCAAGTTGAGTCACAGCTCTTCAGCTCGAAAAAGATAGAGGGATATTGGGAGCACCCTACCAAAGAGGATTTGCAGGATGCACGCCCAACGTGGCCCTTACTTACGGCGGCGGATGAGTGTTCCGCAACCGGCGACCATCGCCAGCAGCGACAGTGAGCCCGGTTCTGGCACAGCACTGACCGAACTGATCGTGATGGTGGCAATGCCGTTGGGGTATAGGTCGGTGTCGTTAAACTGGAACTGACTCAGGTCAACACCGTCAGCGTTCAAGAAGCTGCCGAACGGGTTGGTCACGTTTGCGTTCACGCCGTTCTCATCAGCACCCGTGTCAGGGCCTGACTGACCGTTGGGCAATCCAATGCCGGGGAATAGTCCCGGCAAATTTGCGCCGCCAGGAGCCGCGGTGACGAAATCATTGATCTCGGTGCCAGCATCGTTGACCGTACCTGCAGCACCAATGATGAAAGTCAGTGGACTGCCGCCGTTGATGACGCTGCTAATGTCCCAAGCCAACGGATTGCCATTGGCGACATAGTAGTCGTTGGATGGCAGCACCATCGAAGCGTATGAGAAATACTGGTTCGAACCATCGGCCGCGAGTGAGAACAAAGCACTGGCAGATTCACCTGGCTGGATTGGTGGAGGACCACCGTCGAATGTGCCAATGGCGCCTTGGACGCGAGTACCGACTTGGCTTGAGGCAACAGTTGCACTAACCGCTGTACCACTCGAATTATCCACGTAGGTTTGGTTGGCGGCGAAGTCGCCGGCAAGCGTGCCAGGTGTAGCCGCGTCACCGAAGTTGCCGTCCTCTGCCAGACGCTCAAGGCCGGGTTGTGAGGACAGGCCGCCGTTGTAGCTGTCGAAGCTTCCATCGTGAAAGCCAACCCAAACCGGGGTCAAGGCAACGCCGCCGTCCGGCGCGTTGCTGGTCACGGTGACACGTACTTGTTGAGCGTGAGCGGTCGATTGGCTAACGAGGCCGGTGACAGCCGCGATCGCTGCCAAGAGTTTCAAAGTCGCGACGATGTTTTTCATGATTGGTCTCAAACAGGTTAGGAAGAACAGAAGGTGAAGGAAAACTGACGCAGAAAAACGCCGTCTGATTCGATACACCGGCCACTTGCAGGCTGACAAAACAATAGCCACTTGCGGTCGCGAGACTTGTTATGGAGTTCACCAAACAAGAATCCGTTCCGGTTTATCGCCGAGAACTGTGGTCTGTTAAACAAAACCCCTTTGCAAACTGTGAGCCGATTCACGTTGCTTGGTGCTCACGGAAAGCCAACTAAGGTGTTTCCGCTTGGGTTCCTCCGATGGTGTTGGACGGTCTCTTGCTCGTGTGCCGGTCCAAGTCGCTTTGACGCTGGTTCTGCGGGGCGTGGTCCTGGAGGCCAATGTTTGTGCCGTTTTCAGCCGACCCGCGCATTTGCCACGACCCCTCCAAGTGGGCTAGTCGCTACAGCCGATGATCTTTTAGCTGGCCGAAACCATAGATCTCTGCAGGTCAGCGCAACGAGTGGCTCTGTGACCTAGCTTTGCGTGACACGTGCCTTTTCACCCCAAACGCGTTCGAAACATTCTTTCGATGACCCAACTGCCACCCCAAAAAGTCTCAATCTGCGATCCCGCGGCGGACGGTGGACGGACTCCAGAACCCGCTGAAGCGAACGCTAACGCATGGGGCCCCGAGCGCGTTGAGCAGCTGGAACAATTGGTGGGTGACTGTCTTGAGGAAGTTTGCCCGCCAGAACAGAGTCAACCGAGCGCTCCGCCGGACCAACTGCTGGCCGAGGCAATCTTTCAGCAGTCGCACGACGCGATTTTGGTTTTGGACTACGACCGCTGTCTGTCTGCTAACCAGGTCGCCTGCCAAGTCGTCGGTTGTTCGTTAGAGGATCTGCAAAAGCAGGATCTCTTCGCATTGATTGCTCAGCAGTTCAACATCGACGACCAAAACTGGGCGGACTCGTTGCGACAGCAGTTGGCCAGCGAGGGCTCGGTTGTGTGCGAGTTGCGCCGCGATCTTCCCGAGGGAGAGCTTTGGATTGAGTTTAGCTTTCGCACGTTTGGTGGGGATGGCTGTTCGCGAGTGCTAATGGTCGGCCACGACGTCTCGCGTCAACGAAAGTTTCAGACTGAACTTGCACGCAGTCACGACTTTTTGCATCACACGATCAATAGTGTGCAGCACCCGCTGTCGGTGAAATCTGCCGATCTAAAATACGTATTGGCCAACCAAGCATTCTGCGAGCTTGTGAACCTCTCTTTTGACCGCATCAAAGGCCGGACTTATGGCGAGCTAGTCGGTGCCGATGCCGATCAGGCACGACAGCTCGATGAATCGACGCTGGAATCAGGCCTTGCGTCGGCGAACACGGAGTGGCTGCGCCGCAGCGACGGCTCGGTGACGACTTTATCGACCTACCGAAGTCGCTTTCACGACCCTGTCACGGGAGCCGCGTTTCTGGTGACTGCCGCCCGCGATGTGACGGCCGAGCTAGTGACCGAACGTCGGTTGCGATTGCTGGCCAGTGTGTTTGAGAATGCCCATGAAAGCGTGGCGATCCTAACCAAAGACGGACAGGTCTACGAAGCGAATCCCGAGTTCATCGGCACTGTCGGAGTTCAACGACAGGAGTTGATGCGCAGCAGTTTGGAAAAATTTGTGGATTGGGGGCAAGCGAATTTTGACGACGTGATCCGGCTGGCGAATGATGGTACGCCTTGGTTTGGCCACGTGAAATTGCTCAGAGGCGAGCAGCAATCGATCTCTTGCTGGTTGTCGCTAAGTCCGTCAAAGAATCGCGTCGGTGACATCACCAACATGATTGCGATGTTTAGTGACATCACGCAGATCGAAGCGACTCGTTCGGAACTGCACCGCCAAGCACTCCACGACAATTTGACTCAGCTGCCCAACCGCCGTTTTTACCGACAACGGATCAAGGACCTAATCCACAGCGACACGAACCAAACTGCTCGCTTTGGTGTTTCGTTTTTGGATTTAGACGATTTTAAACTTGTGAACGATTCGCTGGGGCACGATGCGGGCGATCGCCTATTGATCGAGGTCAGCCATCGTATCCGCGATCGCTTGGGCGAGGATTGTTTTGTCGCGCGATTTGGCGGCGACGAGTTCGCGGTGCTGATTCCCGAGACTCGTGGCAAACAGTCCCGCGCTCAAGAGTACTCAAGCCGTATCGTCGAGGCGTTGTGCAAACCGTTTCAGCTGGGCGAGCACGAGGTCCAAATTGGCGTCAGTGTTGGGACAACGATTTACCCCGATGACGCGACCGACGTGGAATCGCTGATGCGTCAGGCAGACGTCGCCATGTATAAAGCCAAAGAAGAAGGCAAAAACAAGGTCCGTTTGTTCTCGCGTGAGCTGGTCGATGTGATCGAGCGTCGTCAGTTCATGTTGTCAGAACTGCGCGGGGCGGTCGACGAACAAAATTTGCACATCGTTTATCAGCCAAAGCTGGATCTAGGGACGCGGCAGGTTGTCGGCTACGAAGCTCTGTTGCGTTGGCAGCAGGCGGACGGAAGCTATGTTTCGCCCAGCGAATTCATTCCGCTGGCCGAAGAATCTGGTTTGATTAACCGGATGGGTGACCAAATGTTTCATGACGTGTGCCAGCAAGCCAAAGCGTGGCAAAGCACCGGTCAGCTACAGGGGCCGATTGCGATTAACTTGACCGAGCGTCAGTTAAAAGAACCGCAAATGCTCAAGCATCTCGTTGACGCGATCGAGAAAAACCATCTCTCGCCACAACTGTTGGAGCTGGAGATCACTGAGAACGCGATCATGAGCGACGTAGACCGCGCGGTGGCGCTGATGCACCGAATTCGCGAGTTTGGGATCGGTATCGCGATCGATGATTTCGGTACGGGTTACTCGTCGTTGGGATACATTAAAAACTTCCCAGTTCAATCGTTGAAGCTGGACAATCTATTTGTCGAAGGCTTGCCCGACGACCCTGATGCCGTAGCGGTTGCCCAAACCGTCCTTTCACTGGCCAAAGGATTGAACTTGCAAGTCACCGCCGAGGGTGTCGAAACCGAGCAGCAGCGAGATTTCCTAAAAACGATCGGCTGCAACGCGATCCAAGGATACTTGGTCGGTGCTCCAATGACCGCGGCCGACTACGAGCACTGGTTGGCAACGCAGTAACCGATATTTGCTGCGCGGACGTGTCATCAGCACGTACTGACCCGGAACGCCGCGACCACATTGTGTGTGTCGGGCTAGGGCATCGAGATAAATTCGATCGATGCGCCGCGAGGGGCCAAGTGATTGGGTGCGATGACGCTGTCGGCCGGGTGGCTGCCGGGAGCCACGATGCCGTAGTCGTTTTCGTAGATCGCGTCGCCCGCGATTGCGTGGCCACCAATGAACTGGACTCGACCGTCTTCGAACAGCACGTTTTGGCCATGACCGCCATGGTTACCACTGCGGCGGCCGACTAACTCGATCGACGGAGCATCAGCCAGCAGCACGACGTTCGATCGACCCGCGTTGTGCGGTGCTCGGTAGGTGCCGTTTTCGTGGTAGCCCATCGAGTAACCAAAATGACCGCCCGTTCGCTTTTGCAGCGACACCAAATTGTTGCCGCTGGCTGCCTCAAGCTGTTCGATGGTCGGGATGTGAACCGGTTTGGATTCGGCCACGCCCGCACAGGCGAGCAGCGAATCGTCTTCTAGTAGGCCGCTGTTTTTTAAGATCGGTCCGAAGCCGCCGTTGGTGGCCAGCTTGCCCGACTGAGGGATCGAAACGAATTGTCCAGCGTTCAAATCGCTGTACTTCATAAACGCTCGGCCCAGCTGTTGCAAATTGTTACGGCACGCGATCAAGCGGCTGTTGTGGCGGGTGTGGGCGATGGCGGGAAAGAGAATGCTGGCGGCGATGGCGATGGCGGCGGCGGTAAACAAGAAATTGGGGACCGAAACGCTGGACCACCATGATGTGCGTGGGGGAATGTTTGCGTCGGTGAGCGGTGCTGGGATCTCTAACGGCGTGACTGCCAACGATGCGGCCGACATCGGCGAGGTCGCGCCGGTGGCTGCCTCAAGCGCTGCGGCGCGATGGTCTTGTTCGGACGCGGCCACCCATTCGCAGGTGCGTCGCGCGAGGCCGGGGCGAGGGCCGCCATTATCGATTTGGTCTAGCGGCAGGAGGCTGTTTTTGATTTGGAGTAATTCGTCGTCCAGCTCGGGGTGCTGATCGATGAGTGCTTGGATGTTACGTGCCTCCGGAGCGTCCATTGCTCCCAGCACGTAACCCAGCAAATCTTCTTGCGAGGGTTTGTCCACAGTTTCGTTGTCTCAGTTGAAAAACATAGAAAACATAGCTAGTGAAAGATCATGTCTTTCGAGTTAAGCGTCACTCGGATCACTAACCTGATTGGCGTTCCATGCCTGGGTCAGATGAGAGATCGCAGAGTGTAATCGACTCTTCACGGTGCCGACCGGAATTTCTAAAATCTCGGCTGCCTCGCGATACTTAAGGCCTTGGTAATAAATCAAGTGAATCACTTCGTTCATCATTTCCGGCAAACGGTCTAGTGTTTCGCGAACCAAGCGGCTGCGTTCGGCCTGTTCGGCCGCGTCCACCGGGCTTGCGTCCGCGCTTTCAAGCAAGTTCATCAGTCGACCAACGTCCTCGTGATCCTGTTCCCGAGGCGTGTCCAAGCTAACAGCGATGTGCCGCTTGTTGCGACGTTTGGCATCGATTGCTGCGTTGGTGGCGATCGTGTACAGCCAAGGGCGGAACCGACGTCCCTCTTGAAACGAATCGCACTTCAAGTGAACGGCCATGAACGCAGCCTGGAAAACGTCTTCTGCCATCTCCGCGTTACCAAGATACCGGCGCAGGTACCGGTACAACTCGCGCTCGTACCGGTAGACCAGCTGAGCGTAAAGCTCGCGGTCGCCGGTTTGGCGATATTTCAATAAGAGCTGTTCGTCGGTCACGGAATCGGACTTGGCTTTCAGCTGGCGTTCGACATAGTAGTCATTAAATTGCAAATCGCGTGATATAGCTTGCATGATCGTATACGCATCTTAACGAAGTTGGTTCGTCGGCCAGAATAAATCTTGCCGGTTGGCCGCTTTCTGTGACGCGTCTTCCTTGTGATTACGTTCCTAATCCTTGGTGCGAGGGCCCGCTGCCCGCCGCTGTAATGACTATCGAGGGTCAGCTTGACACATGAGGTCGACTTGCCGCGACTTTCTCGTTTGACAGCGTTTTTTCGAGGTTTTACACTTCTCAACGCGGTCAATTCGGCTTCCACTGACTTTCGAAATCCAGCCGATTGCTTTCCGACAGCTTGTCAGAACGACTGGCGTCGCTACGACTTTTGCAACGCGCGTGCCATAAAAATAGAAAAGGCCCATTTTGAGTAACAATCGATACAAATGGGCCGCTTCAGGCGACGTCAACGCGTTCTTTGGTTTGATGTTGGACAACATCGCGGGGCTGGTGCTACTAGTGAGCCTGCTAGCGGGATTTGGTTTCCCTGTAGATTTTGCACTCGCTTACATGGTCCCCGGCACAGCGTTGGGCGTATTGGTGGGTGACCTGCTGTTTTTCTTTTTGGCGTTTCGTTACGCCAAAGCAACCGGCAAGAACAACGTGACTGCGATGCCGTTGGGATTGGATACGCCCAGCACTTTTGGCATGGCGTTGTTCGTTCTGGGGCCAGCATTTCTGGCCGCCAAAGGCGCGGGTATGGACGACGGCGCTGCGGCGATGCATACCTGGCACATTGGAATGTGTGCGATTTTGATCACGGGTGTCATCAAAGCGGTACTCAGTGGGATGTCTGGATGGGTACACCGAATGGTTCCCCGTGCTGGTCTGTTAGGGTCGTTGGCCGCGATCGCGCTGGTGTTGATCGCGTTCGGTCCTCTAGCAGAAATCGCCAAAGAAGCACCCGTCGTCGGTTTGGCGTCACTCGCACTGGTGCTGGTGACCTTGATCGGGCGACAGCGATTGCCATACGGGATTCCCGGTGCCTTGGCGGCCGTGGTGGTTGGCAGCGGTATTTATTATCTGCTGTTCGGGCTGGGGCACGCGACGGGAGTTGAATTGGTCGAACGAGTCGAGCCGATCGAGCCCGTCTGGTTCCCGCAGATGTGGTTGGAGGCGTTTCGATTCGAGTGGCTAAACAAGTTCGATGAAACGGTGCCGTACTTGGGTTTCGTAATTCCTTTCGCCGTCGCGACGGTGATCGGTGGCATCGATTGCGCTGAGAGCGCAGCGTCGGTGGGAGATGATTTTCACACGCCAACGGTGATTGGCATCGAGGCATTTGCAACGTTGTTGGCGGCTTGTTGCGGCGGCGTGATTCAAACGACGCCCTACATTGGACACCCGGCCTACAAGGCCATGGGCGGCCGAGCGGCTTACACCCTGGCAACCGCGTTGTTCATCGGTGCTGCTGGACTGATCGGTTTCTTTTCGGTGATGTTCACGTGGATCCCCAAGGCCGCGATTTTCCCGATCTTGATCTTTATCGGGATCGAGATAACGGCCCAGAGTTTTCATGTCACGCCCAAAAAGCACTATGCCGCAGTCGCCGTCGCGTGTTTGCCGGCACTCGCCAAGCTGGTCGTCATTACGGCGACCCCGTTCGTGGTTGCGATGGGATTTCAGTTCGAGGACCCAGAGCTTGCCAAAACCTGGTTGTACATGAATGTTTTGGCGGGCGGTTTTATTTTTACCAGCGTGATCTGGGCTTCGGCCACCGCGAACATGGTCGATCGCAAGTACCTCACGGCTGGCGTTTACTTTTTGTTGGGTGGTGTCTTCACTTTATTTGGCGTCATGCATTCGCCGCTGGCAGGGGACAAAATGTTCTCGCCGACGGCATTGTGGAACGAAGCCGTGTTCGACGAGGCGAAGCTTGCCGCCGTGCGTGACTTTGCGATTGCTTACTTCGTGATGGGAGCGATCATGATCGGGCTGTGGAAGTATTTGCCTCAAGAAGAAATCGACGCAGACGAGTCCGTTTTGGAAACCGCTAACGCATGAAGCAAATTATTGTCATCGTGAAACCGTATTTGGCCGACAAGCTAATCCACGCGTTAGCCGATCAGCCGATTGACGAAATTAGCATTCGTGAGGTTAAGGGCTACGGTCGGCAGAAGGGCTACTTGGATGGATATGGCGAGAACGAATACTCGCTAGCTTTCGTACCCAAGGTCGAGGTGTCGGTTTATGCGGACGACGACGACGTCGAAACGATTGTCGATCGAGTCGTCGATGTTTCGCGAACCGGTCGCTTGGGTGACGGGAAAATCATGGTTCTGCCGGTGCTGGGCGAGCTTGGTGTTGCTCAGTAGCCCGTTGCGACGATTGAACTGATTGAAAACGTTCCGCACCAAAGCACGTTTCGTCTTTTCTTAAGTATACTGGGTTTCAAACGATCGGGTTCTTCGTTCGATTAACGCATGTAAATCGCTGAGCGGGACTCAATCGCCTGACCGACCATTTAAGCATTTGGATTGCCTAATGTTGACGCTAAAACCGTTTCTTCAAACTTTTGATCTTCAGATTTTTAAGTTTCGCCTGTTCGGGATCCAGCTGATTGTCTTGCTGGCCTCATGCTTCATCGCAAGCGCCCATGCGGAAGTGGATTTTGAGAATGAGATCCGACCAATTCTGGCCAGTCATTGTTTCGAATGTCACAATCCGGATGACGAGGAGGGCGGTTTCATCGTCAACCGCGAAAACACGCTTGGTTATATCGAAGCGGGCGACGCGGCAGGCAGTGACCTCGTCACCGAGTACCTGACGACGGACGACGAGGATATGTTGATGCCGCCGGCAGACTACGAGAAACCATTAACCGACGCGCAGATCACGCTTGTGAAAACGTGGATCAACGAAGGCGCGGCGTGGCCGGAGGGAGTCGAGATCGAAGCGGTCGCCGCCGCGGGTGCTGTGAACGCATTAGACGCGGACCAGCTTGACGAGGCTGCGGCAACGGAAGAACCGGTCGTGGTAGAAAGCGAAATTACTCCACAGTTGCTCAAAGATGCCTCGGGATCGTTGCACCCCGCGGCCATTCACCTGCCCGTTGGCTTGTTGTTGGTCGCCGGACTGTTCGCGTTTCTCAGTCTGCGGGGCAATTTCGTCATGAGCGATTGTGCCTACTATTGTCTATGGATTGGATCCCTGAGTTCGGTCATTGCCTGCGTCACCGGTTGGTTTTACAGCCCCATGGAGCGAAAGGGCGACGTGCTCGTCTTGGCTGACTTGCTGGACATGGATCAGCCCGTTTTTTGGCATCGGACCGGTGCGTTGGTGCTGTCAGCGGCTGCCTTGTTCATTTCGTTGATGGCCATGAACACCCGGGCGCGGGACCCTGACGACGGTACCCTGTGGAAGCTGGGCGCGATCGTTCTGGCGGGCGTTGTTGGTTGGGTCGGCCATTTGGGTGGCGAACTAACGTATGGAAAATCGCACTACAAAGAATTGCACCAAGTGATTGACTTGGTCGTGCCCGGTTGGAATGAGCTTGGAAAAGAAGCGGCCGACGCGGAACCAGTTGCCAGCCCCGTCGGAGCAGGTGACGCGAGCGACGAGGAGCCGAGCAAAGTGGCCGACGATGACTCGGTCGAGCTAACTCTGTAGGGACTCATGTACGACCTGCGTGTCGGGTAGCGAGTCTAGGAAGATCTGGCCGTAGGCTTTAGTTTTGATTCGCGGATCGAGCACAACCACGATTCCCGTGTCTGACTTGCTGCGAATCAGTCGGCCGAAACCCTGTTTGAATTTGATGATTGCCTCGGGCAATTGGTAGTCATTAAACGGGTTGCCACCAGCGGCCCGGATCGCCTCCAGACGAGCTTGCAGCAGCGGTTGGTCGGGGACGCTAAACGGCAGCTTGGTGATAATTACGTTTTGTAATGCTTCGCCTTGCACATCCACGCCCTGCCAGAAACTGTCAGTGCCGAATAGGACGCTACGCGGGCTAGTTTTGAATTGGTCCAGCAGTTGAGTCCGTGACGTCCCGCCGCCTTGCGCGTGCAGGCTGTAATTGTGCTCGGTGAACCAAGGCGTCAGGTCACGAACGGCTCGATTGAGAAACTCGTAACTGGTAAACAGGACGAACGCCCGTCCGTCTGTCCGCGCCACGTAGTGTTTAATGGCCTCGATGCACTGCCGTTCGTGGGTGTCACGATGCTCGGCCGGGCTGGTCATGCTGCTGACCAAGATCAGCTTCGATTGGGTTTGGTAATCGAACGGACTACCCAGCTTTTTGGTTTCTGCTTTTGTCAGTCCTAAACGGTTTCGAAAAAAGTCAAACGACTGACCGCCGACGGCTAGGGTGGCACTGGTCAAAATGCAACAGTCAGTTTTGTTGAACAAATGCTCTCGCAGCACTGGTCCAACATCAATCGGTGCGGCCATGAGCCGAACGTTCTCGCGGCCGTAGCGATTGACGCTGGTCTCGATCCAGTAGACGCCGCCTTCGAGGTCTTGCAAACGCCAGCTCTCGATCTGCCCGGCCAAGCCAAGCAGTCGCTCCGACTGGGAAAGCAAATCTTGCTTGTCCGCCGGCTTGTGCACGTTCTCGGCATGCTCAACGATCTGTTTGGATAGTTTGGTGAGCACCTCGGACAACGGGTTGGCGACGATCCCGGGCTGTTTGACTCGAACATTCACCGTCCGGCCGTTGGACGTCGCGTTCTGCGCGGCCCAGTTGGTTATGTCGCTAAAGAACTCGTCTGATTTGATGCGGCATTGAATGACCAGCTTTTGCTCGGGCCCCATGTGATGAGCGACCAGTAATCCCTTGTTCGTTTGCTCGTTGTAGAGTTTGTTTAGCGAGTAATCAATTTGACGAGCTGTCACGCCAATGCCCATGTGGTCGCTGGCTACGTCCTGCACCGTGTGGGCTTCATCGAAAATCACGGTGTCGTAGTCCGGCAGAACGTTCACGCCTAGGCGACGCAGTGCGAGGTCGCTGAAGAATAAGGCGTGGTTCACGATCAGCACATCCGCGTTTTGCAAACGTTTTCGTGCAGCGAAATAGTGACACTCCTTATGCGTCGGACAGTTGCGGCCCATGCAGTTGCTGCTATCGCTGCGGACCTCGTCCCAAACCTGCGGCAGCACCTGCAAGTCTAGGTCGGCTCGAGAACCATCGGTCGTGTCTTCGGCCCAGTCGCGAAGCTTTTGCACTTGCTGATGTTCAGCGTCCGTGGCGAACAGGCTGTCGGCTCGCTTGGCAGCTTGCTCAAGTCGCCGCAAGCTAACGTAGTTGCTGCGTCCTTTGGCCAGCACCGCCGAGAATTCCAGCGGAATAACGCTGTTCAGTAACGGAATGTCCTTGGTGATGATTTGTTCTTGCAGGCTGATCGTGTGAGTCGAAATGATGATCCGCCGCTTGCCGCTGCCTCCGACCGGATTACCGTCTTCGTCCAGATCTTCCGGCCGAGCCGCTTGGCTGCCAGCCAAACTGAGAATCGCGGGCACCAGATAGCCGAAACTTTTGCCCACGCCAGTGCCTGCTTCGACGACTAGATGGTGTTTCGCCGCGATCGCATCGGCAACGGCAGCGGCCATGTCCAGCTGCTCGGGCCGTTCCTCATAGCCGGTCAGCCGCCGCGCGATCGAGCCTCCGTTGCCTAAGATGTCGTGTGATTCCACGGTGTTGGTGAATTTTCGTTAGGCGGTTAGAACGATTTCGCTGGGCAACTAAGGATTCAAGCCGCAGAGTATCGGATGGGCAAGCGAGAACCGCAGTTTACGTTTTTCTATTGGCCGCAGGCAGCCCACGGTTACTATATTAGTTCAGTCATGTCCGTCCGTTCACATTGCTTGCCTTAGCCGCCATGTCCGATTCTTGTACCACGATTTGTCCAAAACGCATGTTCGCGTGGAAGCTACTGGCATTTGTGCTGCTATGGGCAGGGCTGTTGTTTGCATCGTTGCAGTTGTTGCACGTGCCCATGCCGCCGATTCGCGCTCTCTTCGGAAACGGCTGCTGACTGCCACCGACTAATGCACTCGTGTCAGTGCATGCGTTGTGGTTGGCATTGATCGTCCCTGCGGTTTTATTGGGCCAGTGGGTTTGGCCCGTACTGAGGAGGCCATCGATCTGGATGCTGGCCGCATTGATCATTTGTGGCACGACGTTCGGCTGGATTGCGATGGGAGCCGCTGAGTTGCAGCCGAAGGACTTGACGCTGCACGGTCTGCTGACCATGGCCGGCGTTCGGCTGGTGTTGGGGACGGAGCTGCCGCTGATTCAGCTGCTGTTAGGTTCCTTTGTCGGCTGGCGATTGAGCAAAACGGTTTCTTGCCAACGCGTTGACGTCGACTCGATCGCTGGCGGCGAAACCGCATCCCAGCATGCCACCGACGATCAATAAGCATTCGTGCCGATTCTTTGTTGCACCGCGGGCCTATCTTGCTGCGTTGAACTACAGCGACTCTAACGCTTCGTTGAACGTTGCACTGGGACGCATCGCGGCAGCTACTTTGGCTTCGTCGGCGAAGTAATAGCCGTCGATTTCCATCGGCTGGCCTTGGACGGAGTTAAGTTCCTCAACGATTTTTGTTTCGTTGGCGGCCAGCGTTTTAGCCAGCGTGGCGAACTTGGCTTTCAAGTCGGCGTCATCATCCTGAGCGGCCAGTGCTTCGGCCCAGTACAATGTTAGGTAAAAATGACTGCCGCGATTGTCCAGCTCGTTCACTTTTCGTGACGGCGACTTACCTTCGTCGAGCAGTTTCTCCGTCGCGACGTCCAGCGCCGAAGCGAGGGTTTTTGCCTTTGCGTTACCGCTGGTTTCTGACGCGTGCTCCAGCGAAACCGCCAGCGCCAGGAACTCGCCCAGCGAATCCCATCGAAGGTGGTTCTCTTGGACGAATTGTTCCACGTGTTTGGGAGCCGAACCGCCGGCTCCTGTTTCGAACAGGCCGCCGCCGTTCATCAACGGAACGATCGACAGCATCTTGGCACTGGTGCCGAGTTCCAAAATGGGGAACAGATCCGTTAAGTAATCTCGCAGCACGTTCCCGGTGACCGACAGCGTGTTCTCGCCAGCTTTCACCCGAGCCAGCGTAAACGCGGTGGCCTTGGCTGGTGAGAGGATCTCAATTTGCAGGTCGTCTGTGTCGTGATCGGCCAAATATGTTTTGACTTTCGCGATCAACTGAGCATCATGGGCGCGGTTTTCGTCCAGCCAGAACACAGCCGGCGCGGCCATTGCTCGGGCACGCGTGACCGCCAGTTTGACCCAGTCGCGGATCGGAGCGTCCTTGACTTGGCACATGCGGAAGATATCACCCGCTTCGACGGTGAATTCGAAGACTGTTTCCCCAGATTGGTTGGTGACAGTAACGTTTCCGCCGGCCGAAATTTCGAAGGTCTTGTCGTGCGAGCCGTATTCTTCGGCTTTCTGAGCCATCAGTCCAACGTTTGGAACGGTGCCCATCGTGGTTGGGTCAAACGCGCCGTTTTGTTTGCAAAACTGGATCGTTTCTTCATAGATCGCGGCGTAGCTGCTGTCGGGGATGACAGCTTTGGTGTCCTGTTGCTGGCCGTCGGCATTCCACATTTGGCCCGACGTTCGAATCATCGCGGGCATGGAGGCGTCAATGATCACGTCGCTGGGTATGTGCAAGTTGGTAATCCCTTTGTCCGAGTTCACCATCGCCAAGTCTGGTCCGTTTTGCAACGCGGCGTCGATGTCGGCCATGATTGTTTCCCGCTGCGCGTCGGGCAGCGATTGAACGGCCGCCAGTACGTTGCCCAGTCCGTTGTTTGGGTTAGCGCCGGCTTCGTCCAGTGCCGCGCCGTGCCTGTCGAACACGTCTTTAAAATAAACCTTAACTGCATGACCAAAGATGATCGGGTCGCTGACCTTCATCATCGTGGCTTTCATGTGTAGCGAAAACAGAATGTTTTGCGCCTTGGCGTCGGCGATTTGTTCTGCCAAAAACGAGTCCAGTTTGCTGCTGCTCATCATGGTCGCATCAACGATCTCGCCGGCGAGAACGGGGATTGATTCTTTGAGAATCGTTTGAGTGCCATCGGCCGCGGCGAAGGTGACTTTTAGGTTGTCGGCCGCAGCGAAGGTGGTCGATTTTTCGTTTGAGGCGAAATCGTGCTCACCCATCGTCGCGACGTGAGATTTCGAATCGCTCGACCATGCCCCCATCGAGTGCGGGTTCTTGCGAGCGTACTGTTTCACTGCGTTGGGAGCGCGGCGGTCGCTGTTGCCCTCGCGCAGAACGGGGTTCACGGCACTGCCCATGACTTTGGCGTAGCGCTTTCTGATTTCGGCTTCGGCGTCGTTTTGCGGATCGTCAGGAAAGTCCGGGACCGCGTAGCCTTTGGCCTGCAATTCAGCGATCGCGGCTTTGGCTTGGGGCACCGACGCGCTGATGTTCGGTAGTTTGATGATGTTTGCTTCTGGCGTTTTGGCCATCGCTCCTAGTTCGGCCAGCGCGTCGTGTGTTTTTTGATCAGCCGTTAGCTCGTCCGAGAACGCGGCCAAAATTCTTCCTGCCAGCGAGATGTCGCGTGTTTCGACGTCGATGTCGCAGGTTGAAGTGAAGGCTTTGACGATCGGCAACAGTGACCGGGTGGCCAAAGCGGGGGCTTCGTCGGTGAGCGTGTAGATGATTTTAGCTGAGCTAGACATGGCAGAAAATTCACGTGGTAAGCGTGCAAAGGGACGGTTGATTGTGGTTCGTATTGTTGCCGAAGCAGAGCTGATGCGTTAGTGGCCGAGGTACTCTGTGACTCGGCAGGGATTGCATCGCCCTACTGAAGGGCTGGTCGTTTTGTTTGTCTGTCGGCGGTGACGGAGTTTAATTGATTTGGTTGCCGGTGCGTGTGCCGGTGACGGAGTGACCGGTCGACTAGGTTGCGGGTGTGATTCGGCGAGGGGTGAAGACTTCGCGGACGTCAAAGCACGCCATGTTCGCGCGGTGGGCGGCCTCCACGCCTAGATCCGCGTCTTCGTAGACTCGGCATTTTTCCGGGGCGACGTTCAAGCGGCGGGCGGCTTCTTGGAACACGTCTGGTTCTGGCTTGTGCTTGTCAGTGGCCTCCGCCCCGAGGATGTGGTCGAAGACATCCGCTAGGCCGATGCGTTTGAGGATTCGGTGAACGATCTCCTCCCGAGAACCTGATGCGACCGCCATGGGTAGCTTGCCTTGGTGTTCGCGAGCGATCGCAACGATGGGTTCGATCGGCTCGACGTTGTCCAGCTCTTTAAGAAACGCTTGTTCCTTTTCCACCGCGATGCGTTTGGCGTCGTCGTGAATGTTGTTTTCGTTGAGCAACAACTGGACGATGTGAACGGTCGGTTGGCCAGCCATTGAATAAAAACGATCCTCGTCAAAGGGCACGTTGTAGCGGTCAAGCGTAGCTCGCCAAGCCAAATAGTGCAGGGGCATGGTGTCGGCCAGTGTGCCATCGCAGTCGAAAATAAGGCCTTGGATGTCTGGCATAAGACTCGGTCGAAGGATTTTAGGATAGGTTGGGGCTCGCAGGTTCTCGTCCGTTAGGGAAACGGGCTGGAGCCGGAGAAAACGGCCCAATTTAGCTGGGAAACCCGGTTCGTTGCATGGCCAGATGGCGTTCAGCAGCCCGATTTTCGTTACTTTGACCCGCATGGCGGAGCCAGCTAGCGCCCTCAGCCCATTAAAAAGCGTTTATGTAGTTTGCCTTGCCCTTGCCGATGGCCTACAATCTTGGCCAGTGTGTTCAAGCGATAGTTCGACCAGATTTGTTCAGAGGAAGGACGACTGTTAGCCGTTCGACTTGGCCCGGATGTTTACGTTTTTGTTTTGAGGAGTGGCGGAATGCCGCAGGGTACGATTAAGAAGTTGACTGACAAAGGTTTTGGTTTCATTCAAGGAGAGCGAGGAGATATTTTCTTCCATCACTCTTCGTTGGAAGGGGCCTCCTACGACAGTTTGCAAGAAGGCCAAAAAGTTGAGTACTCGGAGGGCCAAGGCCCAAAGGGTCCACGAGCTGAAGCCGTCCGTTTGCTGGACTAGAAGTTTGCTGAGGCAGCCATCGGCTGCCGATCAAATCGAAAAGTTAAAACCGCACGTTTCGAAAGATTCGTGCGGTTTTTCATTGCGCAAAACCCCGCTGCTGCCGGCTCAAGCGTGTTCTGACGTTCGTACGTGCCGGAAGGTCTAAGCCTTGCGTTTTCGTCCAGGTCGTGAGCAAAATAAAAACTGGGCAACCACCGCGCTGAACGTCGGTCGCGTCAATCGCAAGGTCTCGGTGGGTTGAACCTCGCGGCGAACTTTGTTGTCTCGAACAAAGGAATGCAGGCTGAACTCGCCCCGAGGGAACCCAGTCATCTAGTCGCACTTAGTGCGGCCAACTATCGGTACGCATGAGATTGGACACCGCCGAGGCTCGTTATCATTCAGCCAAAGTTTTGCGACCGCGCATAAGAAAAGCCAGCATCTCGTGGGGCGAGATAAACCGTGAGGCGGTTTGATGCTGACTTTTCGAAGACGAGTTGTAAAATTCCTGCTTCGCAAAAAATGCCGGAACGAGCGACTTTGTGGGGGGAGGGACTCCAATAAGGAAGAGATTAGAGCGTCGCCCGTCCGGCGTATGAATTCATACGCAGTTGCCGTGCCAAACCTTGGTGGCCCCAATTCCGCGAGGAAAACGTCTTTTGGGCTCAGCGATTCCACTCGCTTCGAGACGATTGTCTCAATATGAACCTTGTTGGAATCGTTGATAAATGCGATAAAAAATGCCGAAGGGCCGGGTTTTTTTGGCGGTTATTGACGATAATCTGCGGCTCAACCTACTCGTCCATCTGACGGCCACTAGCCCGATCGACCGCAGGCCGACCTGCGGTTTTTTATTTCACTTCTCAAGCGATATGAATTCACAGCCAGCGAAAGCCCCTGCCAAACCGGTAAACGAGAACAGCTCGCCGCTGCAGCTGGTCTCTTGGGGACTGCAATACTTTGCGGACGTGCCAATCTTGATGAGTTCCGCGTTCGGGATGGAGGGCTGCATGCTGATCGACGTGTGCTCCAAGGTCATTGCCGAACATTCGTTGGAGCCATTGACGGTCGCTTGCATTGATACCGATTTCTTTTTCCCCGAGACTTTGGAACTGCGCGATCGATTGGTCGAAAAGTACCAAGGGCCAATTGACTTCGTGACGTGGAAAACATCAGTCACGCCCGAACAGCAAGCCGATCAATACGGTGCCGAGCTTTGGAAATCAAACAAGGACCTGTGCTGCAACATTCGCAAGGTTCAGCCGATGGTCGAAAACATCAAACCTTATAAGGTTTGGATCACGGGTCTGCGACGAACCCAAACCGAGCACCGAGCCCAGCAGCCGGTGATCTCGTTCGACTGGCGATACCACGTTCACAAGTTTTGCCCGCTGGTTAGTTGGACTCGGGCGGACGTGTGGAAGTACGTGCAAGAGCACGACGTTCCGTTCAATCCGCTCCACCTACAAAACTACCCCAGCATTGGTTGCACGCACTGCACCAAGAAAGTCCTTGGCTCGACACCCGAAGACGACGCTCGTGACGGTCGCTGGGAAGGCAACGAGAAAACCGAGTGCGGGCTGCACTACGATATTTAGAAACCGCTTGGTGGCTTTCCGCCACGTTTACCCGATCAGACACATCACCTTAAACCAAGTTAATCATGGCTAAAGATAAAACGGGCCCCTCGAAAGTTGAAGTCGCTAAGCAAAAAAGTAACTTGCTGCGAGGCACGATCGACGAAGTCCTGAACGATCCGTCGATCGAAAAATTTGATCACGACGACATGCAGCTGCTCAAATTCCACGGCACCTACGAACAAGATGACCGTGACCTGCGTGCCGAGCGTCGTAAGGAAGGTCTGGGCAAAGCCTATAGCTATATGATTCGCATCGCGTTGCCCGGCGGCGAGATCACGCCGGACCAGTATCGCGATCTTGATCGGATGGCCGATGAGTTCGCCAACGGCAGTATTCGCATTACCACGCGACAGGCCATTCAGTATCACGGCGTGCTCAAGGGTGAGCTGCGTGAGACCATGCGGCAGATCAACGCTGCGATGATGACGACGCTTGCCGCTTGCGGCGACGTCTGCCGCAATGTCATGGCAACCGCCGCGCCGATGACCGACGACGTGCATCAGCAAATTCGCCAAACCGCGCGGGACATCGCGGTTGATTTGCGGCCCGCGACCAAGGCCTACTATGAACTGTGGGTCGATGGCGAGCGAAAAGTTTCAACCCAAGAGGACGAACCGTTTTACGGCGAGACCTACCTGCCGCGTAAATATAAGGTCGGCGTGACGCTGCAAGGCGACAACCAGATCGACGTGTACTCCTACGATGCCGGTTTGATTGGTGTGCTCGATCCGAACGACCCTTCCAAACTGATTGGCTATAACGTGTTGGCCGGTGGTGGTCTCGGCATGAGCCACGGACGTGCGAACACTTTCGCTCAAATAGCTGACAAGATCGGATTCGTGGCGATCGAGGACGGTGTCGCGGCAGTGCGAGTCGTCGGATCGATCTATCGCGATTTTGGCAATCGCAGTGACCGCAAACAAGCGCGGCTGAAGTATTTGATTGACACGATGGGACTTGAGAAATTCATCGCCGAGTTCAAATCGCGAGCGGATTTCGAGGTTAAGGATTGGCACGAGATCCCTGACGTGAAGATCCAAGACTGGATGGGAGTCCATCCACGCGGTGACGGCAAGTTCTTCTACGGCGTGTTCGTCGAGAACGGTCGAATTCTTGATAATGACAAAATGCAGATGCGGACGGCGTTCTTGAAGATCGTTAACGAACTGCAAACCCCAGTCGTGTTGACCGCTCAGCAGAGCATCCTGTTCGACAACTTGGAAGAATCACAGATTCCAAAGTTGGAAGCGATTCTCAAAGAGCACAACATTCCACTGGTTAGCGAAATCGAAAACGTGCGCCGGTACTCGATGGCGTGCCCGGCGATGCCGACCTGCGGTTTGGCCGTTGCTGAATCAGAACGTGCGGCTCCCGACATGCTGACCGAGCTTGGTCAGAAAATGAGCTCGCTGGGACTGGACGACGCGAAACTGACGGTTCGCATGACCGGTTGCCCGAATGGATGTGCTCGACCGTACACGGCCGACATCGCGTTCGTCGGTCGCCGCCCCGGAGTCTATCACTTGTTTGTGGGTGGTCGCTTGGCCGGTGATCGCATGGCGGATCTGTACGCGGGCGATGTGAAAATCGAACAAGCGATCGAAACGCTAACGCCGCTGCTGACCACGTACGCTCAGAATCGAAACGATGAAGAAGGGTTGGGCGATTTCTACCGCCGAGTCATCGGTGCTGACGAAACGCGTCGCCGCGTGACGGGCAAAGAAGAGCAAACGATCGAAGAAGTTGCTCCGAAACTGGTCCAGCTGGGCGCCTAATAGTTAGCGCAACGGCATGCCGGAGTGGCACCGTTGCGGCTGCGCAAGCACGAACCGTCCGCCACGAAGTTGACAATTTGAAAGAACGTCCCAAAACGCTTATGTCACCGTCCACTTGTTCACTGGTCCTCGCGGCTCACGGTTCGGTCACCACTGACTGTGCTAACCGGCCGCTGTTTCAGTTGGCCGAACGGCTTGAACAAGCAGGCATTTTTTCGACGGTAACGCCGGCGTTTCTGTACGGCGATCCTCAAATTTCAAACGTGCTCGATAGGTTGCCATCCGGTGGCGATGTCATCGTTGTTCCCGTAATGACCAGTGATGGTTATTACTCACGACGAGTGTTTCCAAAGAAGCTGGCGGAGAACCGATCGCTCAAGGAGCACCGGCTGTTCATTTCTGGTGCGTTGGCCATGCACCAACGCGTACCGGAACTGGTGACCGCTCGAATCGAGCGCACGCTTGGCCTGCTGCCGGCTAAACCGAGTGACTTTACTGTCGTATTCGTTGGGCACGGGACGACCAAAAATAAGACCAGCGGCCGAGCGACGATGGAACTGGCGGCAGAAGTCCAGCGAAAAATCTCATTCGGCGCCGAACGTCGCCCAACCTTTCGCGTCGCGTTTTTGGACCAGCCGCCCGCCGCAAAACAGGTGGCAAGGCGAGTGAAAACGCCGCACACGTTGGTGGTTCCGTATTTGGTCAGCCGAGGACCGCACACGACGGTGGACGTCCCTGAAGCATTTGGTTTGCCAAGCGGCCCCACGATTAACTATCCTTTAGTCGAGACGTTTGTCGACGAAGCAACCGGAACTGAGCGTCTGTGCATTTGTGACACTCCGATTGGAATGTATCCCGCGATGAGCGAACTGGCGTTAGAACTGGCGACCGATCAGATGATGAGCGGAACTCCCGTCGATCTGTCGGGCTTAGTCAACGATGCCGCGCCGGCCGCTTCTGGATCTTCCGCATCGCTACCCGCTTCGAATCAAACCAGTGAGTTGCCATCATGATCGCGCGACGTGGCATGGTTTATTTGGTCGGGGCAGGGCCGGGCGACCCGGAGCTAATGACGCTGCGCGGTCAAAGACTGGTCAAAGAAGCCGATACGATTATTCACGATCGCTTGATTCCGTTTGAAGTCCTGTCGTGGGCGCGCACTAAGGCGACCAAGATCGACGTGGGGAAGTACCCTGACCACCATCGAATTTCACAATCGGAAATCAATCGTCTGCTGGTGCTGCACGCTCAGCGGGGCGAAACAGTCGTGCGGTTGAAGGGCGGTGACCCGTTTGTCTTTGGACGAGGTCAAGAAGAATTCGAAGCCTGCCAAAACGCGGGTGTCCCTTGCGTGGTCGTCCCGGGGATTTCGAGCGCGATCGCGGGGCCAGCGGCCGCGGGCGTGCCAGTGACAACGCGCGGAATCGCTCGCTCGATGGCCATGATTACCGCGCAGACCGACCCACGGCTGATTCATAATCAGCTGGATTTTGACGCGCTGGCAAAGTTGGACACGATCGTCGTTCTGATGGGTCGAAAAAACCTGCGGCATGTGACCGAGTCGTTAATTGAACGAGGTCGTGAGCCCCGCACGCCCGTGACCTGCATCGAGAACGCGACAATGCCACACCAACAAGTGACCGCTGGAACGCTGGCGACCATCGCCGATCAAGTCGATCAGTTGGGGTTTGGCAGCCCGATGATTACCGTGATCGGAGACGTAGCGGCGCTCGTGAACCCTGACTTGGTCCAGCTGCCCGAAAATTGCGACGAAGTCATGCACTTTTACGCGTACGAGTTCGGCGAATAGGTCATGCCGATCGTAGCGAGCGAAAAAGTGTTGCCCGTTGTCCTATTCTGAGGCGCGGACATGGTTGCCATGAATGAGCGGGAGCGTGACATGCGAATTGATATTTCACTGCCGGATTGGGTCATCACCGAAACGGAGAGTTTGCCTGCGGAAATCCCATTGCTGGAGGAACGCATGCGGACGGTGATTCGTTTCTCGCGCTTGAACGTTCAGCACAACACAGGCGGTCCGTTTGCAGCAGGCGTGTTCGAACGAGACACCGGCAAGGTTGTCGCGATCGGGGTCAACCGCGTTGTTCCTGCTAGTGTTTCATCTGCCCATGCGGAAATTGTCGCGCTCTCGTTAGCGCAGCAAAAACTGAAAACTTACGATCTGGGCGGCCCGAATCAGCCTGCGCACCAGTTGGTCGTTAATGGACGTCCCTGTGCCATGTGTTTCGGTTCGATCCCTTGGTCGGGCGTTCGCAGTGTCGCGATTGCGGCGTCGGGTGAGCAAATTGAGCGGCTAACCGGATTTGATGAGGGCCCGATTCCCCCAACGTGGCAAACGGAGCTTTCTCGGCGAGGCATCGAAGTGATCGAGGAAGTATTGGCCGAAGAAGCGTGTGAGGTTTTTCGAGAGTTCTCTGCCAGCGGACAGGACGTGTACAACGGCCGATCAGCGTGAACGGCGATCTCTCAGTGTTAGCGGATCGTTAGAATAGCGACTGCGTTAGTCGGGTATCGTTGTCCTTGCCTCGCTTTCCTAGCAAGGAATCTGAGTTGGATGATGTAAACGCGTAGAGCGAACGTGGGGCCGAAGGCTTCTTTCGTACTACGGGCGATGGGCAGTTTGGAAAAATTTGACCAGCGTCAAGCGGGATGTTACAGTGCGAACTGATTTGGCGGAGCTGGTGGTGCCTGTCGGTCCCCACGCGTCAAAGAACGGTCTTTTATTTCTACCGTTATTCCCAACGCTGAATTACAAACAATCACTTTGTTGTCAAGAAGAATGGGACTCCTGTTATGACTATTGTAAAAGCGCTGATTGGCGGTTTGGTCGGAGCCGTATTGGCTACGGTTGCTCTAATGTATTTGCGGGACGGTAGTCTGCGAGGATACGAATGGTTCCCGATAATAACGGGTCTGCTGACGGGGTTGGGAGCAAAAGTTTTGGCCGCAGGCAGAGGCGGTTACTTGTCTGGTGCGATTGCTGCTGCCGTTGCGTTGCTGGCGATCTTGGCCGGCGATGAAGCCGTTGCATTATGGCGACTACAGGGCAATGACCTTGGTCCCGTGGATGCCTCGCAGATTACGGCTGAGCCGATAAAGCTGTCCATTACAGACGCGGCGGATCGTCAGAATGAGCAGGACGGTGATGCAGTCGATGAATCGGCGGATGAGAGCGACGCCGGTGAAACAGAGATCGAGGACGAAGCAGAAGAAGATACTGCGGCTGATGATTCGGAACGCGTGGTCGCCGAAAGTGAGGCCGCGCGGCTGGAGGCGGAGAGTCGTGCCGATCGATCGATGAGTGCCACGGGGGATTCGACTGATGGTGGTTTGTCGGTCAAGAAGCCGCCGATGAACAAGAAGATGATAATTTCTTACCTGTGCTCGGGGCTGGGCGTTTTGCTGGCTTACCAATTGGGGCGCGGGTCGCTGGCGGCATCAACCGTTAGGACGGATCATCACCGCGACACCGAGTCGTCGAACGAGGATGCCTAGTCACTCAGTTGTCGGCAGATGATTGTCGAGCCGAACGCTTGCGACATCAGAAAAAGTGAAAACCAAAAACGGTCGCCCATTGAACAATGGCGACCGTTTTTGGTTTACGACTCATACAACGAGTTGTCCGGTTTCAAGCTCTATTGTCACGCGATCAATTCGGATTGTCGGTGTATTGACGAATCAGATTCGTCAGCGACTCGCCTGAGGTGAACTCGCCGACGATCGTCGTTTGGGGGAAGATCATTTTGGGAATCGCTCCCTTGCCAACGCGTTTGTATAACTCGACGTTGCGAGCTAGGTACTGGTCGCAAACATTGCGCGAGAGTTCGGCGTCCAAAGCAGCCGGATCGACGCGACGCTTGGCTTCTGCCGCGGCCGCGGTGAAGGTTGGCGCGGTGTCTTGGCTGAATAGCCATTGGTGAAAACCAGCAAAGGCAGCCCGATCAACTCGCCAGACTCCAATCGCTAACTTGGCCAGCTGACAAGCTTCCGCGTGGATGACGTTGGTTGTCTCGATCGTCGAGTTGCAACGACGATTCATTGGAACGGGCAGGCTGATGACCGCTAAGTCGTCTCCAAGCGTTTTTTTGGCTTGGTCGATCGCTCGGTTAGTTGAGCGGCAGTGCTTGCAGGTGTAGTCGAACATCTCGACGAACACATGCTTCGCGTTGGGTTTGCCCAATAGCGGCCAATCGTCAGCTTTCAATTTAATCGTCCCACCGTTGATCGGCACAAGCTTCGGCGTTGAGCGTTTGCTAACTCGTCGCGCGTTTGAGGCCGGAACGAAAGAAGTTGTTGTTGCAAGAAACGCAGTCGCGTTCAGGAGTTGTGCTCGCCGTGGCTGTCGCGCCGGCCGCAACAATTGAAACGCTTGGTTATATGACGTTTGAGGAGGTTGGTCGTCGACGGGAGCCGAAAAAATCAATGCGGATTCATCCGGTTCATCAGCAGGTGCCGAGAACAGGCTGCTCGGACTTGCAAAAGTCTCTGGAGAGGCGTCGGTTGTGGCAGTTGGCTGATAAGTTTGAATCTTGAACCTAGCGGGTGCTTTGGACGTGATTTGGATGAGGGCCAGACCGGATACGCCTGCTAATGCGACCGTGGCCAATCTCGCAATTTGTCTTTTCGAAACCGGCAAGGTTCGCGCGGCAAGGACCGCGATCAGCACGCCACTGGCATGGGCCGTCATGCAATACCAACATACGTGCTTGAGCACGAACAACTGTAATGAAACGAAATACGCAGCGGCAGTGGCAGCGGCGATCGCCGCAAGTACCGCCAGTCGGTTGGCGAACTTCGAAAGACGACCGGTTGATTGAGTGGCAGCGAGGCTCGTTAAAAACACTAAATGAGTCACGATCGCAAACACGCTGACCGGGAGTCCCAAGGCTTTTGACCACTTGCTGTGCAGGACATGCCCGCAGTCGAACACTCCGCTGCCTCCACAGCCGGCTACTTCAGACATCGTGAAAGCTGCATGCGCTAAATAGCACGATAGGCCGAGCGCGATTAGCGACGCGATTGCCATGATGGCGAGGTTGGTTGTCGCTGATCGTTGCAACCCGTGGATCGCAGCCAAATCATTGCGCTGTGCGGGGTCGGCAGGGAAATCGTGATAGGCAGCACTCATTGTTTGCAGCTCGATACAGGTGTCTTTGATCGGGTAACGCGTGATCGCCAGCAGATCCTTCACAAATCTGGCAGGTACTTAAAAACGTACCCTTCACTCAGCGAAATGACGGCTAGGAGAGAGCGATTGTCGGCAAATAGTCGGTTCGGCCACAGAAACTTTGCTTGTCGCACCCGGCCGATCGCGTCGCGTAAACTGGTCCAATTATGCCGGCCCATTTCGACAGGCAATGAAAAACCCCGCTAGTTAACCCAGTCCAAGTCGTTGGATTGGTTCAAATGCGGGGGCGTGGATCTTTTGTGTTGTACTGGTACCGCCTGCTCCGTTCCAAGCGAAACGCTGTTGGTGGCGCGGAGCGTATCAGTACTTCTAGGTGGCTTGTTCCAGCCAGCCAACAAAGAAATAGGTCAAGTAGTTTGCTAGTAGATCATCGAGGAGGCCGAAGACTCTTGCCGGGCCGAAAAAGCTTGCGGCGTAGCGGTGATCGAGGGCTTGATCGGGTCGCTCACGCAGAATTTTCGAAACGTGAACAGCATTGCCATCCCCGCAGTGCTGGTGACCCCCAGCTTCTCGTACGCACAGCGGCGATTCCGTTCAATCGTTTTAATGGATATCCCGAGTCGCTTTGCGATGGACTTATTGGGAACCCCTTCGGTAGCCAAAGTGACGATATTAAGTTCACGCTCATTTAGCAATTTGAACCGCTCTGACTGCTGAAAGAGCTGGCAGTACTTTTCGGACCAGCCAAGCGCCTTCAAGACAGCGACCGAGATTTTGTCCTCGGTCAGGGGGTGACCGGTCACCATGATTGAATCAACGGACTCGATCAGATTGTCAGAGTCGACGTCTCCCAGCAGAATCACGGGCAAATAGGTCAGATCACGTAGCCGGGCCAGCAGGCCATTGGGCGAGCGGTTGAGGTAAGTGGCCGATGCGATCAAGCAAGACGGTAACCCAGACGTTTTTGTCTCTTTGATGCGTTCGAATAAGGCCTGTTCGTTGTCAAACTGGGTTATTAAGCAGCTTGAACGTACGAATCGGATTGCACTTTCCACCAGCTGGAATTCATTATCGCTTGATAGGACAAGCGCCTGGCAGTGTTCTTGAAAAGTAGACATAGGGTTTCCTTACCGTAAGACAAGAGTTGGGCGAAGATTGTAGAGCCCGTTTCATAAAGATTGTTAGATTCTTGACAATGCTTGATTTGTTATCGATTGTTATTCTGGGAGTCGATTGCCCCCGCATTTGAGAGCCGCAAATGGAAGTTGGCGGGCTAATTGCGGGCGCATGTTTAATGCAAGCATCGCGATTGTTGTGGCTGATTGAGTTGTGCTGGCTTGCCCTCATTTTTTCGTCTGTCACAAGCTGTTGCAGAAGAATGATTGCTATCGTGATCGTCGTGGGGGAACCCCCGTTTGACTTCAAAAGGTCGTGACCCTTGACAGTCTGATGAAGCGGCCAATACGATGAGGGTCCCCGCCCGCAATGTAATCGACAACTAAACTTTTGGACGCACCAAAATGTTCTAGAAAAGGAAAAATTGGTGACCGCCCAGTATGACCAATGGCTAGAAGCCCTCACTCGCGGCGAAGAGGCTGCGGTGGGTGAGCTTTGGGATTTGTTTTATCCGCGACTGTGTCGTCGGATCGCGTCTTCATCACGAGCGCTGCGCTGGTCAGACAAAGAAGATATCGCTCTCGATGCTTTGGTTGATGTCTGTGATTTGATCAAGCGAGGGGAGTTTCGAGACCTGAGCACGATTGAAGACTTGTGGAGTCTGTTGTCGACCATCGCTATCCGGCGAACCACGGATCGTCGACGCTACGAGGAAGCCGCTTGTCGTGGCGGCGAAGTGAAAACCTTTTCTTTCCAGGACGATTGGGATGTGCCTAGCAGCGGTTTTGGCACTACTGAAAATGAAACGGCTCAGCTGATCGCTGACATTTTGGACGCTGTCGATGACGACCGAGTTGCCACCGTCATCAAGTTACGAATGCAAGGAGAAGGTAATCAAGCGATTGCGGAACAGATTGGTTGCAGTGTGCGGAAGGTGCAGTACATGATCCAGGATCTAGCCATCCGATTTACGCCAGCCACCGAGGGCGAGCGCGATGAGGCGTACCGACCATCCGCCGCCCGTTGAGTGGTGGGTCATCCAGGGCAGTCTTCGGTTTGCTAAAAGGCCGGTTTTTCGTAGCGGAAGCCACTTCGTTGCCTGTCGGAAATCAGCTTTTTTTCGGTCGACAAATTTCACGGAGACGAGCGTCTTGGTTCTGCAAATTGCGGTTTGTGCGGGCTTTTTCTCGTTCACGCAGGGCATCTGCCGATTGCTTTGCTGCGTTTTCTTCAAGAGACCGCTTGAGCGTTTCGACGACGTACTGAATCAACAGATCGGACTGGACGGGTTTGCATAGAATCACGTCCGCGCCCTTGCGACGTATCGCTTCTGCTGTTTCAGGGCGATGATCGGATGTGACGACCATGATCGGCACATCTCTCAAATGGGCAAACGTTCGAATCAGCTTGGTCAAGAAACTGCCGCTGACGTCAGGCATGTGAATGTCCGTAAGGATTACGTCAGGACGAACAAACCGCAAGGTATCGATCGCCTCTCCACTGCTGACGAAGCCATGGATGCTCGTGAAGCCTGCTGACTTCAAGTGGTGAGTTAGTGTGTCGATCACCAATTGCTCGTCGTCGATGAGGAAGATTTCTGAATCTAAAACTTCTGACGCGTCGATCACCGGCTGGCTAACCGTTTGCTGGATCGCTTCAGGAATAGCAGTGGGTGCGAAAGCCGTTGATGGTAAGGTCGTTGTCATGTCGATGGCTCCGATTAAACGTAAAAGGTTGGGCAGCAGTTGCGGTGTTGGCTTTGCACGTATCTCAAATGAACGGCCACACCGTGCGGTAAAGTCTTTCGAAGTGTTGAAGAAGCTCATTGGAGCCCAGTCAATCCTCTTCGCTGATGTTGTAATCTAGGTTGCCTTGGCAGAGTGGGCTGGGCAATTAGGTGGATGTTTGCCCCCGACGAGAAAATTGCTGATGGTTTGCCCTCGATGACAGCAGATCGTCCTGATAAGGGGAGCTCCTCAACCCACATAGGGGGCATGCCCCTCGACGGCGAAGGGTAAGCCTCGCGGTGCAGATAACTGACGACCCGAAGGTAACACTTAGTGTCAGGTCGCACAGATGAGGGTAAACATCCCCCCAAAATGTCGGTTCATTACGAAATCGATCTGGCAAAATGTTGGTGTTGGCGTAAGTATTAACCGTCCGCTTGAATTGGGAGCGGTCCCACCCACCGAAATTCGATCCCGCCTGACATTCCTTTGTCGCTCAACGCTGTCCTCACCCCCAGGACCAATAACTATGCAGAACCGGAATCAACAAGCACCGACGCTGTCAGAAATTCTGAATTCGCTGTGCGAGCAATCGCTCAACGTGAATCAGCGCCGCGAGAGCGTTCGGCATCCCAAGAGCATCTCGGTGATTGTGCAGCCATTGAATGAAGACTTTCTGCCTGACGGGGAACCGTTTTGGGTGATGTCGCGCGACGTGAGCCGAAATGGGATGGCGTTCGTCAATGTTTTACCGACCCAGCACCAATACGTGCGGCTGCGGATGCTCGACTACGACGCATCGGCTGTTTGCCGTGTTTGCCATTGCACAGCAATCGGAAGTGATTTGCCAGTTTATTTAACGGGCGTCCAGTTTCTGGAAGGCGAGGATCACGGCGAAGCTAGGGCTGATGTTTAAGCGAAACAACGTTTTCGCCCGAAAGAATCTCTTTGCTTTCGCTGGGGTCATATGTTTGGCCGCAGTCATTTTGGGTGGGTCGTTAACTGCTGTCGACCGACTGTCCTGATCGTAGGGCCCATTTTGCTTCCGATGCACTCCCTTGGCAATTTTGGGTGGGTTGAAAGCTGTTCGCGCCATGTGAACAAACCGCTTGATAGCAAGTCGATTTCTCAGCCGGCTCGCGATTTTACTCCTCGCGTCACCGTCCGATGTTCGGTTGCCTAGCTATCGTATCAACAGCCAGCTCCAAAGTCGTCGTCGCTTCGACGGTTGGCGAGTCGGTGATTCGGTCGGCAGCTCCTGAGTCGGTTGCCCGTTTGCCACGCTTTCGATGTCAAGCTGTTCTGGCATTTCGGTTTCGATTAGCTCGGTCTCGTTAACCTCAGACTCGATTGATTCCGTTGATTCGGTCGGCGAGTTTTCAATATCCGAGTTCGATGGAACCGTAGACGTTGTGTTAACGTCTTGCGAGTTGTTCGTGGCGCTAAATTGAGGGTCGTAACCGCCCGTGACCGGGTTCCCGCGATCGAGCGACAAAGGGTGTGAGTTTGAATCGATTGCGAAGCCACGGTACATGTAATCTGTGGACGAGCCGCCACCGCCCCGGCTGCTACCGTCACCCAGTCGTTGGCTAAGTCGTTCGTTGAAGATAGGGCCCAAAGTTGGGAAGGACGGTGGGGAGCCGTCAGTTTGACCGAGGCCCATGGCATCGATCGTGTAGGTTCCCTGAACACAGCCACCGAACGCGTCGCAGGCTTCGTACGTGAATACGTCACCACCGGTGAAACCTGGACCCGGTGTGTAGACGAAGGTGCCGTCCGGGTTGATAACGACCGTGCCCTGGTTCGGTGGCGTGACGAGCGTAAACGTTGCGGCATCGCCGTCCGGATCCGTCACGTTCGTTGCTAAGTTTCCGTTGAACGGAGCCGAGTTCGTGACGGTCGTTCCATGATCTGGGTCCACGACTGACGGCGGCCGATTAACGACATTAACGTTAACCGTTTCGGTGGTGCAGTTACCAACGGAGTCACAGATTTCGTAAGTGAACGAGTCGGCGCCTACGAAACCTGGGTCGGCCACGTAAACGAAGCTACCGTCCGGGTTCATCGTGACGGTTCCGCCACCGCTGGTTGTGACCGATCCGCCGATTGAAATACCATTGACCGCCGTGACAACGAGGGGATCGCCGTCGGGGTCAAAGTCGTTAGTTGCCACATTGCCCGAATTGGGCTCGCCGCGAACGGCCGTGATCGAATCAGCAACGGCCACCGGCGCGCCGTTGATTAACGTGCTGACTGACGCCGCTGTCGGATCGATCTGAGCGGTGACTCCGGACGACGAACCCGGGTTCCGCAGCCTGAACACGAACGTCTCTTGGCCTTCAGTTAGTCCGTCATTGATGATCGGAAGTTCGATCAATAGATCGGGCATCATTGTGGCGTCAACGGGCGAGGTAAACGTGAGCGTGCTGGCTCCGTTGAACACGACAAACGGATGGTTGTTCGCTGCTGCCTGCAAGGCGGTGAGTAGACTGCTGTAGTCATTGCCGTCGGTGGTTTGGTCGTCAATATCCACATCGATGCTGATGGACTCGCCTGCTTGGAATGCTCCTGCCAGCGAAACGGTGTACGTCGCGGTTTGACCTTCCGCCGTTTGGCTCGGCCCCGTGACGGACCACTCAGCCGGTCCGTCGGCAACACCACCCGGGCCGACGTCCGCGATCGTCGTGGTGGCCGTCTCACCGCCCGGCGCGAGGCCAACATTTGCTCCGGTGGAACTCGATGGCCCTGAGAGGACTAGCGAGATGTCCTCGGGGCCCTCGATCAGTGAGTCGTCCACGATAGCCAATTCAATGATCAAATCGCCCATCGAGTCACCGTCGCTGTCGGCGATGAACGTGATCGTTCCTGTCGATGAGTTAAACGAAACGGTGCCCGGACCCGCGTAGGTGTTCACGGCTGTTTGAACCGCGCTATTGAAGTCCCCGTGGTCGTCGCGGTTGGTGTCTTGGCGATCCAGTGCCAAGTTAATCGTGGCCGTTTCACCAGCGCCTAAGTTGCCAGTTAGGCCGACGTTGTAAACCAGTGTGTCTCCCTCGTTGCCGTTAGCCGGGCCGGTGATCGACCATTGAGCGGGTCCATCGGCGGCTGACCCTGCGGCCGGGCCTTGAGTATCATTCACCGTCACCGTCGTTTGGTTCGCGGCCGAGTTGACGATCACATTCACGCCTGAGTCACTGGTGGCATTGCTGATTTGCAACTGGAGTTGCTCCGGGCCTTCGATCAGATCATCGTTGACGATTGGCAATTCGATTGCCAACGGAACCATCGAGTTGCCATCGCCGGTGAAGGTCAGTTCGCTCGTTGCGGCGCTGAACGAAAATTCAGGCCGTCCTGCGATCGCATTGCCAATCGCGTCAATCAGAGTTCCGTGGTCACCGCCGACGGTTTGGAGGTCATTCAACGAAACCTCAACCGTTACCGTTTCCCCCGTCGCCAGCGTCCCTGACAAAGCCAGCTCGGACGTGGCCACGGCGCCCTCGTTGACGGACGCTGGGCCGGTCAGTGACCACTCGATCACATCGGCATTCATCAACGTTGTTGTCAGGGTTCCGCCGTTGGAGGAAACGGTCGTCGGGATCCCGGTCGAGCTGCTCGGGTTCGTTAGCTCGATTCGCAATCGCTCGTCACCTTCGGCCGTCATGTCGGCGCTGATGCCAAGATTGATCTCCAGCGGCGCCATCGGTCCCGAGCCATCGCTGGTGAACGTCAGCGTTTCAGTGTTCGGGTCGAAACCGACTGTGCCCGGGTTGCTTGGATTGCTGTTGTACGCCAGAACCGCATCGTTGATCGCGTCGGCTAGGGCTTCATGGTCGCTGGGCGTGGTTTCTAAATCGACCAAGTCCAATTGAATCGAAACGACTTCGCCGTTTTGTAAGTCACCGCTGACGACCACCTCGGTAACCAGATCGTCTCCCTCGGCCACGGAAGCTGGCCCGTTGATTGACCATTGGCCGCCGGATTCAGGTTGTCCACCAAAACCATTGGTATCGTTGATGGTGGTCAAGACGTTGTTGGCTGATGCTTCGACGCCAACGTCGAGCCCCGTGGTGCTGCCGCCGCCCGACAGGCTGATTAAGAAGCGCTCGGGGCCCTCAAGCAAAGCATCATCCACCGCACCCAGGGTCAATGGGATGTCGGGCATCATCGCGTTGGCCGCCGAGACGTTCGTGAACGTGAGCAAGCCCGTCGTCGCGTCGAACATCAAATCCGCTCGACCGTTAACTGCGTTTTGCACCGCGACCACGAAGTCGGCGTAGTCCGCAGCGGTGGTGTCGACGTCTGACAAGCCGATCGTCACATCTGCACTCTCCCCCGGGCCCAGCAACGCATTCAACGAGATCACGTAGTTCGCGTTGCCGCCTTCATCGACGCCTGAGTCACCGGTGATCGACCACTGTACTGCGGCCACGGGGCCCAGGACATCGGCCAATGTAACATTCACGTTCGTGCCGGCTCCGTCTAAGCCGACACTAGCTCCGGATGGACTGCTGGCATTGCTCAAGCCGATTAAAAGTGCTTCGGTGCCTTCAGCTACGCCGTCGCTAATGATTGGTTGCACGATGGTTAGACCGGTCATCGGCCCCGTGCCATCGCTAACAAAGGTCACCACGCCACTGCTTGGGTCATAGGAAACGGTGCCTGGCCCAGCATAGTTGGCAGTGGCTGCCGTAATCGCGTCGTCCAGCGATTCATAGTCCGCGGGTGTTGAGGTCACATCGATCAAGCTAACTTGGACGGTGGCAATTTCTCCGTTCTGCAGCGTCCCGCCGTTTAGAGTTAGCGTGTAAGTCGCGTTGTCGCCTTCTTGAACCGTTTGGTCAGCGCCCAGCGACCAAATTGCTTGTTCACTTGGGCCGCCATCGCCCGCCGTGTCGTTGATGGTTGTGGTCAGGCTGCTTGCTGCCGGATCGATCGCGACGGTGGCTCCGGTCGAGCTGCCCGCGGTTGTGAGGGTCACTTCAAAACGTTCTGGTCCTTCGATCAACGCATCATCCACAGCACCGATCGAGATCATCAAATCCGGCATCGCATTGCCGTCGCCCGTGTAAGTCAGAACGCGGGTCGCGGAGTCATAGGCTAGATCCGTGCGACTGCCGATTGCAGCCGTAATGGCGGCCGAGAAAGCATCGTGGTCCGTAATCGTCGTGTCGATGTCAGCAAGATCAATCACGACCGTTGCGGTTTCTCCGTTTTGCAAGACGCCGCTCAAAGACACCGTGAACGTGGTAGTACCGCCCTCGTCCACATCCGCATCGCCGACGATGGACCATGTCGCTGCGTCCGCTGCTCCGCCATCACCCATCGTGTCATTGATCAGCGTGGTTGCGGTCGCGGAAACCGGATCGACGACAATGTTCGCGCCGGTTGAGGTTCCTGGATTCCGTAGCTCAAACACGAACGACTCGTTACCTTCGACCAGCGAGTCATCAGTGATTGGTAGCTCGATCGCCAACGCCGCCATCGTTGCCCCATCGCTTGGCGAGGTATACGTCAGCGTGCTGGTAGCTGGATCGAACGTCACGTTCGGATTCGCTGCGGCGGCCGCGGTCATGGCAGCCGCGACGTCCCCGTAGTCGGCTGCGTCGGAACCGAGATCCGTCACGTTGACCTGCACGTTCGCGACTTCACCGGCTCCGTAGCTGCCGGTTAACTGGACGGTAAACGTGGCCGTCGAACCTTCGTCCGAATTTGCTGGACCGGCGATCAACCAAGCTCCCGGCCCGTCCGCCGGTCCATTGGCGTTTTGCGTGTCGTTGATCGTGGTCGTCACGTTACCCGCGATCGAGCTGATCGTTACGCTGGCGTCGGTCGTCGAGTCCGCGCCGGATAGCGAGATTTCAAACGCTTCTGCACCCTCGATCAGCGTGTCGTCCACCAATGGCAACTCAACTGCAAGGTCTGTCATCGCGTCACCGTCATTGGTCGCGGTGAAGGTTAGTGCTCCGGTCGCGGAGTCAAACAGAACCATGCCCGGCCCGGCGTAATTGTCCGCCGCAGTTTGTACGGCCGCCACGAAGTCCGCGTGGTCGGCGGCGTTGGTTGACGTATCGCTCAAGCCAATCACCACGCTGACACTTTCTGCGGCACCAAACGATTGAGTCAGCGAGATAGCGTACGACGCGGACGACCCTTCGTCGCTCGCCGCAGGTCCAACGATGCTCCATTCTGCCGGTCCGTCCGCTGCGCCGTTGATGCCTTGAGTGTCGTTGATCGTCGTGGTGACACTACTGGTTGGCGGATCGATTTCGACTGCCGAGCCAGTGGTGCTGCCCGGGTTCGAGATCGCGACGTGGAAGCTTTCCGGTCCCTCGACCAAAGCATCGTTGGTGATCGGTATCGCGATCATTAAGTCGGCGATGTTCGTTCCGTTACCGGTTGCCGTTAGCGTTCCCGTCGCCCCGTCAAACGTGAACTCCGGTCGTCCCGCGGTCGCTGTTTGCAACGCCATTGCGAGATCACCGTGATCGCTGTTGTTGGTTGTGGTGTCAGTCAGAGCCAAGGTAACGGTTGCGGTCTCGCCCGTCGCCAAGATTCCGTTCAAGCTGAGGTTGAACTGGGCGTTGGCGCCTTCGTCGATGCTGCTTGGTCCGGTGATCGACCACACGGCCACATCATCATCTTCGATCGTTGTCGTCAGCGTTCCATTGGTCAATGAAACGCTTGGCCCCAGGCCGGTGCTGCTGGTCGCGTTGCTCAGGTCGATTCGGAAGTTTTCGTCTCCTTCGGTCAAGCCATCGGCCACCGTTGGCAAGGTCACCGCCAGATCGGCCATCGGACCGGTGCCGTCGCTCTCGAACGAGATCGTGCCAGTCGCCGAATCAAACACAACCGTGCCCGGCCCAGCGTAGTTGTTGACCGCAAGCTGTACGGCTGCATCGAAGTCCGCATGGTCGGCCGGCGTCGTCGAGACATCGGTTAAACTGACGTCTGCCGAGACTATTTCGCCAGCCTGTAAATCGCCATCGAAACTGATCGTGATTGTCGCCGTCACCCCTTCGCTAACCGTCGGTGCACCCGTGACGGACCATTCACCAGCCGGGTCTAACGCGCCGCCGGGGCCTTGCGTGTCATTGATCACGGTGACGGCGACTGCGGAATTGACGCCGGTCGCGATTCCGGTGTCCGTGCCCGGATTAGACAACCTGATTTCAAAACGCTCGGGGCCTTCTGCAAACGAGTCGTCGACCGCCAGCAGCTGGAAATTCAAATCCTGCATCGGTGATCCGTCGCCGGTGTATGTGAGCTTGGCCGTTGCCGAATCAAAATTCAGATCGCTGCGACTTGCGATGGCTGCGGTTAAGACGGCGTTCAGGTCACCGTAATCCGCCGGCGTTGTGTCGAGGTCAGCAACCGCCACATCGATCGTCGCTGTCTCGCCCGCTTGCAGCGTCCCGTCGAGGCTTAGCGTAAACGCCGCCCCGGCACCTTCATCCAAATTGGTCACGCCCGCAATGTTCCAAGTCGCCACATCGGTTCCCGCACCGACGGTGTCGTCGATCGTCGTCGTGGCCGTGTGGGCCGTGGCGTCGATTGCCACGTCAACTCCCGAACTGCTGGCCGCGTTTGAGATCGCGATGCTAAATTGCTCGGCCCCTTCGGCGAAAGTATCATCGATCGAGGCTTGGACAATCGTAAGCGTTGACATCGGCCCGGTTCCGTCACTAACGAAAGTCAACTGGTTGCTGCCGCTGTCGTAGCTCATCGTGCCCGGTCCCGCGTAGCCAGCCACGGCCGTGCTCACCGCAGCCGCGAGAGCCTGATAGTCTGCTGCGGTCGTCTGCACGTCGGTTAGGCTTAGTTCGATCGAAACCGATTCGCCCGCTTGCAGCGTTCCGCCAGACAGCGCCAATTGATAGCTGGCTGCGTTGCCCTCCGCGACGGTTTGGTCAACACCCAGAGACCACACCACCTGCTCGTTCGCTCCGCCGTCACCCACGGTGTCGGCGATTGTGGTCGTGACGGTGTTGTTGGTCAGCGAGGTTCCAGTCACCGCGCCCGTCGAGCTGTCCGCGTTGTTGATCGAAACGCCGAATCGCTCTGGACCTTCGATCAGCGTGTCATCAATGGCCTCGATTTCAATCGTCAGCGGCGAGAACGCGCTTCCGTCGCTGGTGTAAGTCAATCTGCCGTCGGCCGAATCGAAGACGAGGTCCGTGCGAGACCCAATTGCGGCATTGATCGCCGTAACAAAGCTGCTGCGGTCCGCGCTGGTGGTGTCGATGTCCGTCAAAGACAGATAGATCGTCGCGTTTTCGCCGCTTTGCAGGACACCGTTGATGTCTAGGACATAGTTCGCGCCGCCGCCTTCATCAACCGTCGCGTCGCCGGTAAGCGTCCAGATCGCCGTGTCCGCCGCGCCGCCGATTCCTTGCGTATCGTTGACCGTGGTGGTCGCCGTTGCCGCGTTGGAATCCACCGTCACCGTCAAGCCACTCGTGGAACCTGGGTTGCTCAAACTGATTTCGAACGACTCGCTGCCTTCGACCAGAACGTCGTCGCTAATTGCCAGTTCGATCGACAGCGGCGTCATCGAAGCGCCGTCGCCGGGAGAGATGTAGGTCAGTGTTCCGGTTGCCGAGTCAAACGTGACGTCGGGATTTGCATTTGCCGCGGTTGTGATCGCCATGATCGCGTCCGCGTAGTCGTTCAAATCGGTCGTTACGTCGGTCAAATCGATTTTGACGCTGGCTACCTCACCGTTGCCAAACGTGCCGGACAACGCCACCTCAAACGTGGCCGTCGCGCCTTCGTCAGCGTCGGTCGGCCCTGTGATCGACCATGCGACTGGTCCATCGGTTGGTCCGCCGATTCCCTGCGTGTCATTAACGATCGCCGTCACGCTGGTCGCCGCCGGGTCAACGCCAACGTTTGCTCCGCTGGTGCTTGCCGCGCCGGTTAGTGCGACTGAGTAATTTTCCGCTCCCTCTGCAAAACCGTCATCGACAATTCCCAGTTGGACCACTAAGTCCGTCATCGCGTCGCCATCGTTGGTCGCGACGAACTGGATCGTACCAGTCGTCGAGTCAAACGTGACGGTTCCTGAGCCCGAGTAGTTGTTCACCGCGGTTTGAACCGCCGCGACAAAGTCTGCGTGATCGTTGGCGATCGTTGTGCCTTCGGTCAACGCGATATTGACGATTGCATTTTCACCGCCGCCAAACGTTTGCGACAGGCTAAGAGTGAATGGTGCAATGTCACCTTCGTCTGTCGAGGTGGGGCCGTCGATCGCCCACAAGGCTGGCCCATCCGCCGTGCCGTTAACGCCATCGACGTCATTGATCGTCGTGATGACTTGGCTGGACGACGCATCGTTCGTTACCGTCACGCCAGAGGTGCTGCCCGGGTTGGCGATCGAAATGGTGAAGGCTTCCGGGCCTTCGAGATTCGCATCGTTGGTGATGTCTAGGTTAATCGCTAGTTGTGCGAATGCGTTTCCGTCGCCGGTGAAGGTGAGCGTTCCCGAGACAGGATCAAAACCTAAATCATTTCGCCCAGTGATGGCTGTTTGAATTGCTGACTCAAGCGATTGACGGTCAGCCGTGTTCGTCGAGCCATCGACCAACGAGAAATCGATCGTCGCGGTTTCGCCGATCGCGAGCGTGCCAGACAAATTCAACTCATAAGTCGCCGTACCGCCCTCGTCGACTGCGCCGGGCCCGGACAACGTCCACGTCGCCACGTCGTCATCGGCGATGGTGGTTGTGATTGAGCCAGTGCTCCCAACGCTGGGCGTCAATCCCGTTGTGCTCGTCGCGCTGCTCAGATCGATCCGCAGTCGTTCGTCACCCTCGGACGTGCTGTCCTGAGTCGTTGCGAGGCTGACCGCAAGAGATGCCATCGGACCCGTTCCATCACTGGTGAAGTTCAGCGTTCCGGTCGAGTCATCGTAGGCAACTTGCCCGGGGCCGCTGTACGCCAGCACCGCCGCATCAATCGCAGCGTCAAAGTTTGCTCGGTCGGGCGGTGAGGTTTCTAGGTCAGCCAGCGTCAACTGAACGGAGGTCGATTCGCCGGCTTGTAAATCACCACTAACGGCGATCTGGTAGCTGGCCGCGGTGCCCTCATCCACGATCGTGTCACCCGAGATCGACCATTCAACGGGTCCGTCCAACGGCCCGCCGACACCTTGAGTGTCGTTAATCGTCGTCACCACGGCGGCCTCGGTTGCGTCAATGTCGAGCGCGATCCCACTGCTTGTGGATGCGTCGGACAGACCGAATTCGAATCGCTCGGGGCCTTCCACAGAACCGTCGTCGGTTGCCGTGAGCACGATATCCAGACTGACCATCGGTCCCGTGCCGTCGCCTGTGAACGTCAACGTCGTGCCGTCCCAATCCAGCGTGCCCGGGTTGGTTGCGTTTGCGTTGTAGGTTGTCACGGCTGTCGTGAGCGCATTGTCCAGCAAGCTGTAGTCGGCGGTGGTGGTTTCCAGATCCGTGATTGCCAAGTCAACGCTTGCGTCCACGCCGCTCGCCAAATTTCCAGCAAGTGAGATGGTGTAAGTCGCTTCGCCGCCTTCGTCGATCAACGTCGAGCCGGATACCGACCAAGTCGCATCGTCGACGCCCGGACCGACCGAGTCATCGATCGTCTTGGTAGCGTCGTCCGCGGTTCCATCGATCGCGACCGCCGCGCCGCTGGTGCTGTTGGCGTTCAGCAAGTTGACACGGTAGGCTTCCGGTCCTTCGACTTGTAGGTCATCGCTGGTCCCTTGGGTCACCGTCAAGGTTGCCATCGAACCGGCGCCGTCACTGGTGAAGGTTAGCGTGTTACTTGCTAGGTCAAACGTCAGGCTGCCGGGGTTTGCCGCGTTCGCATTGTAAGTCCCCACCGCAGTTTGGACCGCAGTGCCAAGGTTTGCGTAATCACTGCTGGCAGTATCAATGTCGGTTAGTAATAGTTGTACCGATGCGTTCTCGCCGGCCGCGAGGGTGCCCGACAGATTGATGTCAAAGGTGACCGGTAGGCCTTCGGGAACCGTTTGGTCCTGCTGCAATGACCAAATCGCTTCCTCAATGACGCCTCCGTCGCCCACGGTGTCGGCGATCGTTGCGGTCACGGAATTGTTGGTCGCGTCGACTTCGATCAACGAGCCCGTCGAGCTGCCGCTGTTGGCGATCGAAACGGAGAACCGTTCGGCTCCTTCAATCAAGCTGTCGTCCACTGCCGCGATGTTGATCGTCAGCGGCACGAACGCGTTCCCATCGCCGGTGTAGGTGATGGTGTCCGTTGCCGCATCAAAGACGACATCCGTTCGTGTGCCGATGGCGGCGTTGACCGCTGCGACGAAACCGCTGCGGTCGGCAGGTAGCGCGTCGATATCGGTCAATGACAACTCAACGGTAGCAATTTCGCCCGCTTGCAAGGTGCCGCTTAAATCCAGGGTAAACGTCGCCGTGCCGCCCTCGTCAACATTCGCGGTGCCGGTCAACGACCAGGTCGCCACGTCTGCCGCTCCGCCCACGCCCTGCGTGTCATTCACGACGGTGGTGGTCGCATCGGCCGCGTCATCAATTGCAACCGTCAACCCGGTGGACGAGCCTGCGCCGGTCAAGTTCATCGAGAACGATTCGGTGCCTTCGACGAACACGTCGTCCACGATCAGTAAGTTGATCGCCAGCGGAGTCATCGTCGCGCCGTCGGCGGGTGAGGTGTAGGTCAGGACACCGGTGGCTTGGTTGAAGCTCACGTGTGGATTGGCATTGGCCGCTGCTTGAATCGCCGCAACGGCATCGTCATGATCGACGGCGGTCGTCGTTGCTTCATTCAGGTCCAGTTGAACGGTCACGATCTCGCCAGCGCCGAACGTGCCGGACAATGCGACCTCGTAGGTGGCCGTGCCGCCCTCGTCCACGTTCGCGGATCCCGTGATCGACCACTCAACCGGTCCGTCGGCAACCCCGCCGACGCCCTGGGTATCATTGATCTGAGAAGTAACCGAAGTCGCCCCCGCATCAATGCCCACGTTGGCTCCCGTACTGCTGCTGGGGCCGCTGAGCGATACGGAGTAGCTTTCCACTCCCTCGGCGAGCGAGTCGTTGGTGATTGGCAGGGCGATCGACAGGTCGGTCATGACTTCGCCGTCATTGGTCGCGGAAAACGTGATGGTTCCGGTGGTTGAGTCAAACGCAACGGTTCCCGGTCCGGCATAGTTGTCCACTGCCGTTTCGACGGCTGCGACAAAGTCACCGTGGTCGCTGCTATTGGTTGAGCCGTCGACTAACGCGATGCTGATGCTGGCATCTTCGCCCGCGCCAAACGGCTGGCTGAGCGCGACGGTCAACTGAGCCGTGTCGCCCTCGTCGGTTGAAGCTGGACCGGTTAGGGACCACTCGGCCGGTCCGTCGTTGGCTCCGCCTTCTCCTTGCGTGTCGTTAACCGTCGTTGTCACGGTGCTGGCTGCCGGATCAGCCAATACCGTCAAGCCCGACGTTGTTCCTGGGTTGGTAATCGCGACCGCAAAGGTCTCTGATCCTTCGACAAAGGCATCGTCGGAAATTTCCAATCCAACGTTCAACGGGATGAATGCAGCGCCGTCTCCTGTGAAGGTCAGCGTTCCGGTCGTGGCGTCGAAAACCAGATCGGTGCGAGTCCCAATGGCTGCGTTCACTGCCGCAGCGAAATCCTGGTGGTCAGTGCCGGCAGTCGTGCTATCGACCAGCGACAAATCAATCGTCGCGGTTTCGCCGGTTTGCAATATGCCGGAAATATCCAGCACATAGTTTGCGGTTGATCCTTCGTCGGCGTCGCTTGGCCCGGTTAACGACCATGTTACGGTGTCGTCATCAATGATCGTGGTCGCAAGAGACCCGGCCGTTGTCGCAACCACCGGGTTCAGCCCTGTTGTGCTGCTTGGTGCCAGTAACTGAATCTCAAATCGCTCGTCACCTTCGGCTCGCGCGTCCTGAGCGGTCGACAGCGAAACGCTTAGCGCCGCCATCGGTCCCGTGCCGTCGCTGGTGAAGGTTAGCTCGCCCGTTGTGTCATCATACGCCAACGCGCCCGGGTTGGTTGCCGCGTTGTAATTCGCAACCGCCATCTGGATTGCTGCGTCCAAGTCGTCGTAGTCAACGGCTGAGGTTTCTAGGTCGACCAGCGACACGGTTACCGCGACTTGTTCGCCTGACTGCAAGTTCCCGCTGGTCACGATATCAAACGTTGTCGCTGCTCCTTCGGCCACGCTCGTTTGTCCCGTGATCGACCACTCGACCGGCCCGTCCGGTTGTCCGGCGACTCCTTGAGTGTCGTTGATCGTGGTCGCCACATTGCTGGCGGACGCGTCAAGTCCGACAGTGATACCCGACGGAGAAGCTGGATTCGATAGTCCGATCGAGAACGATTCGCTTCCCTCGACGAACGTGTCATCCACGATTGTTAGGTCGATCGTTAGCGGGGTCATGGTGGCCCCGTCGGCGGGCGAAACAAAGGCCAGCAAGCCCGTGGTTGGATCAAATGTCACGTGCGGGTTGTCGTCTGCCGCCGCGGCAAAAGCAGCCAAAGCGTCGGCATGGTCGGCCGCGTTGGTGGTGACTTCCATCAAATCGATTTGCACCGATGCCGTCACACCAGCGCCGAAAGTGCCGGTTAGGCCAACCGAGTAAGTGGCCGTCGCGCCTTCGTCTTGGTCGCCGGGTCCGCTGATGGACCATTCGATCGGCCCGTCTGCCGCGCCGCCTACGCCCTGGGTGTCGTTGACCTGTGCGGTGACTGTGGTTCCGGCCGCATCGAGCCCAATGTTGGCTCCCGTGCTGCTGCTTGGTGCGCTCAACGTGACTGAGTAATCCTCAACGCCTTCGGCGAATGCGTCGTTCGTGATCGACAAGTTGATCACCAAGTCCGACATGGTGTCGCCGTCGTTCGTCGCGGTAAACGTAATCGCGCCGGAGGCTGGGTCGAACGCAACGGTACCTGGTCCCGTGTAGTCGTCCACTGCTGTTTGCACGGCTGCGGCGAAATCACCGTGGTCGCCGCTGTTGGTTGTCCCGTCGGTCAAAGCAATCACGACGGTTGCGTTTTCACCGGATCCGAACACTTGGCTTAAGCCAACGATGAATTGAGCCGTGCCTCCCTCGTCCGTTGCTGTCGGACCCGAAAGTGACCACTCTGCTGGTCCGTCGATCGGTCCGGTTTCGCCCTGAGTGTCGCTGATCGTGGTGGTGACTTGGTTGGCAACTGCACTGGCCGTGACGGTCAGACCTGTGGCGCTGTTCGGGTTTGCGATCGCCACGTCGAAGGTTTCGGGACCCTCGACCAACGCGTCGTCGGTGATCTCGAGCAAGATGTCCAGCGGAGCCATTGGCGTGCCATCGCCGGTGAACGTCAATCCTCCGGTTGTTGCGTCGAAGGTGAACTCCGTCCGGCCAACAAGTGCGGCTTGGACGGCGGCGGTAAAGTCCTGATGATCGGCGGCGTTGGTCGATCCGTCGGTCAAAGACAAATCGATCGTTGTGGTTTCACCCGTCGCCACCACGCCGGACAAGGTGAGCTGATAGGAGCCTGTGATTTCGCCCTCGTTTAAAATCCCGGGGCCAGCCAGCGCCCACTCGATCGGGTCATCGTCTGTGATCGTTGTTGAGGTTGATCCGGATGTTGCCGAAATGGTCGGAGTCAAACCGGTTGAACTGCTGGTTGCCGACAAGCCGATCGCGAATTGTTCGTCGCCCTCGGACAGTGAATCTTGAACGGTCGAAAGCGTCAACGTTAGCGCGGCCATGGGGCCGGTGCCGTCGCTGGTGAAGGTCAGTGTGCCGCTGGTGTCGTCGTAAGCCAGGCTGCCGGGGTTGGTTGCTGAGTTGTAAGCTGCCACTGCCGTGTTAACGACTGCATTGAAATCAGCATAGTCGGCGGCAACGGTCGAGCTATCGGTTAACGTTAATACGACTGCCGCGTCCTCGCCCGTTTGCAAGTCACCGCTGACCAGCACGTTGTAAGTCGAGTTGGCACCTTCGGCCACCGTCGCGTCCCCGGTGATCGACCACTCAACCGGACCGTCTAAGACTCCTTCGGGCCCCTGCGTGTCGTTGATGGTTGTGGTCGCATCGTTGGCTGCCGCGTCTGTGTTGACCGCGATTCCAGTGTCGGTTTTCGGATTCGCCAACCCGACCTGAAACTGCTCGGGGCCTTCAACCGTCGTGTCATCGACAACTGCCACCGCGATTTCCAAGTCCGCCATGGGTCCGGTGCCGTCGCTGGTAAAGGCCAACGTGGTACCGTCCCAAGCCACCGTGCCCGGATTGGCCGCGTTGCCATTGTAGGCCGCGACGGCTGTAACTACCGCGTTGCCAAACGAAGCGTAGTCATCACTCGCAGCGCCCAGGTTGACCGCTGCGAGGTCGACTTTGGCGTTTTCGGCGTCGGCCAAGTTACCGGCCAACGACACCGTAAACATCGCGTCGGCGCCTTCGTCCACGTTAGCGTCATTAGCAATCGACCAAGTTGCAACGTCAGCGCCGGGGCCGGTTGTGTCGTCGATAGTGACGATGGCCTCGTCGGTTGTTGGATCGATCGAAACCGCAATGCCGGTTGGGCTGGATGCGCTTGATAGGTTTACGCGGAAGTCTTCGGGGCCTTCAACTAACGCATCATCAAAAGCGGTCAACGAGATCGTTAGCGTCGACATCGGACCGTTGCCGTCGGCGGTATAGGTCAGCACACCGGTCGTGTCATCGAATGCGAGATCGGTTCGGGCGTCCACGGCGGCGTTCACCGCCGCGACGAAGTTCAAGTAGTCTGTGCTGTCGGTGTCGATGTCCGTCAGCGTCAGCACGACCGACGCTTGCTCGCCAGCGGCCAGCGTCCCACCCGTCAGATCGACCTCAAAGCTGGCCGCGTCGCCTTCGAGGGCTGTTTGGTTTTGTCCCAGCGTCCAAACCGCTTGTTCTTGCGGTCCGTTGGCTCCGACGGTGTCCGCGATGGTCGTCGTGACCGAGAAGTTCGTTGTGTCGACGACGATCGCACCGCTACTGCCACTGGCTCCGTTATTGATCATTAACGAGAACTGCTCGGGACCTTCGATTAGGGAATCGTCGGTCGCCGCGATCTGAATCGTCAACGGGGCGAACGCATTGCCATCACCCGTGTAAGTCAATGTGCCGCTCGTGTCGTCAAACGCCAGATCCGGTCGACTCGCAATCGCGGCGCTAATCGAAGCCAACAGGGTCGCGCGATCGAGCGTGTTGGTTGTCAGGTCAGTCAGCGTGAAGTCAACCGTCGCCGATTCACCGCTCTGCAGGGTACCCGTCAAGTCCAGCATGAACGCGGCCGCTGCGCCTTCGTCAACATTCGCGTCACCGATCAGGCTCCATGTTGCCAGATCCGCCGCGCCGCCGACGCCTTGGGTATCATTGATGGTTGTTGTTGCCGTACTGGCGTCGATACCAACGGTCAGACCGGTCGTCGAAGTCGGATTGCTGAGCACGACCTCCAGCGATTCGGTTCCCTCGACCAAACTGTCGTCTACGATTGCGAGGTTGATGGTCAGCGGAGCCATGGCCGAGTTGTCGGCCGGCGATGTGTAAGTTAACTCGCTAGTCGTCGTATTGAACGTGAGGTTCGGATCGGAAGCTGCAGCCGCCACCAGGGCCGCTTGCACATTCGCGTAGTCGGCGGCGTTGGTCGTCAGCTCGTTCAAGTCAATCTGGACCGTGGCTGTTTCGTTAGCACCTAAGCGACCTGTCAGTGAAACTTCGAACGCAGCCGTGCCGCCCTCGTCGACGCTTCCTAGGCCGGTCACCGACCACTCGACCGGGCCATCCGCCGCGCCGCCGACGCCCTGAGTGTCACCAATGGTTGATGTCACGCTGTCGGTGGCCGCCAAGCCAACGTTGGCACCCGTCGTGCTGCCCGCGCCGGTCAAGCCGACCGTGTAATTTTCCGTTCCTTCGGCGAAGTTATCGTTGGTGATCGACAAACGAATCGACAGATCCGTCATCGCGTCACCGTCATTGGTCGCCGTGAACGTGATCGCACCGGAGGTACTGTCGAACGCGACCGTTCCCGGTCCGGCGTAGTTGTCGATCGCTGTTTGAACCGCAGCGGTTAGGTCACCGTAGTCGCTGGTGTTGGTGTTCCCGTCCGTGATCGCGATGTTGACGCTCGCGTTTTCGCCGGCTCCGAATGTTTCTGACAACGCGACGGTATAGATTGCATCGCCGCCTTCATCGATCGCCGCCGGTCCGGTAATCGACCACTCGGCAGGCCCGTCCGTGGCGAGGCCCGGCCCCAACGTATCACTAACGATGGTGGTGATCTGACTGTTGGCTGTGTCGGTATCAACCGTCAGACCGGTCGTACTGCCCGGGTTCGCGATGGTGACTTGGAACGTCTCGGGGCCTTCGATCAACACGTCATTGGTGATCGCCAGATCAATTGCCAGCGGCACAAACGCGTTGCCGTCACCGGTAAACGTCAGCACGCCGGTTGTTTCATCGAACATCACGTCGGTCCGAGCACCGATGGCAGCTGTCACGGCGGCGGCGAACGCCGCATGGTCCGCGCTGTTGGTTGTGCCAGCGATCAATGCCAGTTCGATGGTTGCGGTTTCTCCGACGGCCGGCGTTCCTGCAAGGTTCAGTTGATAGGTTGCCGAATCCCCTTCATC
>CAZLFF010000017.1:0-3138 GCA_964558755.1 uncultured Pirellulaceae bacterium
GCTGATCGACGAGCGGCGAGAGAGCTAGTCTTCCGCACACAGATCCGGGGTCCTAGGTCCGAGCCGATTGATGGTTCGCGGGGCCGATCGCCAATTTGGGCACCCAATCAATAACCTGCGGCACTTCCGCGAATGCTGTATACTCTCTGCCCGCCCCCGCGTTCGGATTTCCAAGAGACCCATGAAGCACATTCGCAACTTTTGTATTATCGCACACATTGACCACGGCAAATCAACGCTTGCCGATCGGCTGATCCAAGCCTGCAACGGGATTAGTGACCGCGAATTCCAAGACCAACTGCTCGACAGCATGGACATCGAGCGGGAGCGTGGGATCACGATCAAAAGTAACACCGTTTCGTTGGACTACACCGCGTCCGATGGAACGACGTATTTGCTGAACCTGATTGACACCCCCGGCCACGTTGATTTTTCCCACGAGGTCCGGCGTAGCCTAATGGCTTGCGAGGGAGCGTTGATCATTGTCGATGCGTCGCAGGGCGTTGAGGCTCAGACGGTCGCGAACTTGTACTTGGCCATGGAGTACGACCTTGAACTGCTGCCGGTGATCAACAAAATCGACTTGCCTGCCGCCGACATTGATCGAGCCCAAGAAGCGATCGATGCGGAACTTGGCTTGGACCCGTTCGCTGCGATTCCCGTGTCTGCCAAGACCGGCAAAAACATTGGCGACGTGCTCGAGGGCGTCGTTAAAACGCTCCCGCCACCTACGGGCGATCCCAACGCGCCGCTAAAAGCACTGGTCTTCGACGCATACTTCGACAAGTACCGTGGAGTAATTTTGCAGATCCGTGTGATGGAAGGGACGCTCAAACCAAAGGACGCGATTCACTTCATGCACGGCGGTCGCGACTACAACGTAGATGAAATTGGCTACAACCAGCTGAAATTGGTGCCCCGGAAGAAACTGTCGGCTGGCGAGGTGGGGTATCTTGTCGCTGGCGTGAAAAGCGTTCAAGACATCGAGGTCGGTGACACGATCACGTCGCTTGAACGCCCGGCCGACGCCGCGATCCCGGGCTACCAAGAGGCCCGACAGGTCGTGTTCTCATCGATTTATCCAATGAGCACCGATCAATACCCCGACCTAACGAAGGCGCTCGACAAACTGGCGATCAACGACGCGGCGTTGACCTATGAAAAGGACTCATCGGCGGCGCTCGGTTTTGGCTTTCGCTGCGGGTTCCTCGGGCTGTTGCACTTGGATGTAATCCAAGAACGCTTACAGCGCGAGTTCGATATCGGCCTCGTCATTTCAGCTCCTTCGGTTAGTTACAAAATCAAGCTTAGCGGTGGCGACGAGATCGAGGTCGACAACCCTAGCTACTGGCCGGACCCAACGGCGATCAGCGAAATCACCGAGCCGTTTATCAAGGCGTCGATTTTGACCCCCGAGGAATACGTTGGCCCGGTGATGGAACTCTGCCGTGACCACCGCAGCGAGAGCCAGACAATGAACTACTTGTCGGCGGGCCGGATCGAGGTCACCAGCGAGATGCCGTTGGGCGAGGTGCTGTTTGACTTTTATGACAAACTAAAAATGATCACGCGAGGCTATGGTTCGTTTGATCACGAGCCGATCGAGTACCGGAAAACGGACATCGTGAAGGTCGAAATCATGGTGAACAAGGAACCGGTCGACACGCTGGCTTATCTGGTCCACCGCGACAAGGCTCGCGACCGAGCGTTGCATTATTGCGAGCGGTTGGCCAAAGAGATCCCTCGTCACCAATTCAAAATCCCAATCCAAGGCTGCATCGGCGGCAGCGTGATCGCCCGCTCAACGATTAACGCATTGCGAAAAGACGTGACGTCAAAATGCTACGGCGGCGACATTTCCCGGAAGAAGAAACTGCTGGAAAAGCAGAAAAAGGGAAAGGCCAAGATGAAGCAATTCGGCAGCGTCACGATCCCTCAAAAGGCCTTTGTTTCGGTGCTGAAGGCCAGCGACGACTAGCGGACCGTGGGTTTAAGCGGTCGAAGGTTGCACTATAGTATTACCTGCGGCGCGGCCCCTGGCGGGTTCCGCCGCCAACCTCGACGTTTTGCACCCCCTGGAATGATTCGGTTATGTCAGAGCAATCGGTTATTGTTCAAAAGGTCTCGTGGTTAGACCTGTGCCCGTGGACGATCATGTTCCGCACACTGCCCGTCGCCACCGGCGTCAGCGTCCTAGCCCTCGCGCTGCTGGGGACCGTCGCCACGCCGATGGGATGGTACGGTAGCGAAGCCCTGCTGATTGACCAAGCGTTCATGAGCCAAGCGATGGAGGAAACGCCAGAACTGGCCGCGACCATTCAGGCCAACCGCAGTCCGTGGAAGGCCGTCTTTCCATCCGCCGCTCAAGATCCGCGAGCGTTTGAGATTCTGGGGGTTCCGATCAGTGGCCCACGGCTGGTGTTCGAGCAACTCGCACGACCATTCTATTACCTGTTTAGCACTCAGCTGAACATGCGAGCGTTTTTGTATTTCCTCGTCGGCTGCGTATGGACGATCGCTGTTTGGTCGTTCGTTGGGACCGCAATCGCTCGCGTCTGCGTGGTCCATCTGACGCGCAATGAACCCGTGCCGCTAGATGATGCGTTTGAGTTCGCGATGGACAACTTTACGACCACCTTCGGCGCGGTGGGAATTCCCCTACTGGCGATCGCGGCGTTGTGCGTCCCCGGATTTTTGTTGGGATTATTGATGGGCTTCGATCTCGGAGCGGCACTCGTTTCAATTCTCTGGTGCGTTGCGTTGGCCTTGGGGATCGCGATCGCATTGCTGCTGCTGGGTCTGCTGTTCGGCTGGCCCTTGATGGTGTCAAGTGTCGCGACCGAGGGACAAAATTCGTTCGACGCGATGACGCGCTCCTACGCATACACCTTTCAACGCCCGGTCCATTACGGGCTGTATATGCTGATCGCGATTTTCTTCGGTGGCTTTTGCTGGGTGCTTGTTTCGTACCTGGCCGAAGCGGTTGACGGCCTTGCTTGGTGGGTCACATCCTGGGGTGCCAACATCGCCAATGGCGACCGGATCGGACAGCTGCAAGGTGCGATCGCCGTCATGGACGCCGATGGAAATTCGGTCGAAAGTTCGGGAGCATTCGACTTCGCGAGCAGTTTGATCGGG
>CAZLFF010000017.1:3148-28670 GCA_964558755.1 uncultured Pirellulaceae bacterium
TGACCGTTTCAGCCGCGTTTATGTACGGCTTATTCTGGTGTTTGGCGTCGGCCATTTATTTGCTGCTGCGGAAGGACGTTGACCAAACGGAATTGGACGAGGTTTACGTCTACGACGAAAAACGAACTTACGATTTGCCGCCGCTCAAGTCGGACGAAAATGGAATTCCGCAGGTCCAAACTCCGATGCCGCGCGACGAAATCCAAACTGGCGGTGAAGACAACTAAACCGTTCTGATCGCCATGGCGAACGTGCTCTGACCAGCCAGCGAACGAACCCCACGCTCGGGAATCAGCCCATGAGTCATTTGAATCTGATCAGCTTGCTGGGTGTCGTCGTGATGCTGCTGCTGGCGCTGGCCATGAGCTCGCATCGCACTAAGGTCAATTGGCGGCTGGTTGGAATCGGTGTGCTGTTGCAGTTCGCCTTGGCAGCGATTTTGTTCCACTCGCAAAACTGGACGTTCGCTGGCCGCTTTGAAAATGGCATTCTGTTTTACGGCGTCAACGCGGTGTTCGCGGCGATTAACAGCTATGTTTCTGAGGGTGCGGATTTCGTCTTCAAGGCGTATCCGATCGACGGTAACGCCAACGACATTACCGTGCTGCTGCGGACGTTCGCGTTTGGAGTTTTACCGACGGTGGTTTTCTTTGCCTCGTTGATGGCCGTGCTGTACCACATTGGCTTGATGCAAGTGCTGATTCGGATGATGGCGTTGGCGATGCAAAAAACGCTGGGGACCACGGGCCCCGAAAGCATGTCCGCGGCAGCCAACGTCCTAGTGGGCCACACCGAAGCACCATTAGTGATCCGGCCGTACGTTGAATCGATGACCCGCAGCGAGCTAAACGCACTCATGGTGGGCGGTTTCGCAACCATCAGCGGCAGCCTGATGGCGATCTTTGTGTCCAGCGGAATCAGTGCAGGGCATTTGTTGACCGCGTCTCTAATCTCGGCTCCGGCGGCTTTGGTGATCGCCAAAATTATGCAGCCCGAAACGGAAACACCCGTCGCGTTGCAAAAAGTACAGGCGGAACCGGCGGATCGTCCCACCAATGTCATCGAAGCAGCGGCGATCGGAGCCAGCGACGGCTTGAAGCTGGCGCTCAACATCACCGCAATGCTAATCGCGTTCCTGGCGCTGCTGGCGATGCTGAACGCATTGATCGTCGGCGTGGGCGAGCTGGTTCAACTAGTCATCAACCGCGTTGGCGGTGGTTCACTCGACCTACAATGGTCGCTCAACGGACTCTTCGGTGCGTTGTTTTATCCGCTGGCTTGGATCATGGGCATTGCGGCCAGTGATTGCTCGGTCGCAGGTGAGCTGCTGGGCAAAAAAGTTTGCGTCAACGAGTTCATCGCCTACGGTGATCTTTCTGCAATCGCAGCCGGCGATGTCACCCGATCCGACGGGACGACCGTGTCGCTGTCGCCCCGCAGTCAAATCATCCTCACGTACGCTCTGTGCGGGTTTTCAAACTTCGGCGCGATCGGGATTCAAATCGGAGGCATTGGTCCGCTCGCACCGAGCCGTCGCAGCGATTTGGCTCAGTTGGGCCTGCGAGCGATGTTTGGCGGAATGCTGGCCGCCTGCATGACGGCCTGCATGGCTGGATTGTTGTACGGCGTGCTGCGTTAGCAACGGCTGGCCGAGCCGATACCCTTTTTGAGCGAGTTGTCCCAACGCGCGACCACGCTCGGCATTACTCTTTGGCTGACTCGAACGAGAAACTATCGGGAATCAACTGGCCGCTAGTCCAGACATTCATTCGTTTGGGTTCGTCGGCGTCGACACAGATAACGGTAATGTCTTGCCCGAACTCAACCAAAAACTGACGGCACGCGCCGCACGGAGACGCGAGCGGCGTGGCGGCAATCGCGATGGCTTGGAATTTTGTTTGCTCATTCGCCACCGCGTTGCAGATCGCCGATCGCTCAGCACAGATGCACAGCCCGTAGGAAGCGTTTTCAACATTACAGCCAACGAAGACTTCTCCCGCGTCGGACAGCAACGCTGCTCCGACGGAAAATTTTGAATACGGCGCGTACGCATTTTCACGAACGGCTAACGCAGTATCGACCAGCGATTGCAGTTCGGTGCTGATTTCGGGTGCTTCGGACATGGGATGGGCCGAATGGGGAAACTCGATCGTGAAACACCATCATAACGCCAACCGGCACGCGGCCGCAGCAGCAATTTGGCGTACTTTGGCTGATTGCCGGTGCGAACCTGCGGGCTGGTTGTCTGGTCCAGTAGGCGTACAATGCTGTTTCGAGCGGAGAATTTTAAAGTGACTGCGTGCCAAGAGAATCGCGTGACGGAAAAAGAGAACGAACAAGTGCTGCAAGACGATCCCTCTTCGGGCGCTGCCGCGCGACGGGAGTCCCCCGAACGGAGCTTGGAGCTGGCGTTGGCCGCGGCTCGAACCGCTGCTGAAAACGGCGGGACCGAGATCGTGGTGCTGGACATGACTCGCCATACCGCCGTGTTCGACTATTTCGTGATCGCCACCGGAACCAGCCGTCGGCAGCTGCACGCGATGAGCGAAGAGATCGACCGCAAGCTCGAGGATGATCTGAACGACAAGCGAATGAACATCGATGGCTACGACGAAAGCAAGTGGATCGTGCTGGATTACGCAACGGTCGTGATCCACCTATTCGACGAAGACACTCGCAAGTTCTACAGCCTAGAGGACCTCTGGGCCGACGCGACGAAGGTCGATCTGACAGAGACTCTCAAGGACGTGCGAGTTTAGACCGCGTCAATCGACTTCAACTTCAACTTCATTAACGCAAAAAACGCCAGCTGCCACGTCCTCAGATAAGCGACCAGAACCTTATCCGTTTACGTTTCAGACTAGCGTTTTTCGCTTCGTCAGAAATTCTGTTGGGTTGTTTGCTGCGCCAGTTACGGCCCGTACCGTCTCTTTCCGAATCCGTGCAGGAACACGACGGCTCCCAAGAACAGCACCGGCCAGCACAGCCAGCGGGGCGGCACGAGATCGCGCGACGGAGCAGCAACGTTGATCGTCGGTGCGGCCGTCGAGTAAGACGCTTGATAGTAGGGCGACGAAACCGTCGGCACGGTGCTGGGTGCGGGCGAGGTTAGGTTGGCTCGCAGGACCCCGTCGGATGTGAAAAAGTTTGCCATCCGCGGCGTCATCGTGTAACGCTCGACCATGCGCAATTGAATTCCGAAGAAGACCAGGAAAAATCCCAGTGCCATGGTGGAAATTCGGCTCATGAAGGCAATGCGAGGGGGGCGTGGAATCGGGAGCGAAGAAAACACGGTGTCGCGGATCAAGTGCCGCGGATCAAGATAAGGAACCAAAGCTCGCTATGGAACTTGGTCCTAGTTCGGGAATCGAGCGACCGGAAGCAGAAATTGAGCCTCATTCAGCCCCCCCGCATAACCGGACCTCGTGGCCATTCGCTAAACAGTGCGAGCCGCGTCATGTCCGTTAAAACATCGGTTCCATGCGTGACAACATTGGTAACGATTTTTTGGGCGATTCCCGCTATTCTATCAAACCCGACTCAACCTGGCCGTTTTTCTTCAGCATTCGCCCATGAACACGACCGCTTCGACCACACCCCCCACGCCGCCCTCTGACACTCCCGCTGGCAGCATCTGGTCGCGCGGCTTTCAGGGGCTGTTATGGACGAACTGGCTGACGTCGATCAACGACAACGTATTTCGCTGGTTCGTGATTGGCGTCGGCAAGACCTTTGTTGGGCCCGATCAATACGCCTCGATTTTGATGTTCGGCACCGTCTGTTTTGTCTTGCCTTACATTCTGTTCGCCGCGCCGGCAGGCTGGCTGGCCGATCGGTTTAGTAAACGACAGGTCATCGTCGCGTGCAAAATTGCCGAGATCGTCATCATGTCACTGGGCGTCCTAGCACTGATGTGCGAGAGCCTGGTTCTGTTGATGGCCGCCGTATTCTTCATGGGCGCGCAGAGTGCGCTCTTTGCGCCGTCGAAGGTTGGGACGATCCCGGAGCTATTGGGTGAGAGCCAGATATCGAAGGGCAATGGAATTTTTAATCTCGCGACGCTCTCGGCCGTCGTTATCGGGATGGTCATCGGAGGAGCGCTCGCGGACGCAGCCGGCATTCACGGCCAGCAGAACATTTTGCTGACGGCCATGACGCTGGTCGGCATCGCGGTGCTGGGAACAGTGCTCAGCTTGATGATCCAGCGGCTCCCGGCAGCTCGCCCAAGCGCTAAGTTCCCAGTGAACTTTGCCGCCGAAGGTGTGCGCGACATTGGTTCGCTGTATCGAAGTGGTCCGCTCTTTCGCGTGGCGATGGGCGTGATCTTCTTCTGGGCGATCGCCTCGTTCGCTCAAATTAACATCGACGTGTTTGCCGAACAGAGTGGCAGCATTTACGAATCCGAAAGAACGCCTCTGCTGGTGTCACTGGTGCTGGGTTTGGGCTTAGGGAGTGTGCTGGCCGGGTTGGCTTCGGGCGATCGAATCGAACTGGGACTCGTGCCTTGGGGAGCCCTCGGGATCGCAGTTTTCAGCTGCGCACTCGCATTTGCGCCGCCCAATTTTATCGACGGCCAATCATCAACTGGCATGATGATCGCGTGCATCTTGCTGGCAGGACTGGGCATCAGCGCCGGGTTCTTTGACGTGCCGCTTAGTTCGTATTTGCAACATCGCAGTCCGGTCGAGTCGCGAGGAGCGATCTTGTCGGCGGCGAACTGTTTGATGTTCACCGGCATCGCGCTGATGGCCGTGTTGCTGCAAGTGTTCGGGACGCCCACCTTTGAGGGTTCACTGGCGAACTTACCCGCTGAGTTTCAAACGCCCAAGCTGGACGAAACTGAACAAGCGAAACTGAAACTAACCTCCAACGATTTCGCGGCTCGCTGGCAAGCAAAAGGCGCCGCAGAAAATCCACCCGAACTGGCGGCTTTCATTCCCAAAAGCGAATCGGACACTAGCACAGACGTCAACGAGCTTCCTCGGACCGCGCTCATCAACGAACTGGTCACGATCGACGTGCAGGAAAGGGCCAAACTGGGGGAAGCCGTTTCGCTTAAGACCTACGAGCGACAGTTTCCTAAAGACTCCGACCGGCGTCACGTGAAAAAGGTCATCCAGCAATGCGGGAAACTGCCGCTCCTGACCGCGCGGCAGAGTTTCTTTGTCATGATGCTGATGACGCTGCCAGTGATCGGGTACGCGTTCTATCGCCTGGGTCGTCAGGCCGCTCGGCTGGCTGTCGGTTGCCTGATGAGCATTCTGTATCGAGTGAAAGTTACCGGCGCAGAGAATCTACCCAAGGACTCGGGCGCGATCTTGGTTGCCAACCACACCAGCTGGCTCGACGGAGCGATCATATTGGTGCTGGTGCCGGGCATCCCACGCACGGTCGCATGGGCGGGGAATTTTGCGGGCTTTCTGACCGGCGCGTGGGCTCGATTCTGCGGGCTAATCTTGATCGCAGGCGGTCCAAAGTCCATTCGCGACGGACTTCGGGCGGCTCGCAAAGCCACGGCCGACGGCGAGCACCTAGGCTTATTCCCCGAGGGCGGTATCTCGCGATCCTGCCAAGTGCGAACGTTTAAGCCGGGGCTGTTAAAAATGAACGACCCCAAAAACCCGGTCCCCGTCGTTCCCATGTACTTCGATGAACTGTGGGGCAGTATATTTAGTTACCAGGGCGGTCGGTCGATGACAAAGTGGCCACGCTCTTTCCGCCGTCCACTGTCCGTCCATATCGGACGCCCGGTCGATGATCCGACCAACCTGTTCGAAATTCAACAAGCCGTGACCCGCCTAGGAGCCCAAGCCGTGCAAGATCGTGTTGGCCACTTCCAGTCCCCTGCTGCTCTGATGATCGACGCTTGCAAGCGGCGGAAGTTCAAAACCAAAATCGGTGACTCAACCAACCAACAGGAAACCGGTGGCTCGCTGCTAACGCGAACCCTGGTCCTGCGACGCTTGCTGCGAGCCTACGTGCTGGACGCGGGCGAGGAAAATGTGGGGGTTCTGATTCCTCCAACGGTCGGTGGAGCAATCGTGAACTGCGCGTTGTCGCTCGACAAACGCGTGGCCGTGAACTTGAACTACACGCTATCGGCCGAGCTAATCAATTACTGCATCAAGAATGCAGGTCTCAAACGCGTTCTCACCACCCGGAAAGTTCTGGACAAACTAGGGTTCGAGCTGGACTGCGAGGTCACTTACCTCGACGACCTGAAAGACAAAGTCACCTCTGTCGACAAGATCATTGGTGCCGCACAGGCTTACGCGATGCCGAGTCGAATGCTCAAATCGTCGCTGGGCCTGAAATCGCTGAAGCCCGACGACGTGATGACGATCGTTTACACCTCGGGTTCGACGGGCGTCCCCAAGGGCGTCATGCTGACCCAGCAAAACATCTCGACGAACATCGAGGGGATCGACTGCGTGGCTTCGCTTAAGCCGAGTGATACACTGATCGGCGTTTTGCCATTTTTTCACTCGATGGGCTACACCGTGACGCTGTGGACTGCGATGGCCTGCGATATCGGGGTCGCCTATCACTTCAATCCACTGGACGCCAAAGTCATTGGAAAACTGGTCGAGAAATTCACCGGCACGATTCTGGTCGCCACGCCGACCTTTTTGCGTTCCTACCTGCGACGCTGCACGCCCGAGCAGTTCAAATCGATCGATGTGGTCGTTGCGGGTGCCGAGCGTTTGCCGCCCGAACTGTGTCAACAGTTCGAGGATAAATTCGGCGTGCGTCCGGTCGAGGGCTACGGTGCGACCGAGTTGTCACCAATTACTGCGGTCAACATTCCTCACTCTCGTCAGGCTGGGCTGGATTTCCAGAAAGACTCCAAAGAAGGCACCGTCGGCCGAACCATCACCAACGTCGCTGCCAAGATCGTCGATTTGGATTCGGGCGAAGAACTTGGACCAGAACAATCGGGGATGCTATGGATCACAGGTCCAAATGTGATGAAGGGTTATTTGGGCTTGTCCGAGGCCACGGCGGAAGTGCTGCAGGACGGCTGGTACAAGACGGGAGACGTCGCACTGATCGACAAAGACGGCTTCATTCAGATCACGGGCCGCGTCAGTCGCTTTAGCAAGATCGGCGGGGAGATGGTGCCGCACGTGAAGATCGAAGAGGTCTTGTCAAAGTTTCTCGACGATACGCCGGATGACGACACCGACGATCAGCCCTTGGTTGCCGTGACCGCGGTCCCCGACCCGAAAAAGGGCGAGCGTTTAATCGTGCTGCACGCGACGGACAAAAAAACGGTCGAGGAAATGCGTCAGTCGCTGACCGATGCGGGACTGCCAAACCTGTTCGTTCCAGCGGCCGATGGTTTCCTACGAGTTGATGCATTGCCTGTTCTGGGCACCGGCAAAGCGGACCTTAAAGGCATCAAAGTCTTGGCAGAAGAGCTGACGTCATAGCGTGCGAGGAACGTCAACTAAGTCAAGGTGACGTCGGTCGTTAACAACTACTCTAACGCGTGCGCCTTTAGGTCTTCCAGCGAAGCGAACTCAATCGCGGCCATGTGCGTGGATTCCAGCAAGACCTTTGGGGCGATGCCCGCGGCTAAGGCTTCGGTCCACCGCGACACGCACAGGCACCAGCGATCGCCAGGCTTCAAGCCCGGGAAATCGTACTCGGGCAGCGGCGTCAACAAATCGTTGCCCGCGTTGCGGCTGAACTCCAAAAACTCGGCCGTCACCTCAACGCATACAGTGTGAGCACCGTGATCACCGACTCCCGTGTTGCAATATCCGTCACGGTAGAAACCGGTCATCGGATCAGTGCAGCACGGCTTCAAATCAGTTCCCAGAACATTTTTAGCAGGCATGGCAGTCAAGTCGTTGTGAATGTGAAAAAAATTTGAGAAGGACGGGGGAATCAAAAAAATGGACACGATGGAACGCTTCGAAACCGCAACCCAACGCGTCGATGAGGGACTAACTGCCGAGAAGCTCAGTCCCTCGATTAGCGACGTGTTGATTTAATCACAACCCGCTGCGTCAGCGAGGGATTCCTCGTCCCTCACTCACGTTTCGGGTTGTGATCTTACCAGCGAATATGAAAACTCGGCTAAATCAACACGCCGTTACGCGTCGGGCTAAGGCGTCGGGCTGAAAAACTATCTGTGGAGAAACCTCTAAAACAAACCAGAAATATTGCCTTCATCATCGACATCGATCCCTTCGGCGGCGGGTGTCGCCGGCAAGCCCGGCATGCGCATCATGTCGCCCGTGATCGGCACGAGGAAACCCGCTCCAGCAGCGATCTCGATCTCGCGAACGGTAATGCGAAAACCGGTCGGTCGCCCAATCTTCAACGGATCATCCGATAAAGACTTTTGCGTTTTGGCGATACAAACAGGCAAATCATCGAGCCCAAGCTTAGAGATACGTTTCAGGTCCGCCGTTGCACGCGACGAATACTCCACGGCGTCCGCGCCGTAGATTTCACGGCAAACGGTGGCAATTTTTTCCGTCACCGGCTGATCCCAATTGTAAAGTGGTTTGAACTGTCGCTTCGTCGAGTCAACTCGATCGGCAACGACGCGTGCCAGATCTTCGGCTCCCTCGCCGCCGCTGCCCCACACGTTGGCCACCACCGCGTCAAAGCCCTTGTCGCGGCAGTGCGATTGAACCAAATCGATTTCTTCCGGCGTGTCGGAGGTAAACTGGTTGATGGCGACGACCACTTCCAAATCGTACTTTCGTGCGTTCTCAAGGTGCTTGTCCAAATTGACAAGGCCGCGGCCAAGCACGTTGACGTCTGGTTCAGTTAGCTCCTTCAACGACGCGCCACCGTGATACTTGAGTGCTCGAATCGTCGCAACCAAAACGATGGCTTGCGGAGCCAATCCTGCATTCACGCACTTGATGTTCAAAAATTTCTCGGCCCCCAGGTCGGAGCCAAACCCGGCCTCAGTGACCACGTAATCCGACAGCGAGAGGCCCATGCGGGTCGCGATTACGGTGTTGGTCCCCTGAGCGATATTGGCGAAAGGTCCGCCGTGAATAATCGCCGGCGTGCCCTCGATCGTCTGCACCAAGTTCGGCTGGATCGCGTCCTTCATCAACGCCGCCATTGCACCCTGGGCGTTCAAATCGCGAGCGTAAATTGGCTGTTTATCAAAGGTGAACCCAACAAAGATATTGCCCAATCGTCGCTTCAAATCCGAAAGGTCATCAGACAAGCAGAGGATCGCCATGATCTCGGACGCCGCCGTGATATCGAACCCCGTCTCACGCGGGATACCGTCGGCCTTACCGCCCATACCAACCATCACGTTTCGTAACGCCCGGTCGTTCATGTCCATCACTCGCTTCCAAACCACCGTCCGAGGATCGATACCCAGCGAACGCTTTCGCGATTGAAGATTGTTATCAATCAGCGAGGACAACAGGTTGTGAGCCTTTTCGATCGCCCCAAAGTCGCCCGTGAAGTGAAGATTAATATCCTCCATCGGTAACACTTGCGACCAACCGCCCCCCGTTGCGCCGCCCTTGATTCCGAACACAGGGCCCAGCGACGGTTCTCGCAGGACCACCGTCGTCTGCTTGCCAATTCGGTTCAGACCTTGGGTCAATCCGATCGACATCGTTGTTTTTCCTTCACCGGCTGGGGTCGGCGAAATCGCAGTGACCAAAACGAGCTTGGCTTGGGACGCCCGATCACGATCGATCAGCGACAACGGCAGCTTGGCTTTGTGATGGCCGTACGGTTGCAACTGGTCGGCTTCGACACCCAACTGAGACGCGATTTCAGCAACCGGACGTGGCGTGACCGATCGCGCAATTTCAATATCGGATCCAACGAACTTTGCGGCGGGCGGGAGATTCACGTGGGGCATCCAGCGAGAGTTCTAAGGTTTGGGATCAGGACCACAAAAGTAAGTGTTGCGAACGTGTCTGACAACCATCCAACCGAACGCAGGCAAACGTTCTGCAACGGCACGAACAAGGACATTGGCTTTTTCGCACGCGATACGAAATAATGGGACTCGGCCGAGAACCGTGCCAAGAACGACCGCCGTTGTTCGAATCACTTCGGTCATCAATCAAAATCAGGAGAGACCATGTCGGGTTCGAGTTTTTTTCCACCATCGCAACCGTTAGCCAAACCTTTAATCCAGCCGCTCGCCGACAGTCATGGCCGCTGGCTTGGGCGTACTGTCACCGCGTTCACTTGCCTGATTTGTCTGATGCAAACGCATGTGCTGCGAGCCCAAACGGTTGCCGAAGCTCCTGTTCAGGCGGAAGCGGTCGAGGCGGCGACGGAGACCGCGAAGGAGTCAAAGTTTCTGCGATTGCGAAAAGATTCCAACGGCGATCCCCTAGCATTGCAAACCTCAATCGCTCGTTACCGACCGGCCGATGGTGATGTGATCGTGGATTTGATCGGTGCCGTTCACATCGGTGAAGCCAGTTACTACCGAAAATTGAACGAGCAGTTCAAACTGTACGACGTCTTGCTGTACGAACTGGTTGCCCCCGAGGGAACGCGCGTGCCCAAAGGCGGCAAGAAAGAATCAACCGGATCGCCATTGGACATGGTCGGCTGGTTCCAACGACAGGCTCAGTCAACCTTGGCGCTAGAATCACAACTGGAGCTAATCGATTACCAGCAACCAAACTTCGTTCACGCCGACCTGTCACCCTCGGCGATGGCGGAAAAAATGAGCGAACGTGGCGACACCGCGATTACAGTCGGCCTAAGCGCCATGGCCGAAATGATGCGCAACGCCAACAAACAAGCGAAGGCGGCGGCGAAATCCGGCGGCGATGCGGGAATCACTCAGCTGTCACCGGCCGACCTGATGGACATGCTCGACGAGCCGCTCAAACTTAAGCAGATGATGGCCAACCAGTTTGCGGATACCGGATTCATGGACGCGGGGCTCGGACAAACGCTGAACCAATTGCTGATCGTCGATCGGAATTCAGCAGCCATGAAGGTACTGACCCAACAAATCGTCAGCGGGAAAAAGAAGATCGGAATCTTTTACGGAGCGGCCCACATGCCGGATTTTGAACGCCGCATGGCGGAAGAACTGCGTCTTAAACCAACGCGGCACGTCTGGTTGGACGCTTGGGACCTGACTAAAGCAGGCAAAAGCCCACTCAAGTCAGGCACCTCTGGCCTGATGCTACAGATGATGCGCGGGTTGACGAAATAGGCCGCCGACCGTTGTTCAACACCAAGCCGTTGAACTCATTTGATTAACGCTTGCGACGCAATCCAGTGGCGACCAACGCCAACCCCGTCGCTGCGATGCTGGTCGGTTCAGGAACCGCAGACGCATTGCTCGCTCCGCCATTGGCGTTCGAATTGCCAAGATTATCTACCAGCAGAGCGGCGTCATTGAGCACGTCAACGACTTGATCTGCATTGAAGTCACCCGTCGCAAACGTGCCTGCCCCGCCCAAGCTGTTGACCAGTGCGGCGGCATCGTTGAGGACGTCCACAATGCCGTCGAGATTGGCATCGCCCACGAAAGCACCCACTTGTCCGTTCGACGTCTGTACCAAGGTCGTAACGTGCAAGTTATAGTCGGCAATCGTGATCATTCCATCGGTGTTCAGGTCCAGCTGGGCAAGACTGCCGGTCGCTTGCGAGTTAAGATTTCCAGCGTAAAAGTCGATGTCGTTTGCGTCGACGTCCCCATCAGAATCGAAGTCTCCCGCGAGGAGGGACGTGATGTTCAAATAGCCAACGTCCCGCAACATCGCGCGTTCGAGGGCACTGACCGTGCGAACGCCAGGCCCTGTCGCTGCCGCGGCTTCCATGATCATGGTGCCGTTGAAAAAATCGTCATCTAGGTGTGACCCTGAACTGCCCGGCTCAAACATTCCCGTCGGGGAATACAGATTGACGGGGTTTCCGTTGTTCGCGGCGACTGCATTGGGACCAATAAAGAACAGCCCGTCGCTACCTGTTCCTCCCGTCTTGGCCGCGTTCCAACGAGCCAAATCAAGCTCAAAGTCGCTGTTGATCAACGCGCCGTTGGAATCGGCAACAAACTGATCGAGCGGAGTCCATATTCCCGGATTGCCCGGTTGAGTTCCAAACGCATCTTCACCGTTTTCGAAGATCGCTGAGAGAAATCCAACGGTATGCATGATTTCATGGGCGGCGGTTGAAGTGAAATCATATTCATTGGCCTGAAAATCGTTTCCAAGCTCCCATTGAAAGTCCTGAAAGTTCCACGTGATACTTCCGTCGGCGGTTGATGGCGATGGGTCAGCCGCGTTTCCGTTAAGGATCTTCAACCTAACATCGCCGATGTCATTAAAGCCATCGCCCGATGGGTTCGCGTTGTAGTTCGCGCTGGCGCCGGCCAAAAACTCATCATTCGTCTCGCTTCCATCGACGTCCAACACGATGGTCGCGTCATAGTTCGTAAACAGCGAAGACACAATCAACGAGCTCTGCTCAAGAGCCGCTCTACGAGCCGCCCCAAGCGTGTTGTCATTGAACCCAACGCCAGCAGCATCGGTATAGTTGAACGAGAAAGTAACCTGCGCCGATGCGTTCGACATCAGCAAACAAATGACCAAAACGGCCAGCTGGAAACAACGGATAACACGCATGATGAGAGGTCCACAGATTAGGGGCGGGAGGCAGGACAGCGAAAAAAGCAGCCGCAATTGTAGCAGCTAAAATGTGCCGGCCAGCCAGAAAAGCCGCGCACAAGAAAGGCGTACCGTTGAAGGCATCAAGCCCCAACGATACGCCCGATAGGCCAGGCAGGACTTGAACCCGCGACAAAGGGATTATGAGTCCCCTGCTCTAACCAACTGAGCTACTGGCCCTCAAGCCCACGCGAGTGGACTCGGCGACAAGACTAAGCCACTAGACCAGAAAGTTCAAGAACTGAACGATGATCGGGGCGGTCTGGGCATCGAACACGTTTGATTGAGTGCTCGTTCTCAATTCAGTTCAACGGCTGTCAACCAAACTGGTTTTCAAACACGACAGGTTGAGGAACGAAAGCCGCATCGATTCCCAATCGGTATCGTTAAAAACTGCGGCCGCTGCTCACGCCCAACTGCAATGCCCCCAGCGAACAGGTGTGTAGCCAACTATCACAAAAGCCTTGCCGCGAGACAATTTGTCCGATACGATTCCCGTGGCATCCGTCAGAACAGGGATTAACGCAATGGCTTCCGTCATCTTGAAACGAGCGCGTCAAAAGTTTAGCCAAGAAGAACTAGCTAAAAAGCTGGACGTTTCTTCAAAAACGATTTCACGCTGGGAATCCAGCCAAGAGCTAACGAAAATCCAAGAAATGGCGCTCACGCAAGTTCTGGCTGAGGAAAAAGCTCGGTACAAATCCGGAACGAGTTTTCGATTCGTTGATCTATTTGCTGGAATTGGCGGGACTCGTTTGGGCATGGAATCGATTGGCGGCAAATGTGTTTGGACTAGCGAGTGGGATAAGCACAGCCAAAAAACCTATGCGACTAATTTTGATGATGAACACACAATATCCGGTGATATCTGCGAAGTTCAAGAAAACGATATTCCAGAGTTCGACCTCCTCGTCGGCGGATTCCCTTGCCAGCCATTTTCAATTGCTGGTGTCTCGAAAAAGAACTCTCTGGGGACGCCACATGGTTTTGAATGTAAAACTCAAGGGACATTGTTCTTCGATGTCGCTCGCATCATCGCGCATCATCGACCAGCAGCATTCGTGCTTGAGAACGTAAAGAACTTGTTACGACATCGCAGAGGTGAAACTTTCGAGGTCATTCTTGAAACACTGGAAGACGAACTTGGTTATGAAGTCCACTATAAAGTGATCGATGCAAAACACTTCGTTCCGCAGCACCGAGAGCGTGTTTTTATCGTCGGCTTTCGCAACCGAACAGATTTTTCTTGGGATACACTTGAACTACCAGAACCAACGACAAAACTCTCAGATATCCTTCACCCCCAAAACGGTTCAGAAGAAGCAGAGCCTCCGTTCACAGTTGGCAAGCATGCGAAGGTGAACAAAAAGTACATTTTGACCGACCATCTTTGGGAGTATCTACAAAGATACGCGGAGAAACATCGTGCCAAAGGGAATGGCTTTGGTTTTGGGCTAGTAGGAACCAACGACATCTCTAGGACGCTTTCGGCGCGGTACCATAAAGACGGTAGCGAAATTTTGATTAGACGGGGCCCGCGGTCCAACCCCCGTCGATTAACGCCGCGCGAGTGTGCGAGATTGATGGGATTCCCAGATTCTTACAAGATCACGGTTTCGGATACCCAAGCTTACCGACAATTCGGCAACAGCGTCGTTGTTCCGGTCGTCGAGGCCGTCGCGAACGCGATCCGGCCACATCTACTAAACGTCATGAATGATGGCGGTAAAGGCAGACTTCCAAAACGAAAATTACGGCAGCGAAAACTACTCTAACGATCGCTTTCTCGCATTCATGCAACCTCTTTTCACATCTGGAGTCACATGACGCTGGGAACTTGACCTCCGTTACATTTGGATAGACCGGTTCCACAAAAACTAATTCAACCAGATTTCTTCAAATTTGCAGCGCGGCCACGATCATTTGAAGCGAACAGAGGATGGACAGAAAGAAAGAGAGTCATATGGGTCTATTGTCAGACTATTTCAAAGCCATCGCCACAAAAACCCTCGCAAGAGTAGAGGTTGACCCGAAAATTTCGAACCAGCACGAGTTCAATGGAGTCAACAAGCTGAAACGTATCCTCGGCGACAAACCCGAACCTAGGACATTTTGCTGCACGTTCATCTATCAAAATGATGTATCGACAGAGTCGATAGTGGATGACGGTGAGGTAACTTGGTACGACGCTAGGAGACATGATCCGAACCGAAGTGCGGAGTTTCGTTTGTACTTCAAGAAAACGCCGGTCATGGAGGCTGCACGGGAGGGCGATTCACTCGTGTTTGCTCAACTTGTTGACGGAAGTCTCGCTGCGATCATCGCTGCATCCGGAACTTCATCCGAGCGAAAGTTGCGTTACATTTTTGACGTCGATGATAAAGAGGCGCGAACATCCTTCGAGTTCAATGACTCTTTAGGCGATAGCGAAATGAATTTCGTGAAGTCAGAGATCCTTGAAGCCTTAGGAATCGAAATACTCGATCGGGCCGATGACTATCTGGAGGTCATGCTAGAAAAATTTGGCGGTCACTTCCCAGGCACGTACGACTTTTCTACGTTCGCACGCGCGACATGCAACGAGGTGCAGTCAACCGAAGACCCCGACCACGCGCTTGTCGGGTGGATTGATTGGGAACACAAGCTTTTTCGCACACTCGAACGCTCACTAGTTCAAGTTCGACTCGACGAAGGCTTCGATGATGTTGACGAGTTTCTTTCATTCTCACTAAGCGTACAAAATCGTCGCAAATCGAGAATGGGCTATGCGTTTGAAAACCACCTTTCGGCGATTTTTGAGTCGCGAAACGTCCAATTTGAACGAGGTTGCCGAACCGAAAACCACTCCAAACCTGACTTTCTATTTCCAAGTTGCGACGCCTATCATTCGCCAGATTTTCCGTCCGAGTGGCTAACGATGCTCGGGGCAAAATCGACGTGCAAAGAACGATGGCGGCAAGTGCTGGCTGAAGCGTCACGAATTGAATCCAAGCATTTGTTGACTTTGGAAGGCGGAATTAGCATTAACCAAACGAATGAAATGATTAGCAACAACCTGCAACTCGTGGTTCCAAGCCCGATTCATGAATCGTATCTAGATATCCAACGTCATTGGATCATGAACGTCGAGCAATTTATTGCAATGGTGCTGGCTAAAGGCTCAGCGCGGACAACGTAGCGATTGCAAATCGGAAATTCTGAACGTCAAATTTTTCGGAAGCATTGCAGATCACTATTTGAAACGATAGCCCGCCGAAATCTTTTCGATCCCACGCTTACGGAAATTTTCAACAGCATCATCAGTCGCTTTATCCAACAGCAACGCATCAACCTTCAATGGCTTGGCGTTCTCTTAATTCTCGGATGAGCAGATTCTTTTGCTTAATCCGCTCTTCGAATTGAGACTTCATCTCTAGCACGTGAGCGTGGGCGCGGTGTTCAACGAGGCGTTTGAGTGTTTCTTCGTCGGTCCCGGCGGTCCCACTTTCCATTTGGTCGAGCTTCCACTGAAGCTCGCGGCTGATCCGAAGCTGTTCGTCTAACTCACTTCGAAGCCCTTTCACCATCGTTAGGTACTCGGTCGCCAGTTCTGCCATCTCTGACTTTCGCGTGCTTAGCCTGTCAATGATCGACTTGCTTTCCTGGAACGCCCGCTTGTACTTGACCAGTTTTCGAGCCAACCGTTGGTAGTTCGTTTCGTTGACCGATGAAGCCTCGATGGATTTCTGAAGCTCTTCCACACGCCCTTCGCTGGCCGCCAGTTTCTGAAGCACTTCCGACCCACGCTGTCGTTCACTCGCAATCGCCGCCCGAAGTTCGTCAAGCTCAAGCCGCTGCTCCTCCGATTCCTTGACTTGCGAAGAACGCTCTTCGGCGCTGGATTGGACGAGTTCCTCGAGCTTCGTTTCCAGTTCGATGCGCAGAGCGTCTTTCTGATTTAGCTCTGCGGTCAGTTGCTGCGATACGCTTGTTAGTTCAGCGTTTGCTGATTTCTCGGTCGCCAACAACTCCTCCGTCTCAGCCTGCCGGCTTTCGGCTGCCTGAATTTTTTGCTGGAGTGTCACGAGGTTCGTTTCGAGATCCGTGTTGGCAGAAACCAAGTCGCTTAGCTCAGCCGCATGATGCTGAACGACCTCCGCCATGGACGACTTCTCTTGCTCCAGCAGACCAGCCGCGTTGGCGAGTTCCTGATCGGACTGTTTCACCTGCTCTTCAAGCTCCGCCAGCCGAGCTTCTTGCTTCGAACACTTGGCCACCTGTACCGCGAGTTCCGCACGGTCCTGCCGCGCGACCTCTTGAAGCTGACCGTGCAGTGCCTGTTCCTGCGAGAGATCGTTCAGGGCATCGGTGAGTTCGGCTTGAGCATTCTCGGACGCCGAAGTCAGTTCCGACTCGAGCCTAGCGACCTCCTGTTGTGATGCCGCAAGTTCCGATTCCTGTTCCGTGATCTTCGCGTTCAGCTCGCCGCAAGCAACTTCGAGCCGAGTCTCGTTTGATTTGGCTTCTTCCAGCGAGGCCAGAAGTCTTGCAACATCCTGCTGGTTCGCAACGAGCATCTGTTGGTACTCATCGGCCTTTACGTTGAGTTTCGATTCGAGGTCACTGGACGATTGCCGCAGATCCGCGACCTCCCGTTTCGCCGAGTCGAGTTCGATTTGAACATCATTGGACTGCGAGGTCAGCTCCGATTCAAGCCTCGCAACCTCCTGTTGTGATGCCGCAAGCTGCGATTCCTGTTCATGAATCTTGGCGTTCAGCTCACCGCAGGACATCTCAAACCGAGCCCCGTTTGATTTGGCTTCCGCGAGCGAGGCTTGTAGTTTTTCAACCGCCTGTTGGTGTGCGGCGACCGCCTCTCGGTGCTCGCTGGCGTGGAGGTCGAGTTTTGATTCAAAGTCACTGGACGTTCGCCGCAGGTCGGTGATTTCCTGTGCCGCCGAGTCGAGTTCCCTCAATGCCTCCTGCCGGCCAGCGATTTCCTCTTGCAATCTGGCTTGGACATCTGCGTTCGTTTTCGAAAATTGTTTCGCGTTATCCTCCGCCCGAGAAAATCGAGATTCCGCATCTTTCAAAGAGACTTTCAGTGCCGCGTTCTCATCACCGAGGCGATCGGCGAGGCTAGTTTGGTCGAGCATCCCTTGCTCCGCCTGAGCAACCGCAAGCGTCAGCGATTTCAGTTGCTCGGTCACGTCGGACAGCTGCGTTTGAGTCTGAGTTTCCTGATCTCGGGCTTCGGCCAAGTCGCTGGCCAGTTCTTGACGCTGGAGTTCGAACTGCTGTGTCAACGAATCGGCTCGTTCCGATCCGCGTGAGATCGCGTCATCGATCGCGGCCTGCAGTTTGATAACTTCCTCGGACTTCGCGCCTAAATCTTGTTCCAGTGACGCGATTCGATCATTCGCGATGTTTAAGGCGTCGTTGTTTGCAGTCGCGTCGGCAAGCTGCTGTTGCAGTTGACGGTTTTGGTTTTCAACTTCGTTGAATCGCACGTCAGCGGCGAGATTCCGTTCATGCTGCTCCTTCAGCTCTAACTCTGCCGTGTCGAGTTTCTTTTGAAGTGATTGTGTGAGTTCCTCCAACGAACCAGAGCGGGATTCAAGTTCTGCAAAGGAAGCCTGAAGCTCGATCAATTCAGATTCCTGAACCGCGTCTTCGATGACCGGCGAATCATATTTCGGCTCTTGGTCGACTTGTTGGTAAGTCCCGGAGCTGCGATCAGAGGCAACAAATTGAACGGGCACGCTCGCAGCCAACGATGGCGACACGGACCGTTTGAGCGGCGTCTCGTCGATCGCCGGAAACAACGCGGCCTGACCAGAACAAACAGGAATTTCGATCAGGGCTTGGTGGCGATTTCTATTCGCTCCACCCCAAAGTCGCTGCCACTGCAAGAAGAGCCAGCGTCCAAAGTCCTCGAGGTACCACGCGACGAGGGCAATCAGAAACCCAACCGCAATCAACCAGGCCAAAAACTGCGGCGCAGTGATTTCTTGGAAGAAACCATCTTGACTGACAGAAGGTACCTTAGGTTCCACACCGACGGTAGCGGAAAGTTCTAGCGAAGGTGTGGAGGATTCCTCAACCGCGCGGACGGGAGTTTTGTTCTGATACACGGGCAGTCCGAATCATGATGCATAGGGTGGGTTCGCCTCTCCGTCGATTCCGCTCGCCCACGAATATCCTATCAGGCCAATCTGAATGTTCAATCAATCCCTCGCCACCCGGCAAAAACCCCACAAACAGCTAAGTTTCGAGGGAAAACAAAGGGATTGAGCGTCCCGCTTTACGCTGCAGCAAACCTACCGGCCGGATCCAAACGGGGCATCGGCCAAGCGAAAGGGCTTCTAGTGGTCGGTTTCAACTTCGCAGCCACGAACGCATGTCGCTTCCTGATCTGTTCGTGCCGGCGCGTTTTTCGTCTTAGGAGCCATCGGCGCAACAATTGGTGTTTCCATCGCACGCGCCGTCAAACGCTTCAGCCGCGAATAACGAGCGACATACTTTCCCTAAAACGCCATTAGCCTTGCAGCAGGCTGTCGGACTCAAACACGGCGTCCAATTCTTGGCTACCGGCGAGCGAGAGTTCAGCGGTTGGCATTGGCCGGCCGTTGGTCTCGTTGTCTGCCGATTCCTTCCGAAGCATGTTGGCCGGCTCGACAACCGAAACGTCCGCGACTGGGAGTGACCCCACGTTTGCATCTAGCTGGCTATCACCTGCGGCCAAAGCGGCAACCGATGCTACCGCCGGTGGCATAACGGACTGTCCTAGATGGGCAACAAGAATCGCCGCATCACCCAGCACGTCAACACTGTCGTCACCGTTGAAATCACCCTGAGCCCATGTTGCCTCATCGGTAGAGCCGAGGTGAGTAATAAGCGCGGCAGCGTCGGTTAACACGTCGACTTGCCCGTCCAGATTCGCGTCACCCGGAACAGCAATGTAGACCTGTTCCACAAAACCTCCGTCCATACTTGCGCCACCCTGTGCCGACACGATGTCGCCCGATAACTCAAAAGAGTAAAACGCGGGATCAAGCGTCAGGCTACCGAATCCCCACGCCGCAGTGTAAGTCGTTGGGTCGTAGCCCATCGCCAAACTGGACGAGTCAATCACCGTCCCGCCGAGCGTGTCGTTGCGAATCGTTAGATCCCCCGCGCCGACACTGACGTCCACGTCGAAGGCGGCTACGAATGAATTCACCAAGTCCGGCCGATCAAGGGCTTGACCGCTACTGCCATTGATGACAACTGACTGCACGACCGGCGGCTCGGCCATCGCATCGACCGATTCCACGTTCAAAATCATCGAGCTAACTCGTCCGCCGCTGTCTGGAAAAGTAACCGAGACCGTGTTGTTGGCAGCGAGCAACTCGATCGGAACAGGAATCTCGATCATGCCAAAGAAGTCATCGCGATTGGCTTGGTCGTAACCCTTCCAGTCGACGGGAACATCCACGTTAGTGCCATTGACCGTCACCACAGGTGCTTTCGAACGATCGTGTTTTCGTCCGATGCTCATCCGCAAAACACCCTCGCCTTCGCTGGCGGTTTGGACGCCGTCGAAGTCGAACGTGATTGCTTGATTTGCAACGATCGGCTGAAGATGTTTGCCGGTGTAGTATTTTTCCGATTGAACGGACTTATTGAATTCGATCGGCGCATCAAAGTTATAAACCAGAACTGCGGTCCCGCCTGTATCAAGCGTAACGCTTTCGGGCGCGGTCACCTGTGTCGTTTCCGTGTAAACCGGCTGCAATGACGCATCGGCCGGGATCTCCATTTCTCGAATCTCAACACTCTGCAAGCCAGCCAACCCAGACAGGAATTCAAGGTCCAGCATTTGAGTGTTGTCGGCCAAATTATTTACCGCGACATAAGCTGTGCTACCATCAATAAACAACTGGGCTTGAACATCCGGGTCAGAGGTCTTAATCACCCCGCGCTCACCCTGGACGTCTTTCCAAAGATCAAAAAAATGGATCCGCCAGGTGTACTCAAACGGACCGGTGCCATCGGGGCCCGTCGGTCGCCACAGCGCTGGACCGTACGGCTCATAGTTATTGGCTGCATTCAAGAACCATGTTGACTTGTCAGTGATGAACGGGATGCTAATCAAGACGTCATCCTCTCGTTCAAGAAAATTGAACAGCAGGTGGTTGATGGAGCGGAGACTTTGGGCCGATCTGATATCGCTGTACGTATCACCGTAACCCTGCTCAATCCCACCGTATTCCGTCAACGCGTGCGGCTTCACGACGCCCCACTTCGCATAACTATACGTTTCAACCAAATCAAGAATCGCTTCGGAGTTACTCCCCGATCGCCGAGAATTCTGGCCCGTGACATTGATGCCGTCATACAGATGCACTGAAAAAGCGTCCATATACTCGCCTGCGACATCCATGAACATCTTCTGACGTGAATCCCAGTGGCCAAAATCCCACAGCTCCATCGACGGCCACGCGCTTGAGTATCCGACGACGTTCATGTTCGCCAGAGCCGGCGTTTCATCGACGGCTTGCCCAATGGCGGCGTACAACTCGGCCATCTTCAGCCGCATCGCCTCGGTGCTGGGAGCATCCGCGAACTCGCTGTCGCCCGCGTGCACAAACGGTTCGTTAATCGGTTCGTAGAATTCGGGAACTTCGTTCACAACCGTGGTGTAATAAGTCGTCGCCCAATCGGCGGCCGCTTGGACGTCGGTGTCGTAACGTATGGCATCCCGCGGGTGGCCGGTTTGAACCATTTGAGTCACTGGCCGAACGGACTGATCGGTCGAAGGAGTCAGCGTTGGATAAACACCGACCTGTCCGGTTTGATTCTTTGCGTACGGCAGCGGCCCCCAGAACTGTCGACCAAACTCGACATCGTACTCTGATCGGAACTCGCTAATCTGCGAGTCCGTCGCTGCGCCGGAGTGGAAGGTGAAGTACTTGTCGCGGTCCAATTCGGACACGTCACCCAAGTAACGCTGCGTCTCCAAATCCACAGTCACCGAAACCGGTGCCGTCGCGCCAAGGGAAATCGAAAAGTCAAAACCGACTCCGTCCTGTCCTTTCCCAGAGCCGGAACCCGGGCCGTCGGGTCCGAGGCCGACGTAGATTGTGTCTCCCGCTGCGAGGTTACCCAACACAGTATCGAAGTCCCCCGAGCTCGCTGGAGCTAAATTCAGCAGCTGCGACACCGGCTGGTCGTTGACATGGACGGCCACCTCGATCCCGTCACCATGAGGGCCATCACGAGTGACTTGGCTATCCGTGATTTCGTACAGGCCGGCTTCACTGACAGTGAACGCAGCAATCGCATAACGATCGATTCCTCCCGAGTCGGCTTCATCGACTCCGGAACCCGGATGAGCGAACATGGCTCCCAAATAGGGATAATCAGTTGTCGACGATGGGCGATATCGCCATGATTGATACTCCATCGCCGAGTAGTCAGTGGGCGAGCCGAATTCACCGTTCTCATTCCACAGATACTGCCAGCCGCCTGCCGGCCCCTGCGTTGTGTAGTCATCAACATAATCCGCGACCACGGTCGCCAGTAACTTGCGTGGTTCAAGGCTTCCGAAGTTCAGTCGACTTGTTGCACGTTCACGTTTTCGGGATGGACGCTTGCCGAAGAAGGACGGTTGAGACATTGATGGGCCAAGCTGTTGGGGCGGTAGGACAGAAGCAGGAGAACTCCCAGTCTAACAGCTTGATCGGGACAGTTCAGCCTCGAAGAACGCCGCCCCGCAAAGACACCATCACCAAACCCCTGTAATATTGGGGGGTATTCAGACACGAAAATGCTGTGCGCCGAATACCGTCCACCGGTTACGCTATCGCGTCGGCAGGGGGCCCTTTGTTGGTCTTCCGCGTCACACAACTCATGACACGAATCTGCGGCATGAAATTGCTCAACCGAATTCGACAAACTGGCTGGCGGTATTCGTTCGCGATCGCGTTCAATCGTGTTGTGCCGCAGTGGCTGTTTCGAACACGTCGCTATGTCATTTTCCGGATGGACAATCCAAGCGAACCGGCGGCGGAAGGTCAGGTGACCGTTTTTCAATGCGACGACGAGCAACAAATCCAAGCGGTCGAGCAGCTGACGTACTTTCGGCGAGAGTATTCCAGCGGACAATGTCACGCATTCGCGGCAGAAGTCGATGGCCAGTTGGCCGGCGGCATGTGGGCCGCGACCGAATGCTTTGACGAGAATGAGCTGGGGGTTCGTTTGCAGCTGGCGAACAATCAAACCTGGCTTTGTTCGGCGTTGATCTCCAAAGACATGCGCGGACATGGAGTGTACTCGCGGCTGTTGCCGTTTGTGATTCGCAGCATGGCGAACAGCGGCAAGCCTGACGCACTGGTGGCCGTGAACCCAGATAACCTCGCCTCCTACCACGCGCACAAAAAGCGATCGCGAGAGACGGTGGGCTATGTGTTTGCAATTCGCTTTCTGAAGCTAACCGCCTGTTGGGTTTGGGGTGGCGTATCGAAGCAACGTACCTTTAGCGCGAACTCGAACGAGCGACCGATCGAGATTCGCGTCCCCGTTGAAAGCCACTGACGAACGCAAGGACGCCAGCTGAATGGCCAGTTAAGCTGTGACGGTTACTGGATTGATTCCGTTCGAGGGGGCTTCGCTGAGGTCAGCAACCCTGTCGGGCGCGGCAGGGGACTCGAACGGACCATAGCCGCGAATCCTGTCCGGTTCCTCGATGAATCAAAAAACCGCAATTCGTCGGTTTTTCCGCCATCGCGCGATAGCCGTAGCAAGAGCATTTCGATACAGTGCTACTAGAGATGTTTTCAAAACCAGCTTTCTGAACCCAACACGTCAGCAGGGGACCTCATTCCTCAGCATTTTGCCCGTCTTCGGGGCGTCGTTAGCGGCTTGATTATTGACGGTTTAGGAAACGCCTCTAGGTTTAATCGTGGGATCGAAGGAAATGGCTCTACGGGACCAACACGCTGATTGGCAGTTTGACAAATGAACGTATTCAGTCGGGCTTACATCGATAGCCTGTACGATGATTTCCAGCAGGATCCCGGATCGCTGCCCGCCGAGTGGCAAACGTTCTTTAAGACGTTCGATCCCGACGCCGAAGGTTTCGACCGCTCGGATCTGCCACGTGTGCCCGGTTCCGCAACCGCTGCGACGACCGGCATTGCAGCCCCGTCAAGCAACGGGGCAGTCGCACGCAGGACTCATGCGAATGGCAATCCGGTCCAGGCCGCGGGCGACAACCCCGATCACGTCACCGTTGCTCAACTGCAAGACCGCGTCGACCAGTTGGTACGTGGCTTTCGCGTGCGAGGTCACCTGGAGGCTCGGATCGATCCGCTCGGTCGGCCGCGCGAGACAAACAGCGAACTCTCGCTGGGGTCCTACGGGTTGCTAGAGTCTGATCTCGAACGCCAGGTTTCGGTTCGAACGATCGAAGGGCAAAACTTTCGCACACTCGGCGATGTCCTAAACGTGATGCGGCAAACTTATTGCCGTTCGATTGGGGCTCAGTTCATGCATATCGACGACCGCAGCGTGCGCGAGTGGTTGGTCAGTCGCATGGAGTCGTCGATGAACCGAATGAAGCTGCACCGCAACACGCAGATGCGCATTCTGACTCGATTGACCGATGCGGTGATCTTCGAAGAGTTTATGCGTAAAAAATTCATCGGTGCGAAAACCTTTTCGCTCGAAGGTGCAGAAACTCTGATCCCGCTGCTGGATCTTGCACTTGAAAAAGCCGGCGACCACGGCGTCAAGGAAGTCGTACTGGGGATGGCGCACCGCGGCCGCTTGAACGTGCTGGCCAACGTGATGGGCAAACGAGCCACGAACATCTTCTGGGGGTTCGACGACCCGAACCCAGACGATAACCGAGGCGCCGGCGACGTGCTGTATCATCTTGGGTACAGCAACGACTGGCAAACCAGCAAAGGCAACAAGGTTCATATCTCGCTGTGCTTTAACCCCAGCCACCTCGAGTTCGTTAACCCAGTGGTGCTGGGACGCTGCCGAGCCAAACAAGAACGCGCGGCCGACACCGATCGCAACGAAGTCATGGCCGTTCTGATCCACGGCGACGCGGCGTTCGCAGGGGAGGGCGTCGTGCAAGAGACGCTGAACCTCAGTCAGCTGGATGGCTACAAGGTTGGCGGCACGCTGCACGTGATCGTCAACAACCAGATCGGCTTTACGACCGATCCGCAACAAAGCCGCTCGTCCACCTACGCCAGTGACATCGCCAAGATGTTGCAAATCCCGATCTTTCACGTCAACGGTGAAGACCCCGAGGCGGTGGCTCAGGTGGTGAACCTCGCGATGGAGTTCCGACGTGAATTCCAACGCGATGTCGTCATCGACATGTACTGTTACCGACGGCTGGGTCACAACGAAAGTGACGAGCCGCGATTCACTCAGCCCGTAATGTACAAAACGATTGACGAGCTACCGACGATCCGCGACAGCTACATGAAGCGCCTGTTGAAAATGAACGGCGTGACGGAACAGGAAGCAAACCGGCTGGCATTCGCTCGAGGCGAGAAACTTCAAATCGAGTTCGACGAAGCCAAACAGAAAGAGTTCACACCCGATACACAAACGCTGACCGGCCAGTGGAAGGACTACACGGGCGGTCAAGAGAACCCGGACGAGGACGTCGATACCGGCGTGCCGCTCGAGCAGCTATCGCACGTGATTCGTCGCTCGACTGAACTGCCCGAGGGTTTTGCACTGAGCCGGAAACTGCAGCGAGTGTACGACAAACGTGGCGCGGCGGCGGACGGCAAACAATCGGTTGATTGGGCGACTGCGGAATTGGCCGCGTTGGGGACCTTGGCCACCGAAGGCCACCCCGTCCGCTTTTCAGGGCAGGACTGTGGCCGCGG
>CAZLFF010000017.1:28680-46427 GCA_964558755.1 uncultured Pirellulaceae bacterium
ACAAACGGCCAAGCGTACTGTCCGCTAGCGAACATCAGTAACGATCAGGCCGCCGTTGAAATCATCAACAGCCCGCTCAGTGAGGCAGGCGTCTTGGGCTTTGATTACGGGTTCAGCCTGGACATGCCCGATTCGCTAACCATCTGGGAAGCACAGTTCGGCGATTTCTTCAACGCGGCTCAGGTGATTGTCGATCAATTCATCTGCAGCGCGGAAGACAAATGGGGGCGTCTAAGCGGTCTAACGATGCTGCTGCCTCACGGCTTTGAAGGTGCTGGACCCGAGCACAGTAGCGCTCGCATCGAACGTTTTATGTCTTCGGCGGCCGAGCACAACATTCAGATTGCGTACCCAACAACAGCGGCTCAGCACTTCCACTTGCTCCGCCGCCAAGTCAAAAAGAAATGGCGTAAACCGCTGATCGTGTTCACTCCCAAAAGTCTCCTGCGCGAGCCAATGGTGATGTCGCCGCTGGAAGATTTTGCCGCGGGAACGTTCAAGCGTTTGCTGGTCGATGAGGTCGTAACGGGTGCCACGGAGCCTAAGCGAATCTTGTTGACCGGTGGCAAAATCGGGGTGGATTTGCTGAAGCGACGTGCCGAGTCAAACAGCAACGATTTCGCGGTTTTGCGAGTCGAGCAACTGTACCCGCAACCGTTTTCAGAAATCGAAGCGGCCCTCGAAACGTACCCAGCTGGGACACCCGTTTACTGGGTCCAGGAAGAGCCACGGAACATGGGCGCTTGGTACGCGATGAAAGTGAAATGGGACGAACAAGGCTTGGGTGAACGCTGGCCATTGCAGGTGGTTTGCCGACCAGAATCTGCCAGCCCATCGACGGGCTCCAAAAATGCACACAAACTGGAGCACGCGGAACTGCTGGCGTGGGCGACAGGGGAAACAGCAGCGGCGACCGAGCAGCAAGCGTAACTTATTGCCCGACAACCTGCGTGACCACCAAGCATCGCCAAGCCGCTGTCCGTTGACCGGTTCTGCGAAAAAACATATCACCATCCATTGAACCTGATTCCTTCCGACAACTAAACACACCCATTCAAGACAACCGAGACGATCATGTTTGAACTCAAGGTGCCCGAATTTGGCGAATCGATCCAAGAAGTCCAGGTCGCCAGCTGGCTAAAAAAGGTGGGGGACCTCGTAAAACAAAACGAGGAGCTGGTCGAGCTGGAGTCAGAAAAAGCGTCTCAAACACTGGAAGCCGAACAGGACGGAGTGCTTCAAGAAATCCGTGTCCCCGAGGGTGAATTCGCTCAGGTGGGTGACGTGCTGTGCGTGTTGGCACCTGCCGATGGACAGGCTGCCTCGTCCGGTGCCGCCGCGACGGAACCAACCGCAACAGCAGCCGTTGCCTCGACAAGCGCGGCCGTCGCTGCTCCGCCCACCCAGGCGACTCAGTCGAGTCACGCTTCAGCAGGAATCGTGATGCCTGCCGCAGAACGAGTCTTGGCCGAGTATCAGATCTCGGCCGACGCGATCAAACCCACGGGGCCCGGCGGCCGACTGCTCAAAGAAGACGTGCTGAACTTCGTCGAGGCGAACGGGCTAGTGCCAGGAAATCCAGCCGCCAAAAACTCATCGGCGCCACACGTGGAATCCAACATCGCACCGGCTGCCGATTCTTTTGCCGTGTCGGCTCAAGCCAACCCGGGTCTGGTCACCCCAACGGCGCCAGCTGCACCTGCACCTGCGCCGACGCCACAGCAGACCTCGCCTGCGGGCAACGAGGATGCGTGGGCTGCTTCTGGATTGGAGCACCCCGAACGCGAGGAACAAGCGGTGCCGATGAGCATGATCCGTCGCACGATCGCATCACGGTTGGTTGAGGCTCAGCAGACGGCGGCGTTGCTGACGACGTTTAACGAAATCAACATGCAACCGGTCAAGGAACTACGGGCCAAGTACAAAGACGCTTTTCAGGCCAAGCACGGGGTGAAGCTAGGGTTCATGAGCTTCTTCGCCAAAGCAGTCGTCGAGGGTCTACGTCGCTTTCCAGCGATCAACGCGGAGGTCCGCGACAAAACCATTGTGATGAAAAACTACCACGATATCGGGATCGCGATCGGTGGCGGCAAAGGACTCGTGGTGCCAATCCTCCGAAATGTGGAACGACTTAGTTTCGCCGATGTCGAACGCACGATCGGTCGATTCGCCGGCCTCGCGAAGGACAACAAAATCAAGCCCGCGGACTTGAAAGGCGGCACGTTTACGATCAGCAACGGCGGCGTTTACGGTTCCTTGCTCTCGACCCCCATCGTCAACCCACCGCAAAGCGGAATCCTTGGCCTGCACTCGATCCAAGATCGCCCGATCGCAGAAAATGGTCAGGTCGTGATCCGTCCCATGATGTACGTTGCCCTGACCTACGATCACCGGATCGTCGATGGCAAAGAAGCAGTTGGCTTCTTGAAGACAATCAAGGAAGTCCTAGAAGAGCCCGCACGATTGTTCTTAGAAGTGTAAAAAGAACGCACGGGGCTGAACTCCGTCGCTCAATCCGCTGAACCTTAACCGACCCAACATCTGCGAACTCGGGGTATCACTCCGGGCATCGCTTTTTCACACCCATCCATCGCTAACATCAACATGGCCAATCACAGCTTTGATCTCCTCGTCCTTGGCGGCGGGCCAGGTGGCTACGTCGCCGCTATCCGCGCCGCCCAACTGGGACTCAACACGGCGGTCATCGACGAAAACCCGCAGTTCGGCGGAACCTGCCTACGCGTTGGTTGCATCCCTAGCAAAGCGTTACTTGAATCCAGCCACCTGCTGGTCGAGGCGCGTGACCACATGCTTGAACACGGAATTTCGGCGACCAAGCTGACCGTTGATCTAGGCAAGATGATGGATCGCAAGGAAAAGATCGTCGATACGCTGACCGGTGGCATCAACATGCTGCTGAAAAAAAACAAGGTCACCACGTTTGTGGCTCGCGGAACTCTGGAGCGCGAGGGTTCGACCAACGTGGTGCGACTGTCGTCGGGCGAAACCATCGCCGCGAAACACATCATCGTCGCAACCGGTAGCTCGCCCATGCAACTGCCGGGTGTTGAGATGGACGACGATCTGATTGGCGATAGCACGTCCGCGTTGTCTTGGCCGGGCGTCCCCAAAACCCTAGTCGTGATCGGCGGTGGCTACATCGGTTTGGAGCTGGGCTCGGTTTGGAACCGCCTAGGTGCGAACGTGATCGTGCTCGAAGGCACCGACCAACCGCTGGCCGGAATGGATCGTGAGATCGGAAAACTGGCCGTTCGCGAATTCGAGAAACAGGGCATCCAGTTCCGCACCAACATGTGGGTCGAAAGCGCGACTCGTGATGGGCGAAAGTGCATCGTCAAGTGCAAGGGCGAGGAACCGATCGAGTGCGATCGAATCCTGTCGGCGGCAGGTCGCGTCCCGAATTCTCGCAACGTTGGCTTGGAAACAATTGGCGTCCAGACCGATGATCGGGGCTTCGTGCAAGTCAATCCGCAGTTTGAGACGGCGGTTCCCGGGGTCTACGCGATCGGGGACTGCATCGGCGGCGCGATGCTGGCCCACAAAGCGTCCGAGGAAGGCATCGCCTGTGTCGAACAAATCGTGACAGGCCATGGGCACGTTAACTACGACGTGATCCCAGCCGTCGTTTACACGCACCCAGAAATTGCCTCCGTCGGAAAAACCGAAGAACAACTAAAAGACGCCGGCATCAAGTACAACAAAGGCGCCTGCCCCTACGGTGCCAATGGCCGCGCCCGAGCAATCGGAGACACCGACGGGCGCATCAAGATCTTGGCCGACGCCGCGACGGATCGAATCTTGGGCGTTCACGCCATCGGCGCTCGCGCGGGGGATTTGATTTCCGAAGCCGCGGTCGCAATGAATTTCGGCGCTTCCAGCGAAGACCTCGCGCGGTGCTGCCACGCTCATCCAACGCTGTCCGAGATCATGCTCGAGGCGGCTCTGGCGGTAAATAACCGAGCCATTCACACGGCGTGACGCTATGAAATTTGGGATGAACTTATTGCTGTGGCGTGGCGAGCTAGACGACTCGCTGATGCCGGTGATTGAGTCGCTCAAGGCAATGGGTTACGACGGCGTCGAGATCCCGCTCTACAACTATGACTTGAATTACCGCCAGTGGAGTCGTTGCTTCGACGAGATCGGCTTGGAGCGAACGGCCGTCACGATTCGCACGGCGGACAACAATCCGATCAGCGATAGCGCATCGGTCCGGCAAAAAGCAATTGACGAAAACCGCCGCGCGATCGACTGTGTGGCGGATGCCGGTTCAAGGATGTTGGCTGGCCCGTTCCATTCGGCCCTCGGTGAGTTCTCGGGGCGAGGCCCGTCCGAACAAGAATGGGCGTGGGGCGTTGAAGCCATGCGGGCTTCGGCCGAACACGCGGCCACGGCCAACGTGACGTTGGCGATCGAATGCCTGAATCGATTCGAGAACTATTTTTTGACGCACCACGACGAGGCGGCCGATTTTGCTCGCCAAGTTGACCATCCCAACTGTCGCATTCTGTACGACACTTTCCACGCCAACATCGAGGATAAAAACGTTCGCGATACAATCGTCAACAACCGCGACATGATTGCTCATGTTCACATTAGCGAGAACGATCGCAGTACACCTGGAACGGGGAACATTCGCTGGAGCGAAACGTTCAGTGCGTTAAAGGAAATCGACTACGACGGCTGGCTAACGGTTGAAGCCTTCGGCACCGGCATCCCAGAGATCGCGGCTGCCACTAAAATCTGGCGTCGAATGTACGATAGCGAAGAAAAGCTGGCCGCCCAAGCATTGGCGTTCATGCGAGCTCAAGCAAACGCGACATAAGCGTAACTGGCTCACACGTCGAACTGGTGACAACCAAGACCCCGGCCGCGCGTCACTCAAACACCGGAATTGACGGCTTCAACCGCGTGGGCACCCTGAGACGGCCGCGTTGCGAACATCGCTGGCGTGATGTCTGTTTTCGCGGCGTACTTTTCGGCGATCGCCGACATAGCGGCATCCAGCTGATCGGTTTTGACCAGCGTCACGGTACAACCTCCGAAGCCACCGCCGGTCATGCGCGAGCCGAGGACGCCCGGCGTTTCACGTGCCAGCTCTACCAGCAAATCAAGCTCCGCACAGCTGACTTCAAAATCCTTGCTGAGCGATTCGTGGCTCTCGTACATCAGCTGACCCAGCGTTTGCCACTGGCTGGATTTCATCGCCTCGGCCGCGGCGACCGTTCGAGCGATCTCGCTGACGACGTGGCGGGCTCGCTGAAAAATGACGGGCGACATCGCGGACTCACTGGCCTGCAACTGATCCATCGATATGTCGCGTAGGGAACTGGCATCGATCGCGGCGACCGCGTCCTCACATTGCTTCCGCCGCGTCGCGTACTCACCGTTAGACAGTTCATGCTTAACGCCGCTGTTAGTAATCAGCACGGACAAGTCGTCAATCATAAACGGCACTTGCTCAAAGGTCTGAGACCGGCAATCAAGCAACAGCACATGATCTAGTTGGCAGAGGACGCTGCTAAACTGATCCATAATCCCACACGGCACACCAGCGAAATCGTGCTCGGCCTTTTGACACAGCAGGGCTTTCTCCACCGGGTCCATCGTGAACCCGAGAATTGATTCCAGCAGCGTCGCCGTCGCAACCTCAAGCGCCGCGCTGCTGGACAAGCCGCCGCCGGTTGGCACGTTGGAATTAAGGACCGCTTTGAAGGGTGGAACCTCGTGACCAGACGCGGCGACGCCGGCGATGACGCCACGCGGATAGTTAGACCAGTGCATCGAGTCGGGGCGAGAATCGGCGTCCAAAGGCACCGTGGATTCGTCGTCCAAATTCACCGAATAAAGAGTCGCCCCCGGCTGATCGCTGGGACCGCCCGCGATCACGACGTACCGATCGATTGCCATGGGCATCACGAATCCGTCGTTGTAATCAATATGCTCACCGATCAAGTTGACTCGACCGGGAGCAGCCACAATCCAAGTCGGATCAGTCTGGTATCGTTCTTTGAAGGACGAAACAGTTTCGGAAACTAGATCTCGCAGATGGCTCATAAGACTGAAAATCGTGGAAGTGGCAACGGTCAGAAATCGTTTGGTGTTGCAGTCGGCAACGTAGGCCGAGCCAAACTGTAACCGCCTCAGTCTATTCGAGGTTCCGCCCGTCGTCCACGAACCGAGCGAACCGATCCGTTCTTTCTCGCCAAACGCCGGGTAAACTACCGGTCAGTGAAACCTTTCTGGCTTTTGGTCCTTCCCGTCATAGCACTCCGCGGAATCCTCAAACCGATCAGCAATAGTGCACGGGTTAAGGCACCGGCGACAAGGTTCGCATTTTCGTGCTGAAGTTTGCCGATGCGTAATGAAACCGTTGTGTTTGGCCGGTGCCACCCAACCGCTTTTTATTAGAGGGCATTTCAAAATCCGATTTTCATAACCCGACGCGTCGTTTTCCGAAGTTAAATCCCTCGCTGACGTATCGGGTTGCGGTTTTGAAATGCCTTCTAGCATTGCGCCGTCCGAGAAAACCTCGCCTTATTGTCGCCGACGCCTCGGCAAGCTATCACTGGAAAGTGTAAAGTCTCTGGTTGGTCCTTTGTGTGATTCGCTTGTGTTTTCCATGTTTCGTCAACGAATTCGACTTTTCAAAATGTACCATTCGTCCTCTTTCGGCACCGTTGCTTTCATGCGTTCTGCGCTTTTTGCGTTTGTCTTGTTGCTCTGCGCCACTTCGCAAGCGGCGGAGATTGATGTTTGGATTGGCACGGGCGAACCAGGTGGGACCGATCCGGGCGGGATCTATCACCTTGTCCTCGACGACGAGACTGGGAAGTTGTCTCCTGCTTCGTTGGTTGCCGAGCGAACAGAGGCAGGTTTTTTGGCAATGCATCCGACATTGCCAGTGCTGTATTCCACCGGCGGCGGTGTTTCTAGTTGGCGGGTCTCGCGAGAGAACACACGACCTCAGTTGGAATTACTCAACGAAACGACGACAGGTGACGGCAGAGCGTGTCATGTGAGTGTTGACCAGACTGGTCGAGTTCTGTTCAGCGCTCAGTATGCAGGAGGCTCGGTTACCTCCTACCCGCTGGCCGATGACGGATCAATCGGTGACCTTGCAACGAAAATTGAACACGACGAACCTTCCAATGTCGTTGCCGGACGACAGAAAGCTTGCCACCCACACTGGGCCGGCGTGTCGCCCGACAATCGATTTGTAATCATTCCCGATCTCGGTGCGGATAGAATTTTTGTTCATCGACTGGATGTGAATTCGGGAAAGCTGTCGAAGTTTGAATCCGTGAACACTCCTGCCGGCGGCGGACCGAGGCACTTTAAGTTTCACCCGTCACTGTCGGTTGGCTACGTCGTGAACGAACTGGCGATGTCGCTGTCGGTTCTGAACTACGACGCCTCCCAAGGCAAATTCGAACTGCTGCAAACCGTTCCAGCGTTAAGCAAACCGCAGATCACGGGCGAGAAATTCAATAGTGGATCTGAAGTGCGGGTTCACCCCTCGGGCAAGTTCGTTTACTCCGGCAATCGAGGCCACGATTCGATCTCGGTCTTCGCGGTGGATCAGTCGACCGGTGAGCTGACGTTGGTCGAGCAGGAATCGATTCGTGGCAGTTGGCCCCGCAATTTTAATCTTGATCCATCAGGTCGCTGGCTACTGGCTGCGGGAGCCCGTTCGAACACGCTGGCCGTTTTCTCGATCGATCAGAAAACCGGAGCACTTCAATACGCCATGGAAACTCAACAAGTGCCGGCTCCGATTTGCGTGCTGATCGAACCGAGTGTGGCGGCCAAGCCTTTGCGGTAAAAACGTTTACGTGCCGTGCTAATGTCAACGCCACGCCAGCGCGGTGCGACATTATTCCAACCGGCCCGTTCCTCTTTTCGCTCCTGTGTCGGTAGCCACGGCGTGCTGTTTCGAGCATACTGATGCCATGTGGCCCGATCAAAACGACGTGAAACCGCTTCTTGAACAAGCTCGCGATGGCGATGCTTCGGCCGTCAATCATTTGATGGACCAGCATCGGAACTCGATCCGCCAGCTAATTCGGATGCGTTTGGACCAAAAGATTCAACGCCGCATTGACGTAAGCGATGTCGTCCAAGATGTCTTGGTCGAAGCCAACCGCCGGTTGCAGCGGTATCTAGACGAACCGATCATGCCATTCCACCTCTGGCTGCGGCAGATCGCCAAAGACCGCATCATCGACGCCCACCGTCGTCACCGGGTGTCGGCCAAGCGGTCGGTTGATCGCGAACAACAGCTTGCGCCGCCTCGCGGGTACGATCAATCCTCCATCCATTTGGCTTCGCTATTGGGTGACGATCGCTTAACCCCTGCTGCCGCTGCGGTTCAGCAAGAACTGGCTCAAAAAGTCGAAGCCGCAATCGCTCAACTCGACGAACGCGACTGTGAAATCATCGTGATGCGGCACTACGAGCACCTGACCAATCAAGAAATTGGCGAGGCCCTCAATTTATCCGAGCCCGCGGCCAGCATGAGATACCTGCGCGCGATTCGGCGGCTGAAAAAGATGATGACCGAGCAGATGCCCGACGATTCACTCTCTTAGGAAATCGAGCGAGCTCTTTTTGTACCGGAGCACGACAACCGAACGATCGTGGCTGCGTGAGCCATTCGATTCGTGTTATGATACAGTCATGGCGGAATCGATCTCCAATTCGATGGCAGACGAAGAAGAACACGAACAGGCGCTCGCGAATCTGGTCAGCGAACTGGCCGATCGCATGCAGGGCGGCGAGGAGCTTAGTCTCGAAGACGCAGCGCGTCAGTATCCTGCCTTCGCCGATGATCTGCGCGAACTTTGGGGCATGCTGGTGGTGACCAAGGCCGCGGGCAACGAGTCGGGATCGCTGTCCTCACTGGCCAACGCCGCCCCGCAGCCTCCCATGCTGAAATTACCATTCGACATGGGCAACTATCGCCTGCAATCCGAGATCGGACGCGGGGGGATGGGCGTTGTTTACCACGCGATTCGCCACAGCGACAACCAAGCCGTGGCAATCAAGATGCTAATCAAAGGTGACTTCGCGACTGGCGAAGAACGGCAGCGTTTCCGGGCCGAGGCCGAGGCGGTGGCGCGATTAAACCATCCGCACATCATTCCGATCTACGACATCGGCGAGCACCAAGGACGAATGTTCTTTTGCATGAAGCTGATCGAAGGCCAACCGCTTTCCTCCCGACTAGCAAACGGCCCAATGCCCGCCGGGCGGGCGGCTCAAGTGATGGCCGACGTTAGCGAGGCGATCCAATACGCTCACGACCAAGGCATCATGCATCGCGACCTTAAGCCCTCGAACATTATGCTCGATGACGAGGGTGTCGCGTACGTCGCAGATTTCGGCCTAGCCAAACAAGCCCAGGACCGCGCGAGCCTGACTCGGTCGGGCGCCGTTCTGGGGACGCCGTCCTATATGGCCCCCGAACAAGCCACGAGTAACCGGGGCGAGGTCTCGACGCTGAGCGACGTTTATAGCTTGGGCGCGATTCTGTACCACATGTTGACCGGGCGCCCGCCGTTTTTGGGGGCGATGCCGGTCGACACCATGCTGATGGTGATCGAGCAGAATCCCATCGCGCCGCAAACGGTCAACCGACGCGCGAATCGTAGCTTGGCGATGATCGCGATGCGTTGCCTGCAAAAGCCGCCGGACTTGCGTTACCCGACCGCCCGCCGCTTGGCCGCAGACTTTCAACGATTTCTTCGAGACGAACCAGTTTCGGCGACCGAGGGGCGTTTTGGCCAAATCATCGGCAGCGTATTCCGCGAGACACATCATGCGGACGTTCTAGAGAACTGGGGCCTCCTGTGGATTTGGCACAGCCTAATTCTGCTGATGGTCAGCATCGCGACCAATACGATGTTCTTACTGGGTAACTACAACCGTTTGCACTACTGGTTGATTTGGACGTTTGGCCTGGGCGCGTGGGCGATCGTATTCTGGATCGTCCGCCGCCAGATGGGCCCCGTGATGTTCGTCGAACGCCAGATCGCTCACGTCTGGGCAGCCGCAATGTGCTGCGTCGCCGCGTTGTATCCGCTTGAGGCGGTATTAAAGCTTGAGGTTTTATCCTTAGCGCCGTTGTTGGCGGTGATCGCGGGGATGGTTTTTCTGATCAAGGCCGGAATGCTGTCGGGCTCGTTCTATTTCCAAGCCGTGACGATGTTCGCCACGGCGATCGTGATGGCACTATCGCCTGACTTCGCGCTCATTTGGTTTGGCATTGCGTCAGCAGCATGCTTCTTCATCGCCGGATTGAAGTATTATCGCCGGCGTTTGAACCAGTCGCATTCAGCCATCTACTAGCGAATCTTTCGAAACCACGCTCAGACACTCCAGCGAGGGATCCATCCCGCACGAACGTCATGGGTCTTGATGATGCGTTGGGCAAGGGACCGCGCCGCACCATGCATTTCTCGTGACGCATCAGGATAAGCGTCGGCCTGAGAGAACCAATCCGGCATGGCGATCTGAGTCCGTCAGTGCGTTCGCTACGTTGCGGTTCGCAGGGGTTTTCGCGGAGGAAAGCTCAAAACTGGCTGGTCTCATTCTGAGTGGATTGCAGTCAGCCACCCGAAAGCTTGCCTCGGCAGCTGGCCCGCGACAAACAAGCTGACCGTTTCCGATCTGCGACCTGCCATGCGATTCGACATGACTATCACAACCCGGTCAATCTAGTCGTCACGTTCCTGTTGCATTTTCGCAACATTGCCTTTCTTTCGCACGTTCAAACCAAAGAGCAACTTGGTTTGCACACCTTTATTCGGAAGTGATTCTGCGATCGGAAAAAGAAAACAAGCTTTCTTGACCCTAAACGTTTGACTAACTCTGACTCTGACATAGTTTTCCCTCAGACAGCAAGAGTGAAAAGCGATCGAACGCCATCGGTCACCCCGCTCATTGTGAATTGGCCGGTGTTCCGCACGCGGATTCAATTCAAACCGCCACTTTATTCGGGCCAATTTGGTCATTTTATTCGTCGAAGGTACACAAAATGAAAAAGTTTATTTCAAAGGTTCACAATTTCATCGAGTCTGAAGACGGCCCAACGGCTGTTGAGTACGCCGTGATGTTGGCTCTGATCATCGTCGTCTGCTTGGTTTCGATCGGCAGCCTCGGAACAGCGGTTAACAGCGCTTTTGCTCAGATCACGACAGACATTTCGGGCACCAAAGGCTTCAACATCAACGCCAACTAGGCAGCCTTCGCTCACACCATACATACAGAATCACGTGCAATTTGCATGCGAATCGTTAGACCTGCACGACTTTTCATACGAAAGGTCATTATTCCGGGACAGCTAACTTCAAGCAGGACAGATGCTCATTCATCTGGTTAGCCGAGCCCATATTATCGAACCACTTTGGTTCAAGCCCGCAAGGGTTAACGTCCTATCCGTCGGAGGAAAGACAAGATGAAAAAGTTTATCTCTAAAGTTCAGAATTTCATGGAATCAGAAGACGGCCCAACAGCTGTTGAGTACGCCGTGATGTTGGCTCTGATCATCGTTGTTTGCTTGGTTTCTATTGGTAGCCTTGGTACCGCTGTTAACAGCGCGTTCGCCAACATCACTAGCGAACTGCAAAGCGACGGTGGCCTGTAGTCGCCACTCGCTGCAATATGGTCGCCACATTAAGTGACGCTCCTCTATTGCCGCACTGAGACAACGAAGCCCTCGATGACCCCGCGTTATCGAGGGCTATCGTTATGTACTGACCCTAGATTTGTAGCGGGTAGTCGCCTGCCGCTCGCCACATTTTCGACATGCTTCAATCTTCCTTTCGTTTCCAAAACAGAATGACTTAAGTGCATCTCACAGCAAGGCGCAGACCAATGTTAACCGACCTGACAACCCTCAATATCGAACAAGCTTTCGAGCTAATCTGCGTATTTTTGACCGTCATTTCTGCTTTCGGGAGCTATATTTTCGCGGCTCGATTCTAAGTGGGCCAACTTGTAATCGCCGTCAACGCTTGGGCTATGACGAACCCAGACGCGCGACCATACGACATTTTCAGGGATCACGAGGACTGCAGTACGATGGAAAACACATTCTCTTTTGCTTACGAACCATGGGTTTATTGGATCGTCAGCGCATTCGCGATCGTTGCCGCGTACATCGACGGTAAGGAACTTCGCGTTCCAAATAAATTGACCTTCCCGATGATTATCGCGGGCTGGGTCTTCAGCAGCGTCTACTACGGCGTCACGGGGCAAGGCGCTCATTGGGGCCTTATGTGGAGCCTCGCTGGCACAGCCGTCGGCATGCTCACCCTACTGCCCGCATACTCGATCGGAGGCATGGGCGCTGGCGATGTAAAGATGATGGGTGCGATTGGCGCATGGGTTCACTCAACCATCACTTTCAACTCATTCATGCTTTCTGCCGTCATTGGTGCAATCATTGCCGTCGGTATGGTTATCCACGCGGGCGAGGTTCGTAAGCACGTCGACCAGTTCTTCTTCATCCTGAACGAGATCTTCTTGATCCGTAATCCGGAGAAGTTGGCTGAGATCGCGGCAGAGCGAAAGCCACGAATGAAGCTGTTGCCATACGGAATTCCGTTGGCGATCGGCACTGTCGTTTACTTCGCTTGGAACGGATTGTTGATCTGATCTGAGCATTACTTCGGAATATGCCGCCGACGACGGCGGCTGGGGGTTATGTGAGTTGTTCATAAAAAAATGGGCTGCACTCACCCCCTCAAGCGGCGGCTGACCCCGGTCGAAACTTTCAGATGAATGCTTGCGTTTACTGTGCAAGCACACCTCTCAGATCTAGGACGGATCGAGCACAACCAAGACGGTGGACGGGGTGAATTAATGCTGAGTCGGAATCGATTCAGTTTGAACCGGTTGTCGTTCTCGGCTCACCTGAGCCTGCGGCGTAAGAAGTAATCCCTGAGGTAATCCGATGAAATCGAAATCGTTCGTCCTAATGACCCTGTCGCTGGGCTTTGGCTTGATCGCGGCGCTCGGCATCACGCAGGTGATGGGCAAGAACAAGCAACCGGTCCAGCCCAAGGAAGAAATGGGGCAAGTCGTTGTTGCGGTCGATTACTTGGACCACAAAACTTTCCTGAATGAGGAAAATGTGCGGGTTGAGAACTGGCCCAAAAAGATCATTCCCGAGGAAGCGGTCCGAGATTTAGAAACGATCAAAGACATGGCGATCATGACTCGCCTGAGCAAGGGTTTGCCAGTTCTAAAGACGGACATCGTTCCCACCAAAGAAGCTCGCGGAATGGACATTCCACCCGGCTACAAAGTGGTCGCGATTAAGGTCTCTGGTGACGATACCGTTGCCGGTTTGCTGCGTCCGGGCGATCGCGTCGACGTAATCGGACTGTTCAAGCAACGTTCCCGCGGCCAGACTCAGACCGTATCACGCACCTTCCTAAAGAGCCTGCAAGTCTTCTCAGTTGGTTCAAACATGCGAACTGAGAACGCGAAACGCGAAGGCGGCAACGCAGGAGGTGCGATCGTCGGTGTTCTCGTGAACGAAAAGCAATCGGAAGACATCGTCTACGTTCAGAAAACTGGCTCGATCAAGCTTGTTATGCGTGGCGACGAGGCGACTGAAGAAGAGCTAGCAGAAGTCGAAAATATTCTCGAGCGGACGCTAGGCGGCGAAATGGCCTCTACCTCTACTTCAACCAAATCTTCGACAAAGAAGAAGGTTTCTCACGAAAAGATGGTCGTTTGGGTCGGAAATGACTTTGAAGAGTTCAAGTTCGAGCCCGGTCGCCGTCCCCGAACTGCATTCTCGAAAGACAACGACTCAGCGGCACCCGTAATGTTAAAAGGGGAAAGCCCGGTCGAGTCTAACTTTTCCGAAGATATTGATCCTGAGTCGGAAGAAGATCAATATCCGGCCTTGTAGGTTCGAATTAGCTATCCGTGGAGTGAGCTTTGTACGCTTGCTCGAAGCAATGACGATTGTAGCCTGCTTCCGTTAGCGGACGGCAGGCGCGGTGTCATTCAAGCCATTCAGGGATGATGGGTCGCCAGCGTTCCGCGTCAAATCGCGGCCGCTGCAGTTCCACCATACGCGAGGACTCACGGATGAAAATGCGAAACACGTTACTTCTAGCCGTCATGCTTGCCGTCGTCGGGCTCGGTTGCGAGACCCAAGTTGCAGTTGCAGCACAAGCCAACGGAGGTCGCTTTGAAGTGACCGAATCGGTCGACTCCGTGCAGCTGATCTCGGGCAGTAGTCGTCGACTCAAGTTCGACTACAAAGTTCCCGAGCTGATGATCGAGAACCCCGAGGTCATTTCGGCGACTCCCGTTTCCCCAAACGAAATCCTAATCTCAGGTATCAAGCCCGGCATCTCAACCATCACGGTCAGTGATGCTGACAAGAATCTTCAGACGATTCGAATCCATGTCACCGTGGACACTCGTCAGCTGGAAATGGCTTTCGACACGCACTTTCCCGATTCCGACATTCGTGTTCACGCACTGCAAACTGGCGTTCTGCTAGGAGGCAACGTTGCTCGTGCTGATCAGGTCAGCAACATCATGTCCGTCGCTCGTGACTTTTTCCCGACCGGTGTCGTGAACCAGATGCAAGTCAACGGCTCACAGAACATTGCCATCAAGGTGAAAATTTACGAGGTCGCTCGTGACAAGTTGCGTGAAATTGGCGTCGACTGGAGCCTCGTCGGACCCGACTTCAACATTATCTCTAGTGTCTCTGACCTAATCTCGAACATCGGCGGAACTGTTGCCTCCACGGACGCAAACGTGACAGCCAGTGTCATTGGCGACTCGACTCGTCTGAACGCAGCGATCCGATTCTTAGAGGACCGCAGCATCGCTCGCCTCTTGGACGAACCCGTCTTGGTCGCTCAAAACGGCCGCCCTGCTGAATTCTTGTCCGGGGGCGAATTACCGATTCCTTTGGCCGCTGGCCTAGGTGCAGTGAACGTTGAGTTCCGTGCCTTTGGAACAAAACTAGACATCGTCCCGCTCGTTCACGGGCAAGGCTTGATGAGCCTGGAGGTTCGTGCAGAAGTCTCCGAGATCGCCCAAGAGTTGGCAGTGGCTGGCGTCCCGGGCCTTCGAATCCGACGCGTCAACACAGGCGTTCGTATGCGGGCAGGTCACACTCTGGCTTTGGCTGGCGACTACGCAGACCGCAGTGACAACAGCATTCGGGGTGTTCCAAAGTTGATGGATAACCCGGTCTTCGGTCCGCTATTTCGTCGAACAAACTCGCGTACACGTGAGAACGAGTTGGTTTTCTTAATCACCCCACAGTTCGTCAACGATATTGACGCTTCGCTGGTCAATGACGCGACTCGTCCCGGCAAGAATTCAGCTGATCCGTCGGATCATGAGCTATTCATCAATGGCCACCTCGAAGTGCCAGCTTGTGGCGAAGATTGCCAAGTCGATGACAGCTTCCGCAACGGTCCGTCGCATGGAAGCTACATGCAACAACCTGTCGGAGGCAACGGGCCAGCCAACAATCCACACTTTGTCCCGGGCATCGACAACCAAATCGGCCATACTCAGTCGAGCGTGCCACATGGCACCACGGCAAACGCAGACTTCCAGTCTTCGTTTAACTTCCCAAGCGACGGATCGTCTCGGCGTGCAAGCTCAAATGTTGCGGACGCGGAGAGCAGCGGTTTCTTATGGCCTAACGGCTCAAAGACTCGCTAACCCGTTTTGTCGAGCGGCGTTCGCTGTCAATCTCATTCGAGCTGCGACGCGGACGCTCTAACGCGAAACAATATGAAAATATCGGAACACAACTCGGCTGGTGTTAAATGAGCGGTTCTCTACGAATTTCAATTTGCGATCCAAATGAAACGTCGCGTGAGGTGTTAAAGAAATACCTCATCGGTATGGACAAAATCTTCCTCGAGGCGGATTGCTCGCGGTATGAGTTCTTCACCGAAATCGTCGCCCAGACGACTCCTCATGTCGCGATCATCGACATCGACAGCGACCAAGAGGCCGGCCTGCGACTGGTCGAGTCCCTAGCTCGTCAGCACCCTTCGTCAGGCGTGATCGTAATTAGCGCCAGCACTGACGGCCAAGTCATCCTTAAGGCCATGCGTTCAGGTGCCCGCGAGTTCCTGAACTCACCAGTCGAAATCGAAGAACTCGTTGGTGCACTCGATCGCGTGGGGTCCTCTGGCGAGGGCGGCGCGAGTTCCAAAGCAGGAACCACCATCGCAGTGGCCGGATCATCAGGCGGAGTAGGAACCACATCGATTGCGGTTAACACCGCGGTTGCGTTGGCTCAGAACCCAGAAAACAGTGTGGCTCTAGTCGATTTGGATTTGGCCTTGGGTGACGCGGATGTGTTCTTAGACATGATTCCCGAGTACACCCTGCTTGATGTGACGCAGAGCATCTCGCGTTTGGACTTGGCTTTGCTTCGCAAGTCGCTGACCAAACACGAAACGGGTGTCTACCTGTTGCCGCGACCAATTCAAATCGAAGAAACGGACTCGATCTCAAGCGCCGACTTCAAGAAGGTCCTGTCGCTGCTGAAGGCATCGTTTACGCACGTCGTACTGGACCTTTCAAAATGCTACACCGAGCTCGACTGCGCCGCGATCGAAACCGCGGAGCACGTCCTGCTAGTCACACAACTTGACCTTCCGTGCTTGCGTAACGTGGTACGAATCCTGAACTCGATCGAGCGATTCGATAACAGCCGAGAGGCCGTCAAGATCATTGTGAACCGTGCAGGCTTGGACGGGACACAGATCAGCTCCACGAAAGCGGAGGAAACAATCGATCGCGAAATTTTCGCTCGCATCCCAAACAATTACGTCGTCATTTCCGAATGCCGGAACAATGGCGTGCCGCTACTGCAACAGGCGCCCAAGGCAAGCATCACACATGCGATCGGAGAACTCGCAATAAAGCTGTCCGGAGGTGTCGCCGAGAACGCAGCCGAGGACCAGGGCGACAGGTCAGACAAAAAAGGCTGGCTCCCGTTCTTGAAGAAGTAGAGCCATGAGCGGCTGGGCTTTCAAGACTACGCGACGAACTCACTACCGCACGCCCTCACTACGGGCGGCTGTTGGCGGGCAATGCTAACCCAACTGGCCACGGACCACTGCCAAGCGTTACACTCGCTGGACCGCAAATCCAACGAGACGAATACGCCATGAGCATCGATATCTTTCCGCACGAACATTTTATGAAGCGCGCCCTCGAACAAGCGGGACTCGCGCGGGAGGTGGACGAGGTACCGGTGGGCGCGATCATCGTTCGTGACCAGCAAATCATTGCCGCGGCTCACAACCAAACGCGGCAACTTCGCGATCCGACCGCACACGCAGAGATGATCGCCATCACACAAGCGGCCGAATCGGTTGGCGATTGGCGACTCGAAAAATGCACGCTGTACGTGACTCTCGAGCCGTGCCCCATGTGCGCTGGAGCCATCGTCAACGCTCGAATCCCAACGGTCGTGATGGGCGCGATGGACCCGAAAGCCGGTGCAGCCGGTTCCGTGGTCCAACTGCTACACGAACCGCGGCTCAATCACCGCTGTGAAATGGTTTCCGGAATTTTCGCCAGCCAATGCGGGCAGATCCTTACCGATTTCTTCCGGGAGAAACGGGCTCAGAAGAAAAAATAACGGGCCCACATGGTGCTACTGGTTCGCTTGGTTAATTTTGACCCACTCTCTGGCTGAGTCCGCCGGT
>CAZLFF010000018.1:0-46386 GCA_964558755.1 uncultured Pirellulaceae bacterium
TAGATGTTGTCCATCACTGGCTTGGTTTTGCGATCGATCGTGAACACGCCCCAGTGTTTCTCGGCGCCCATGGGGTTGTTTGGATCGCCCTTCCACGATTCATCGAATGCCTCGAAGAAGAACGTGGTCACGTTGTTCTCTTTAGCCCAGGCCATCAGCTCGTTGTAGTAGCGGACTTGTTTGTCATCACTGGCTCGCGTGCCGAACTCCGACCCAACGGTGGCCCAGCCTGCCTCGGCGATCACCATCCGGCTTTCCGGTAGCGCCTTGCGCGCGTCGTTTAGGTTCTCGATCGAGTAGGCCATGCCCGCGTCGATGTCCTTGCCTTCCCACACCGGATAAACGTGGACGGCAATGAAATCGACTGCTGCCGCCAATTCGGTCCCATGATCGGCCCACCAGCGATAATTTTCGGCGACCGTCACAGGCTGATCGATTGCGGCTTTGACCTGATTGACGTAGCCAATAATCGAATCGGTCGCGACCTTATGGTCGTTCCAATCGACCAATGCTTCATTGCCGACATTTACAGCCGCAACAATGTCAGGGTAAGCATTCGCCAGCTTGATTCCGCGTTCGATTTCTTTGGCGTTCTCGACTTTATTGGCCGCCAAAGTCGCATCGGGAATCGGCTCGGTCAGCCAAGCACAGCTCGCGTGATTGCTCAGTTCAGCCTTCAGCCAAATGCCGAGCATTACTTTCAAGGGCAGTTGGTTCTCTTGGATGACCCTTAGAACCATCGCGGAATTCGGGCCGCTGTCGTAAATTCGAATAAGCGGAAAATAGTTGTCTCGCGATAGGATTCTGAGGTCTTCGAGCGTTTGCTCGTAAGTCGGATTGTTCGCCCCGTCACCCCGGTCAGGGTGCTGGCCATCGCGAAATCCGGAATAACAAATCGCTCGGCTAGTCCCAGCCAATAACGCATCGGGTTCCTGCTGCAGTGCCCCATCACTAACTGGTTGCATAGCCAAGCAAAGACTCGCTAAACACAGCAGCAACGAAACGGACAGGACGGAGCGAAGATGCAGTCGGCGCATGAGTAATTTCCTTGTGAGGATCGGTGGCGGGGGTTAGGTTGCCAGCTTTTTGTATTCAAATCGGCGGGGTTCGTCTTCGCTGATGCCCAGTCGCTCGCGGCGTTGGTGTTCGTAGTCTTGGTAGTTGCCCTCGCACCAGTGGACGTACCCGTCACCTTCGAAGGCCAAAATGTGAGTCGCGATTCGATCGAGAACAAATGTAGTCATCACACTCCGTGTGATGTCAGAAGCGGGCGCATCACACGGAGTGTGATGGCTACTTAGCTAAGTTGCCAGCTTTTTGTACTTAAATCGACGTGGTTCGTCTTCGCTGATGCCCAGTCGCTCGCGGCGTTGGTGTTCGTAGTCTTGGTAGTTGCCCTCGCACCAGTGGACGTACCCGTCACCTTCGAAGGCCAAAATGTGAGTCGCGATGCGGTCGAGGAACCAGCGATCGTGGCTCGTTACGACGACACAGCCTGCGTAATTCAAGATTGCTTCTTCGAGGGCTCGCAAAGTATCGACGTCCAAGTCGTTGGTCGGTTCGTCCAATAGCAACACGTTGGAGCCGCGTCGCAACAGCTTGGCGAGGTGAACTCGGTTTCGTTCACCGCCCGAAAGCACACCGACCTTTTTCTCTTGATCGGCGCCGCGAAAATTGAAGCGGTTCACGTACGCGCGAGCGTTGACTTTTCGCTTGCCGATCTCGAGCGTTTCATTGCCCTCAGAAATTTCTTGGTACACGGACTTGTCTGCGTCGAGGCTGTCGCGGGACTGATCGACGTAACCCAGTTGGACCGTTTCGCCGACTTTTAGCTGACCCGCGTCCGGTTCTTCTTGGCCAGTGATCATTCGGAACAGCGTCGTTTTACCGGCACCGTTGGGGCCGATGATGCCGACGATCCCGCCTGGCGGTAAGCGGAAGGTCATGTCTTCCATCAAGATTTTGTCATCGAAACCTTTGTGGACGTTCGTGGCCTCGATAACGACATCGCCCAAGTGCTGACCGGCCGGGATCTGGATCTCCAGCTCTTCGATTTTGTCCCGTTGGTCTTCGGCCAGCATTTGTTCATAACTATTAATACGTGCCTTGGATTTCGTCTGCCGCGCTTTGGGCGACATTTTGATCCACTCCATCTCTTTGGCGAGTGCTTTCTGGCGGGCTTCGCTTTGTTTTTCTTCGACTTTTAATCGAGCTTGTTTTTGTTCCAGCCAGGATGAGTAGTTGCCTTCGAAAGGATGGCCTTCGCCACGGTCGAGTTCCAAAATCCAGCCGGCGACGTTGTCGAGGAAGTAGCGATCGTGCGTGACCGCGACGATGGTGCCGTGGTAATCTTGTAGCGTTCGCTCAAGCCAGTGCACACTGTCGGCGTCCAAGTGGTTGGTCGGCTCGTCCAGCAGCAGCAGGTCTGGCTTTTCGAGCAACAGCTTGCACAACGCGACGCGACGTTTCTCGCCGCCCGATAGCTTTGTGACGTCCGCCTCTTTGGGCGGTAGATTCATGACCTCGAACGCGATTTCGATTTCGTGGTCTAGGTTCCAGGTGTTGGTTGCGTCGATTTGGTCTTGGACGCGAGCCATTTCGTCGTACACCTTTTGCATCGCGTCTTCCTCGAGCGGTTCGGCGCATTTGGCCGACAGTTCGTTGAACCGATCAAGCAATGCACGCCGGGGCGCCACGGCCTCTTGAACGTTGTCCCAAACGTTTTTGTCAGGGTTTAGCTGGGGCTCCTGAGGCAAATAACCCACGGTGAAGCCATCGGTCAAACGTGCTTCACCGTCGTACTCTTTGTCGATGCCCGCCATGATCTTCAATAGCGTACTTTTACCCGTACCGTTGCGTCCCAGCACTCCGATCTTCGCGCCGGGATAAAAGGACAACCAAACGTTGTTCAGAACAACCTTCGCGCCGTGCTTCTTGGTCAGATCGACCATCTGGTAAATGTATTGTTTTGACATTGGGTGCAGAGTTGAAAGGGTACAGTTTACAGGGGAAAGGTTTTAGTTTCGGGTTTAGAGCGTGGGGCAGTGTTGATTTGAGTGCGGCGTGCTACCGCAAATTCCGCACTCCGCATTCCGGTTTCCGCATTAAGTTACTCCCACTCAATCGTGGCAGGCGGTTTGCTGCTGATGTCGTAGCAGACGCGGTTGACGCCCGAGACCTCGTTAATGATTCGCGTCGACATTTTAGCCAGCACGTCATAAGGCAGTCGGGACCAGTCGGCCGTCATGAAGTCGTCCGTGTTCACGCAGCGGATCACCAGCGCGTTCTCGTAGGTCCGCGCGTCGCCCATCACGCCGACGCTCTGCACCGGCAGCAGCACGGCGAACAGTTGCGATGTCTCACGATACAGGCCCGCTTGGTTGATCTCGTCGATCACGATTGCATCGGCCTCACGAAGCACCGCCAAACTTGGCTCGGTCACTTCGCCTAGGCAGCGGACTGCCAAGCCCGGGCCAGGGAAGGGGTGTCGCCAGACAAGTTCTTCCGGCAAGCCCAGTTCAATGCCCAATCGCCGCACCTCGTCTTTGAACAAATCACGCAGTGGTTCGACGAGTTCGAATCCCAGTTGCTCGGGCAGACCTCCGACGTTGTGATGCAACTTGATCGTCGCGGCCGGGCCGTCCGGCGCGGCGCCGCTTTCGATGACGTCGGGGTAGAGGGTTCCTTGAGCCAGAAATTTGGCGTTTTCGATTTTGTTGGCCTCTTCCTTGAAGCAGTCGATAAAGGTGTGCCCGATGCGAGTTCGTTTTTCTTGAGGATCGGTGACCCCCGCCAGTTGAGTGAGGAACCGCTCGCGGCCGTCGACGACATGCAGATCGGTTTTGAAGTGGTTCGCGAACTGCTCGACAACAATCTCCGACTCGCCTTTTCTTAGCAACCCATTGTCAACCAAAATGCACGACAACTGAGGCCCGATGGCTTTGAACAGCAACGCTGCCACGACGGAGGAATCAACACCGCCGGACAGGCCGCAGATTACACGGTTTTCACCAACCTGTTTACGAATTCGCTCGATCGCCTCGTTGGCAAAGTCTTCCAGCTTCCACTTGCCCTCGCACCCGCAGACCTCGTAGAGAAAATTACGCAGCAGAGTTTTGCCGTCGGTGCTATGGGTGACCTCGGGATGAAACTGCAGGCCATAAACCGGCCGCGTCTTGTGCTTAACCGCGGCCACCGGGCAGGTGTCTGTCCGCGCTAACGCGACGAAGTCATCGCTAACGTGCTGAACCTGATCGCCATGGCTCATCCAGACTTGCGATTGCGTCGGGAAGTCGTTGAAGAATGGGTCGGGGGTTGCTACTTCGCAGATCGCACGGCCATACTCGCGAACATGAGTGCTATCGACTTTGCCGCCTAGCGAATCGCAGACCAGTTGCATGCCGTAGCAGATACCGAGAATCGGGATGTCCAGATCGAACAAACCGGGATCGCATTTGGGGGCACCTTCGGCGTAGACGCTGTTCGGCCCGCCCGAGAGAATGATCCCGGTAGCCTTGTGATTTTGAATCGCGGCCGGCGAGATGTCGTGCTTGACGATTTCGCAGTACACGTTTTGCTCACGAACGCGACGCGCGATCAGCTGGGCGTACTGGGAACCGAAGTCCAGCACAAGGATTCGTTCGGACGTTGTGCGGGGTGAAATTGATTCAGCGGTTGGCGTGGCCACAGTCATCTTTGAGTCGTTGTAGGAGTTAAGTTTTCACAATCCGTCGCGTTTGCGACAGATTAAGTTCGGCAGCGTTTACCCCTCGCTAGCGCGTCGGGTTCCCGTTGCGCGGGCTCATTAAAACTGGCGAGAGCCTGTTTTGCTTGCCAAAGAGCGGCGATTTTTGGGAGGACCGATTATACGACTTTCCATCGCCCCTTCCAACGCGGCAGAACAACCCGCATAAACGCGAAGGAGTCACCGCACCCTGCTGGTTGGGCGGCGGTCATGTTGTCAAAGCCAGATTCCCCCGATACGTTGACGATCCGCAAAATTGTTACCGCTTTTTACGAGAACGCACCCTCACATCATGAAAGTTCTACTCACTAACGACGATGGCGTTCACGCTCAGGGGATTATTCAGTTGGCTCGGCAGGTCCACCGTGACGCGGAAGTCTTCATCGTCGCGCCGCGGACGGAGCAGTCGGGCATCGCGGGCGCGATTACGTTTTTGCAGCCGCTGTTTCCGATCAAACTTGGCGGCGATCGAGATGTTCGTGACAACGACATTCCCGGCTACTCAGTCGACGGGACTCCAGTCGATTGCGTGAAGCTGGCGTTGTTTGACCTGTGCCCTTGGCAGCCGGATATCGTGATCAGCGGAATCAACGGCGGACTGAATGCGGGAACGAACGTTAATCACTCTGGCACAGTCGGCGCGGCTTTGGTTGCTGCTGCGTTTGGAGTTAAATCCTTTGCGATCAGTGTGGAGCACACTTACGAAACGTCAGATTATGAAAAAGCGGCAGCGATCGGCTGGCCATTGATTAAGAAGCTGGCGGCGGTCGAGGTCCCTAAGCGAACCGTGATCAACGTCAACATTCCCGCGACGGCACTGACTAACGATGCGGAAGTCGTCACCGTCCCGGTTGAAACCCAACCGATGGCGTATCACTACGCGCAGGGTATCGACCCCAAGCAGCGTCCTTGGTACTGGTCGACGAACGATCCCGTGCCGGCGCGGACGGATGTTGAGACCGACACCGCGGCCTTGCTGGCGGGTAAAATCACCGTTTCGGCAATCTGCTCGGACCTTAACAGCCCGGCGGCTCAGACGATTCTCGACGATCACGTTGCTTGCTTGAAGGCACCCGAGTAATTCCCATGAGTACCAACCCAGCAAAAATCGGAGTCGTAACGATCTCAGATCGGGCGAGCCGTGGCGAGTACGAAGACTGGGGCGGTCCGGCGGTGGCCGAGTACTTGGACGAAGTCTTGATCAGCACGTTTTCCACCGTTGCCCGGCTGATTCCGGACGAGCAGAAGTTAATCGAGTCGACGTTGGTGGAACTTTGCGATCAGCATCAGTGTTGCTTGGTCGTCACGACCGGTGGTACGGGGCCAGCAGTTCGAGACATAACGCCGGAGGCCACCGACGCCGTGTGCGACAAACTGATGCCGGGATTTGGCGAGCTAATGCGTGCCGTTTCGCTTCAGTACGTCCCGACCGCGATTCTCTCACGACAAACAGCCGGAATTCGAGGCAACAGTTTGATCGTAAACCTGCCGGGCAGCCCGAAGGCAATCGCTCAATGCTTGGACGCCGTGTTCCCAGCGATCCCGTACTGCATCGACTTGATCGAGGGCCCGTTTTTAGAGACGGACGAAACGCGATTGAAGGCGTTCCGGCCGAAGAAATAGCTTGGCGTGGCACCACTCACGTGTCGGCGTGTCACGGCAGTTTGTGTCCCATCTTTTGCCGCTTAGTTTCCAAGTATTTCTCGTTATGCTCGTTCATCACGGGAACGATTGGAACCTGATCGACGACCTTCAAGTCGAACCCACGTAAATTAAACGCCTCGGTCTTCTTCGGGTTGTTCGTCAGCAATCGGACCTCGGTTAGACCCAAGTCCTTCAGAATCTGAATCCCAACGCCGTAATCTCGCATGTCGGCTTGGTAGCCCAGTGCCAAGTTCGCTTCGACGGTGTCCAAGCCTCCGTCCTGCAAGGCGTAGGCTTTTACCTTTTCGGCCAGCCCGATGCCGCGCCCTTCTTGTGGCAGGTACACCACCACGCCATGGCCTTCTTTAGCAATAACTTGTAGCGCTTGGTGAAGTTGGTCGCCGCAGTCGCAGCGGAGTGATTGGATCACGTCACCCGTGAAGCAACTGCTGTGCATCCGCACCAACGGAGCCTTTGATTGCTTGTCGGGCTCGCCCATCACGATGGCGATCGGCTCTTGCGATTCGTGTTGAACCTTGTACGCGAGGATTCGAAACTCGCCATATTTGGTCGGCAGCTTTGCTTCGGCATGACGCGAGACCAATTTCTCACTGACACGCCGATAAGCGATAAGGTCTTCGATCGTGATGATCTTCAGATTTTTTTCTTCGGCAATCGCCAGCAGCTGGTCGCGATCCGCTCGGTTTCCGTCTTCATCCAAGATCTCGCACAAGACCCCCGCCGGCTCCAGTCCTGCCATTCTCGCTAGGTCAACGGCGGCTTCGGTGTGACCAGCGCGACGTAGAACGCCGCCGCGCTTGGCCATCAGCAAGTGCACATGGCCGGGCCGTTGGAAGTCGTCGGGTTTACTGTTTGGATCAGCAACTGCTTTTACGCACGTCGCTCGCTCGGCCGCCGTGATACCGGTCTTGGCGGAGATGTGATCCAGCGGAGTTAAAAAAGCGGTTTGGTTCGTTGAGTTATTTAACTCGACCAGCGGCAGGAGCTTCAAACGAGCGGCTGTTTCGGGCAATATCGGCAGGCAAAAGTCGCCGCGACCGCTCATGACTAAGTTCATCGTTTCCGGGGTCGCTAATTCGGCTGCGCAGATATAGTCGCCCTCGTTCTCGCGGTCCTCATCGTCCAGCACGATGACGACTTCGCCGCGTCCGATGGCTTCAACGGCCTCTTTGATGCTAGAAAACGGGGGGCTCATGAATACTCCGGTGGTCGATGGATGCTAGTTTGCGGTTCGATCGTGATTGAAAGTGGTCTAAACTGATCCTAGGTCGCCATGGGTGACCGGACCGCTCGAACGATAGTATAAACGACGAAGCGATTCCAACACACATGACCAACTTTCAAACGCTCGACCGAACTTCAGGTTGGCTTAACCGCACTGGCCGCCTGTGCGTCACGGCATGCATTGCGGCCATGCTGTTGGGGTTTGGGCTGGTGCCCTGCGTTTGGTCGCAAACGGTCGTGGCTGATACTCAGCTAGGTGATTCAAAGCTGAAGGGTCGCGTTCAGATTGATCGACGTTCGGGTGTCGTTTTTTGTTCGGAGAATTCTTTCGAACTAAAGTGCGATTTATACCGATCCGTTGTACGAGCTCAGGCGAAGCCACATGCGAGCCAACCAGCGATCGTCTGCGTCCATGGAGGAGCGTGGCGAACCGGTAGTCGCTTGTCCATGCTGCGTCACGCGAGCGTTTTCGCCAAAGCGGGCTACGTCGTGATGTCGATCGACTACCGCCTCGCACCCCGGCATCCTTTTCCGGCGCAAATTCACGATTGTAAATACGCGGTCCGGTGGCTGAAGGCGAACGCGGCTGACCTTGGCGTCGACCCCGATCGCATCGGCGCGTTCGGGTATTCGGCTGGTGGGCATTTAGTTGGGCTGCTGGGAACGACCGATCCAGATGATGGTTTGGAGGGACAGGTTCCACGAGAGCTGCAACCTCATGATTCTTCGGTTCGTTGCGTTGTTGCCGGAGGAGCCCCGTGCGAGTTCTCATGGATCAAAGAGGACGCGACAACGCTCAAGTACTGGTTGCAGGCGACTCGTAGAGCAAAGCCAAAAACGTACGCAGATGCTTCGCCGTTGAGCTACGTGGATGCGGGGGATGTTCCGTTCTTTTTCTTTCACGGGCAGTACGACCTGATTGTGCCGATCGACTCGTCGATTGAGATGCACAACGCGTTGATGGCGGTAGGCATCGATTCGGAACACGATGTCGCGTTGTTGGCAGGGCACATGGCGGCGTTTAGCATGATGGGCTGGGCGGCGAAGAGTGTTGACTTTTTTGATGAGCATTTGAAAAATCCGCAGAACGCAGATGAATCACGGGCTGAGTAGAACAAGTCGGGTCGCTACCACGTTGCCGTAATTTCAAACGAACCTCGCAAGTAAACTGGATTTTCTATGCCGCGATTGGCTGCCGAAGAATACATCGAACAGGCCCATCTGTTTCACGGGTTGCACAATCGCGTGCGATCATCGGACCCCGTGCAGAACTTATTAAAGCAACTTCGGTTCGAGGTGTTGGCAACAACCAAGCTGCCGCTGGCGATTGATTTTATGGTCGCCGAATTAAGTCAGGCCGGCGCGATGGGGCCCGCGATGCGTCGGCTGGGGCACTACTTCGAGCCTTTTCAGACGTTTTTGATCGAATCGGCCGAGGACGATCAAGGTCGCTTCGACATGCGGCGTGCGTTGGTGATCTTGGAGCATGAGGCCAAGTTTCGGTCTGTCGACGCTGAGCCAAATGCGATGTTCTTTTTTCAGTTTGAAACACTTTGTCAGAACCGACTGGACTACGATCGTGGTCTCGCGGCGATGGCGGAGGACAGCGTTTATAGTGACGACTGGCGGCGGTGGATCTTGACGGTGCGGCACAAGATTGGCTTGGTGCAGTTGGGGGATCTTGTTTACGTCCACAGTCAGCACTACGTCGATCGGCAGGCGAAGGAAGGGTTTGGCGAACCACCACCCGATCCCTTGTTGTTCGGTGAGCGTGAGGGACGGATCGCGTTGGCCAATCGTGCTCATGAACCGCAGTATCTGTTCGCGGCGTTGCAACGGCAGCTGGGTTTTCCCGCGGTCCCTCGCCCCCAAGCAAAGGACTCGACCGAAACACTAGTGCCGAAGTTGGTTCGTTCCATCGAACGGCTTGAGACGCGGATCAAACTGCTGGAAGATGAAAACCGGGAGCGTGGAATCGACCTGAGCCAGTTCATGAAAAAGGTACCGAAGAACGATTAGCCCAGTTCGGCGAGGCGTGAAGTAGCGGCGATCCGCGAAATGCCAAACTTCGGTTTCTTGCGTGAGGTGTCTGCTGCGGTTTGCGAAAACAGCACGTCATTCCCGCGGCGAATTGGCGGCTGTGCGAGCTGCCTCACACGACTACTATTTGACGATAGGCACGTAGTGGCCATACTATTTGCTCGCTTCGTGCGTCCAAAAAATTAGAGAGTATTTCAAACCCGCAACCCGATGCGTAAGCGAGGGACGAACTGCCGAAAAACGTGATCCCTCGCTTATTCGTCGGATCAAGAAAAGTAGTTTTGAAATGCCTTTTAGATACACGTTTCGAGTTGCATCAAAATCACGTTCGCCTGTCAACTCGCTGACGCGAGCCCTCCTTATTCCCTTTTCCACCACCGGACTTATGAAACGTTTAACTTCGCTGTGCGTGTGTTTGTTTACGCTTGCCGTGATTGCTTTCGGTTGCCCGCGCGACGGTTCGGCTCAGCAGTTGGTGCGGTTCGATTCGAACCTAGGGAAGTTTGACATTCAGCTGACGGCCAACACGCCTCTGACGAATGCCAACTTTTTGACTTACGTCGATGCGGGCTCGTACACAAACTCTTTTATCCATCGCCATGCCGTGAATTTTGTCGTGCAAGGCGGAGGTTTTAAGTTTGAAAACGATGGATTTGCGTTAACTGATCAAAACGATCCGGTAATGAACGAGCCATTCAACGAGAACGTACGCGGGACAGTTGCAATGGCGAAGCTGGGAGGCGATCCAGACAGCGCGACCAATCAGTGGTTTTTTAACCTCGAAGACAACCGGGCGAACTTGGACAATCAGAACGGAGGTTTCACCGCGTTCGCGAACGTCATTGGTGACGGCATGGATGTCATCGACTCGATGAGAGACATTCCAATTTTTAATGCGAGTAATATCACTTCCGCATTCAACACGCTGCCCCTGCAAAATTTTGCCAACGACGGATCGCCACTGATGGAGGAAAACTTCATCCTTTTCAACCAAGTGGCTCGGGTCGATGACGTGCTGGGTGACTTGGATGGATCGGGAAATTTCACCGGCGCGGATATTGATTTGCTTTACGCTGAGTACGGAACGGCGGCGGCCAATGATTTGAACTTTGATTTGGACTCATCGGGCACGGTCGATGACGCCGACCGAGATCGGTTGATCGAGCGAATTGCGTTGACGCGACTTGGCGATACCAATTTCGACGGAAAAGTTGACGTCCTGACCGACGCCTCGTCGCTGGTGAACAATCTTGGGGTGACATCCGGTGCGACTTATCAGCAGGGCGACCTCAATGGTGATGGCGCGGTTGATGTGCTAAACGACGGAGCTTCGTTGGTAAACAATTTGGGCTTTGATCGCGACGCAGGTACGTCGGGTGTGAGCGCCGCGGCGGTTCCTGAGCCAACCGGTTCCTGGTTGATCGTCGGACTGGCGGTTGTTTCTTGTTTGCGTCGGCGTCGCTAGTTGGTTCTTTTTCGTGGCGATCGAACGCCCCGGTGCGTGATTGTGACTTCCTTGCTACCTTGATCGCAAGATTCGCGGTGCTGAGGCTCCGCAGTTTGGGTGCGATTGAACTTTGACGAGGAAAATTCATGCAGCGGCGTAGGCTTGGGCAAAGTGGCGTTTGTGTTTCAGATATCTGCTTGGGGACGATGACTTTTGGCGGTCAGACGACCGAAGAAGAAGCGTTTCGAATCATGGACGCGGCCTACGAGCGGGGGATCAACTTTTTTGACACCGCAGAGATCTATCCGGTCCCGCCCTCGGTCGAGACGATTGGTGTTACGGAGGAAATTGTTGGTCGTTGGCTAAAGACGAAACCCCGGGACTCGATGATCATCGCCACGAAGATTACGGGCGCCGAAAAGGGGTGGTTTGTGCCTCCGGTTCGTCATGGGATGACCGCGTTCGATCGTCATCAGATTCGTAACGCGATCGAAGGATCGCTGCGGCGTTTGCAAACAGACTTTGTCGACTTGTATCAGACGCACTGGCCCGACCACGGGATGCGGTACGAGGACACGCTCTCCGCGCTTACTGAATTAGCCAATGAAGGCAAGATTCGCGTCGCTGGATGCAGTAATGAAACTTGCTGGGGCGTGATGAAGAGCCTGAGAGCCTCAGAAGAGTTTGGGCTGACTCGATACGACACGGTCCAGAACAATTTCTCGTTGATCAATCGACGCTGCGAAAGTGAACTCGCGCAGGTGTGTCGGCGCGAAGGAGTCAGCTTGCTCCCGTATTCGCCGTTGGGCGGTGGCGTCTTGACGGGTAAGTACAACGTGGACGGAGACTATCCTGCTGACGCGAGGTTCACGGACTACTTAGTCAACGGCGGTGAACGTCAAAAGAAAATGGCGCGGCGATTTGTTAATGATCGCTCGCTTGAAACCGCGAGGCGGCTGAAAGAGATCGCGGACGATCTGGGTGTTAGCTTGACGACGTTGTCCATCGCGTGGAGCAAGCAGCATGACTTTGTAGCTTCCACGATTATGGGTGTGAGCAAATTCGAACAGCTGGAAGAGCATCTTGCCGCCGCCGATTTGACGCTCGACGAAGAAACGTTGTCTCGCATCGACCAAGTGGATTTCGACATCCCCACGCCAATGACCGAAGACGGTTTGAGACGGCTCTAGCGCTCAGTCGAGTTGCTAGGCTTGATAATCGGACCGAACGAGGACCGGATAATCGGCACATCCGGAAATGTGGCGGCCAAGCACCGTCACGCTCGTTTGCGCGGTGTAAGTATTCGTTCTGGACGCCCATCAGTTGGACGTGGCCAACGGTGAAGGTTGATTAGTCGTTCGAGCGTCTGCAGTCTCACCAAGGGTGAGCGTTGCATGCGGTGCGCAATCGCCCAGCGTCCGCCCACCTGCTGCCTCTGCCTAGAAGAATAAGAATACGCAAAAACCCATGAGTTCTGCTCAGCCCAGTTCGTTTAGTGCTACTCAATGGGTCGCGCGACACGTCGAAGCAAGCGGCCAGGTATTCCGCACGCTTGGGGAACAAACGGTAGCACAGCTGAAGTCGCACACGGTGTTGATGATCGCTTGCGTAGTTTTCTTTGCTTGCTCCGCGATTGCAAACGTGGCCTACGGGTTTCCTGTCGTCGTTTCTTTTTGGCCGTATTTCACGATGATCTTCGGCCTGTTGGTGCCGATCGCTTTGGTGGTGGGTCTGCCGCTTCATTGCGTTTACATGATGGTCGTTCAGAAACCGGTCAGCCCGTTCCGAGCGGCACGCGATTTTTACGGTGGCCTGATCTTCGACACGCGTCGCTGGGCTCGTTTCATTCCGGCCGTGTTGGTGATGATGTTGGCCTTCGCGGCGTACTCAGATATGAAGAATCTGATTCCCATTATCAACCCGTTTTGTTGGGACCAAACGCTCTTTCAAGTCGACCGTTGGCTGCATGGCGGCCGCGATCCTTGGCTTTGGCTTCAACCGTTGCTTGGCGGCAGCTGGGCCACGCAGGGGATCAATTTTGTGTACAACGTGTGGTTCTTTGTCATGTTGTTCTTCTGGCTGTCCGCGGCACTGACCCATCGAGACCACGGCTGGGAGCGACAATTTTTGCTCAGCTTTGTGCTGACGTGGTTCGTTGGTGGCTCGCTGCTGGCGACCGTATTCTCGTCGATGGGGCCTGTGTACTACGATCTAGCGGTGGCAGGCGCAACGGGAGCAGACAACCCGTACGCGGCACAGATGACTTGGTTGAAGTCGATCAACGATACAAACCTGATCTGGGCATTGTCGGCTCAGGACATGCTACGCGAGGCGTACCTCAATCCAACGGAGGGGGCATTTTCGGGCATTTCCGCGATGCCGAGTATGCATAACGGATCATCGACACTGTTCGTGTTGGCCGCGTTTTGCATCAATCGACGCTTTGGCTGTGTGATGCTGGCATTCTTGGCCACGATCGTCATCGGATCGGTGCATCTCGCGTGGCATTACGCCGTGGACGCCTACGCAGGAATCCTAGTCGCGCTTTTGATGTGGTTTGTCGCAGGTTGGCTCACCCGCTGCAACGATCGATTCTGGGAGCGGCGAGACGGTCGTCTGCTGAGCAGCGAATCCCTGCGTCTGGAAAGTGCCAACTAAATTCCAAGATTGTTGGCTACTCTTCCTTTTTCGTCACGTCGACTGCGTACAACCGAGTTCGGTCGGACAGGTACATTCTTCCGTTGGCAAATGTTGGCGTGCTGTAAACCGCCGAGTAATTCTTGGTGCCACGTTCCGCGAGTACCTTCAGGGTCGCGCCAGTTGCTTCGAAGACGGTCAAGACACCGTCTTCGTTGCCTAGCATCATCTTTCCATCAACGACTAGGCACGAACCCCAAACCGCCGAAAACAGATCGTGCTGCCACATTCGCTTGCCGGTTTTGAAATCGACGCAGTGAACGAATCCGCTCAAATCTGCGTTAAACACCATGTTGTCGAAGATCGCCGCCGTCGACATCGTTCGCCGGAACCACGGTTCGGGTTCTTCTTCGAGCAAATCATCTGAGTCACCATCGGCGGCCGGTGCGTCCTGCATTCCGCCGTAGTGCCAGATGACGCCACTGTTTGGATTTGGCTTTCCCGGTTTACCGATCTCACCGAGTTCTGAGCTAATGTCGCCCGTCTTGGTTGCGTCGATCCGCCACATGTGGCCGACGGCCTCGCCGTGTTCAGGGTCTTGGCCGACCGAAATCACAACGCTGTTTTCGTAGAACACTGGCGTCGAAATCAACGCATTCCGAGTCCCTGCGCCCTGAAGTTCCCATTTGGTGTGTTTTGGGTTGCAATCGAATTTCCAAATCTCCTCACCGGTCAATGCGTCGTGAGCGTAGATCCAGCCGTCGCCGCCAGGGAAGTAAACCTGGGCCTTGCCGTTGACCGTTCCGATGGCGGGCGAACCCCATTGGCCGTGCAGAATCTGATCGAAAGGTTGATTGTGCTCCCAGACGACCTCGCCAGAATTTTTGTTGACGGCCAAAAAGCACGGGGCGCGGGGAGACGGTACCTCGATGTGGTCTTCGGCGACGCCATTACTGGTTACTACGTACACGATGTCACCGTGAATGACGGGTGAACTGGTCGCAAGATTGTGGGGAAACACACCGAGTTCTTCGATCATGTCTAGGTTCCAAACGATGTCGGCGTCCTCTTTATCGGCATCGACCTCGTCTTGCACCTCGCCGTCATTCTGGTCGTCGTGAAAACCTCGGGTGTCCAAGCACATGAGTTCACACCGGTTAGTCACCAACCACATGCGATCGCCCTCGATACATGGGGCGGAGCAAATTCCCTGCAGTAGCCAGTCATTGACGCGACCGGTCGGCAGCTTTTCGCGAGTCAGCTGCCACAGGAATTTTCCGGATGCCTCCTCGAAGCACAACAGAACGCCTTTGTCGTCTTTTGCGGGATGTTTGTCCTCTCGGTAGCCACCGCCGTTGTTGGTTCCGACAAAGACCCGTCCGTCGGCAACAATTGGGTTGCCGTATGTTTGGCTGCCAAGATTAGCCATCCACGCGACATTGGTGCCTTTTTCGAGATCGAAATCCAGTGACACGTTTTTCGCGTCCGAGACCATGTTGCGATCGGGCGTGCCGCCCCACATCGGCCAATCAAGAGCCGCCGCAGACGAAGCGAACGCGGTTAATACAAGCAGGGTTAGCGAGGTGGTGATGTTCTTCATCTTGGTTCTCGGTTGAGCTCGGTTAGAGAAGGTTGGGCGTCACTTAGTTCAACGGCGTCGGTGTCTTGAAGTGTTTTGGCTGCGATGAACTATTCTTGGGTCACAATTACGTTGTCAAAGTAGCAGTCGGCTTGAGCGTAATAGTACAAGCCCGGTGCGCCAGCGAGGTTTGGATGTGGGTCGGTCGTTTGCATCGTCCAGTCGGCCGGTTCGGCTTCGCCGCGCTTCCAAACCTTGCCGTAGATCGTCGCCGCCTCCTTCGTTTGATCGACTTTCATCTTCAGGGTGTACCAGACGCCCGGGTCGCTGCGATACTTGACCTCTTTGGCCATTCGCCGGTGAGGCGGCCAGCTCTGAATCGCTAGTTTACTGGTGTTGCCTTTTAGGATGAAGTTGTATCGATCGCAGGACAGGCCAATGCTGGCCAGCTGGCGACGCTGTTCGGTCAGGTACACGTCGGCTTGTACTGTGTAGTTTTTCAACGAAGCCGGGCCAATCGTGACCTGATGACTCGGTCGGCCCCGCATGCCCTTTCCACCGGTAACTTTCATTACCGTTTCCCCCTCGAGTTCAAAGGGCTTCAGCTTCGCGAACGCACGAGACCACGTCACGGGAACCCGGACCTTTTGATAGCCGTCAAACGTCCACTTCCATTCTTTCGATGAGTCGAACATGCGAACTCGGGCAGTCGCCGTCAGATCGCCAACCTTTGCCGTTAGCAAGCCAGCTCGCTCGCCGCCGGTGGTCGGAGCCATCAGTTTTGCGCCATCGACTTGGAAGCCATCGAGCCCCTCTCCAAGCGTGAGCTCGGCGGGCATTTTCTTGATGAAATGTCCGTTGGCGTCGAACGCGTGGACCTCGTAATCGGTCGTCGAGCCTGCCGCGGCGATGATTTCATACGGGCGTAATTGGATTAAGTCGATCTGATCTGTCGCTTCGGATTCAGCCGGCAGAGGTTCGGGCGTCCCCACTGAAGGTTCCTTCGAAGCATCCGCGATGCAAATGGTTCGGTCGCGAGTCACCAAGTAAATTCGTCCGTTTGCAATCACGGGTGAAGAATAAATCTCATCAACGCCGTTGCCATCGGCGGCGCTGAGGTTTGATTCATGCAGCACCTCACAGCCTTCACGCGACGCTTTCAATATCCACAGGTGCCCATTGACCTCGGGGGCGTAGATTTTTCCATCCGCCATCACCGGTGAGCCTTTGCCGACCGTACCAAGGTCTTTTTCCCAAAGTTCGTCACCCGTTTTTGTGTCGTAGGCGTACAAATTTCCAAGGTCAGCCATTACGTACAGCACACCGTCCTCTACTAGCAGGCCCGTGTACCCCGCTTTGACGCCATCCTTCCGCCAGACGCTATGCGTTTCCGTCACGTCGCCAGTCCCCGTGGCATCGATGCACTGCACGCGACCGAATTCGGGGCTGTCAATGTTGTCCTCGCCATGCGAGATAAACACGCGGTTGCCTTCGACGACCGGGCTGGTGTTCAAACCGCGTTTCGACATGCGGAACGACCAAATTGGTTTCCCAGTCCGGGCGTTGATCGAATAAACATGGCCATCGCAGTTACCTCCGATCAGCATCCGCTGTCCTTCGATGACCGCAACGATCGGCACAGAGTAGTTCGTGTCACGCGGTGCGCCACCCGGTGCTGACACCCATTGCAGCTCGCCCGTTTTCTTGTCGAACGCGTAATAGAAATGTCGTGGCTGAGGTCCCTTGGTCGCGCCCCAGTTGGTTGCCATGAAGCTGACGATGACGCGGTCTTCGTCGATGATAGGAGTCTGAGTCCGTCCGCCGTAGCCGCTGATCTTGCCGAAATCTTCAGCTAGAGAATGTTCCCACGCGACGGTTCCATCGGGCCGGTAGCAGCGAAAGATGCCACTGACGGAGTGCAAGAACACGTTGCCGGTTTCTTTGTCACCGCACATCGCCGCCCACCCAACTCGTGGGGCCGGGATGTCTGTTTGGAAGACATTGAATTTGTCCCGCCAAAGCTCCTCGCCGGTCTTCGCGTCCCAGCAGACAACCTGATCTTGGCTGTGAATTTTCTGTTCGGGATCGTTGATGTCGTCCCGAGTTCGGCAGTTCAGATACACACGACCGTTGAGCACAATCGGCGTGGATCGACCACCGGTTTCTGAAACCCAAGCCACATTCTTTTCGGGAGTCAACGACCATTCCGTAGGCAAGTTCATCTCCCGAGACACCCCGTTTTGCTCGGGGCCGCGCCAGTGTGCCCAGTCTTGCCCCTCGGCAAATGACGGCATCAGCGAAAGAATGATGAGGGTCAACCATGGTGAGCGATTGACAGAGACCTGAAAAAGTTCAAAACGATTGGTCATTGGTCACAGCCCTGTTTGGTTCGGCAGAAGTTTGTCTCGTGAGTCGGTCGTTCGCGCTACGGTCATTGACGTATCGCATTTGAACGGAGCCGATTGTAGGACGGTCGGCCAACCGGTTAAACCGGTCGTTTCGGCCCTGTCATTAGCCATTTATTGGTTCTTAATCGCAGTCAGCCCGTTCCCCGAAGCGGAATCACGTGTTTCAATAGATCGCTTCAACGACGCGGAGTCCTCTCATGCCCAACGCCCAGTTTCCTAGTACTCGCCTTCGCCGACTGCGTCATGCCAATTGGTCACGTCGTATGGTGGCTGAACATCGGCTGACGATCGATGATTTAATCTGGCCGGTCTTCGTCCAGGAAGGTAAACAACAGCGGACGCCAATCGTTTCGATGCCGGGTGTCGAAAGGCTGTCAATCGACCTGTTGGTTGCCGCAGCTGAGGAAGCGGCCGAGCTTGGTGTCCCAGCGATTGCCTTGTTTCCTGAGACGAATCCGGCGACGAAATCCGAGGATGCGAAAGAAGCGTTTAACCCAGAAAATCTAGTGTGCCGGACCGTTCGAGCCATCAAGGCGGCGGTGCCAGATATTGGAATCATCTGCGACGTGGCTCTCGATCCGTACACGTCTCACGGCCAAGACGGTCTGGTGCGTGACGGTGTCATTTTGAATGACGAAACGGTTGAAGTTCTCTGCAAGCAAGCGGTTGCTCAGGCCGCGGCCGGCTGTGACGTGATCGCTCCGTCGGACATGATGGACGGGCGAGTCGGCGCGATCCGTGCCGCGCTTGATGCTGCTGGGTTCGAGCAGGTGATGATTCTGGCTTACGCGGCCAAATATGCATCCGCATTCTATGGGCCGTTTCGCGACGCGATCGGGTCGGCCGGCAACTTGTCCGGCGGTGGAGTGCAGGGCGGTGGCAAGCAGACCTACCAAATGAATCCAGCAAACTCGGATGTTGCCATTCGCGAGGTCGCCTTGGACATCGCCGAAGGAGCCGACATGGTGATGGTCAAGCCGGGCATGCCTTACCTTGATATCGTACGACGCGTCAAACAAGAGTTCGGCGTACCAACATTGGCGTATCAGGTTAGCGGAGAGTACGCCATGCTAACCGCGGCGTCCAATAACGGATGGTTAGACCGGGATGCCGTGATGATGGAAAGCTTGTTGGCGTTTAAGCGAGCGGGGGCCGACGCCGTCCTGACGTACTTTGCGGTCGAAGCGGCGAAACAGCTGACGTGAACATCGTGTAGCACTGCGGCAACGTTCAGCCCATCGGTTGCTTGATTCCACGAGTCACTGTAGCGTCGTGTTGGTCTCTAGTGAATCTGCTTGGCGTGACTCGGACCGCTGGATCGCTTCGCCCGTCGCCAATAACTTAATTGTCGCAACATCGTCGATGCTCTCGAAGCTCAGCACCTGCTCGGACGCAGCGTCGTTGTCGAGCGAAACACGCATCCCACTGACTCGCCACTGTCCCCCTTGTTTGCGGACCTGCCAAGTGATGGGGGATTCGTAACGCTTTCCGCCCAGCCGGTCGGTAATCACGCACTCGACTTCCGCCGTGTCACGCAAACGGCTGGCAAAGGTCGCCGGTTTAACGGTAATCGAAGCAGTCTTTCCGCTGATCGGCTCAAGCATCAAGTTCGCTTGTCGAGTCGTTGTGAGCGCCTCACGTGTGAGCAGCGTTTCGGCACCGATGCGGTCACTTTGCTGTAGACGCATCAAAAACGCGCGGCAAACCTCCTCGGGTGCCGAGGTCACAGCGTCAACCGTCAGACTGGCCACCGCGGGAGATTCCGCAATCGATCGATCGACCACGACCGATTGAACGGGCTCGACTCGGCGGGCGACCGGACGGGTTTGCGGCTGAACCGCTTCTTGATCGGAACCTCGCCCACATCCAAACGCCGACATGAGAAACAACGCACTCGCCGAAAACACGCCCACAAAGCGGGCGAAACGGTCACGTTGATTCAATCGAAAACCCAGCATCGTGTCGTCCTTCCTTGGCTGCGGGCGGGAGTATGGTGGCAGTAGCTAAAACGGGCAAGATGAATTCATCCATGCCTGCATTTACCCATCGAAACTGCTACCCTTGTTTCAGAACAACGGTCTAGGGATAGCAACCGCCTTTTGGTTTTCCCATTGCACCCATTTTTACGTTCCGTCTTTGGTCGCCCCGTCATGTTGCGGTTATTGAAGTATCTATGGGCGTCTCCCAACACGCTGTTTGGTGTGTTTATCGGCCTCATTGGTTGTTTGACTGGGGGAAAAGTCCAGCGCGAGCGGGGTTGCCTCGAATATTACGGTGGATTCGTGGCTTGGGCGCTGCGGAACCTTCCTCTGCAGGGCGGCGTGGCCGCAATGACGCTTGGGCACACGATTCTTGGGCAGGACCCCGAAGTCCTTGCGCTTGCTCGTAATCACGAGCGAGTTCACGTGCGTCAGTACGAGCTTTGGGGGCCGTTTTTCTTGCCCGCGTATTTGGTTTGCTCAGTTTGGCTTTGGGTACAGGGTCGCGACGGTTACCTTGAGAATCCGTTCGAGGTCGAGGCGTACGATGCCGATCGCGACGGCCGTTAGACTCCAAACGCCCAGCTCAATCGTCATCGGCATCCCATTTTGACGGGAAACGACCGTCTGAATGCCATATTGCTCGGTCGGCCAGTTCGCGGGTCTTTCTGCGACAGCTGGCATTAACTACACTTCAACCGCACAGCAACGGTGCTGAATACGTCACAAACCTTTGGCAAATAACGATGGACTTTTGGACTCCGCTTTCCTTCATTGCTTTCACAGCTTTCGCTGCGTTCTTGACTTGGGTAATTACGCGACGAGACGAACAGGGAAGTTCAGATGGTTTCTTCTTGGGAGGAAGAAGCCTCACGTTCCCGCTGATTGCCGGCTCGCTGCTGCTGACGAATCTTTCAACTGAGCAGATGGTGGGTCTAAACGGAGCTGCTTTCAAAGATGGCTTGAGCGTCATGGCGTGGGAGGTGATTGCGGTGATCGCCTTGGTGTTAATGGCGATCTTTTTCTTGCCTAAGTTCCTGCGCACCGGGATCACGACCGTGCCCGAGTTCCTCGATCTCCGTTTTAACAAACTCACTCAGACCATCGCCAACTTAGTTTTCTTGACCGCGTACGCCTTTCTGCTGCTGCCGATCATCCTTTACACCGGTGCTCAAGGTTTGTCCGAGATGCTGGACATGCAAACGCTGACGGGAATCGAGTCCAAGGCTGGGATCATCTGGTTCACCGTGATCCTGATAGGAATTATGGGCGCGATCTATTCGCGATTCGGAGGCCTTCGTAGCCTTGCGGTGCTCGACACGATTAACGGATTAGGGTTGTTGGTCGGCGGCTTCTTGATCGCCTGGTTTGCACTCAGCAAAGTCGGTGGCGGTGAGGGAGTGGTGGCCGGCTGGAACGCGTTGTACGAAAAATCGCCAGAGAGAATGAGTTCGATTGGCGGGGCAGAGCAAAGTGTGCCGTTTTCCACTTTGTTTACCGGCGTCGCGCTATTGAATTTGTTCTACTGGTGTACGAACCAACAGATCATCCAACGTACCTTTGGAGCCAGTAGCTTGGCCGAGGGACAGAAGGGAGTTCTTCTGACGGGCGCGCTCAAGTTGCTGGGACCCATCTACTTGGTGATTCCCGGAATTATTGCCTACCACTTGTACGCGGACCAAGGTGTCCAGAACGATGAGGCATACGGAGTGCTTGTGCGTGACGTATTGCCGCCCTACCTGACCGGATTTTTCGCTGCCGTGATGGTCGGAGCGATCTTGAGCTCATTCAACGCAGCCCTAAACAGCACCTCGGCCCTTTTTAGTATTGGTGTGTACAAAAACATGATCAATCCGAACGGTGACGAAAAATCAATGGTTCGGGCCGCTAAGATTTTTGTCACCGTTATTGCAATTGCCGCGATGTTGGCTGCTCCTTTGCTGCTGGGCCAGGACAGTATTTTTGCCTATCTGCAAAAGATGAATGGGATTTACTTCATCCCAATTTTTGCCGTTGTGCTGATGGGGATGCTGAATCGCCGAACGCCTCCTATCGCGGCGACGATTGGTTTGTTGTTGGGGCTGTCCCTGATTTCGGTGTTCTATTTCGTTCCCAGTTGTGCCGATTTGCTAAAGGCATGGAATATCCACGACTTTCATTTTCTCGGCATTGCGTTCGCGATCATCATTGTTGTTATGCAGTTGATCACAATGATTAGCCCGCTGCCGGAGGACTGGACGCTGGAGGCCACCGAAAAGATTGACCTGACACCATGGGCTGGCGCGAAGCCGGTGAGTATCATATTGGTACTGGTGGTGATCGCGATCTACATTGGGTTCGCCAGATAGTTTTGTACCTCAGCAGCACTGGGTCTTGATCTTGCCGCAGAGAACGATGCCTTTTCCACTGTTGCACGTATAAATTAGCCCGCCGATGAACAATCGTCGACACAAAAGATCGTTGGTCCAGCAACTGACCTCAGCGCTTATTTGGCCTCTTCGTTCGTTGTCGGGAACGTTGGGCGAGTTGTACGATTGGATAAAGGATCTGTTTGGTGGGCTGGCTAATTCCTTTTTCGGCGGTCGGCGAAACCGTGATTTCGAAAAGGCCGGTCGCGTCAAAGGTGGCCGGGGTCCGCGAGTGAATGCGACCGCCGAGTTTCGCAGGGGTGAACGAAAACGAATGCGAGAAATTCGCGAGGCGGAATATGAGCGTCGGAAGCTCTCGCGAGCCGCGGGCGAACAAGCAGCCAAATACCGCGAGGAAGTCGCCGACCGCACCGCCAATTACAGCAAGGGCGACGTCGTCAACCATTTGGCCAAGGTCAATGCAAAGAAGAGACGCGAAGAATCGGAGTCGTCCTCCGAGGATCCCCCGCCAACCGATTCTTGATCCGTCCGCACGTCCGATGATCTGAAGCGAAAGTGACGCGAAACCAGCGGCATTCCTTCGACACGCACGTTTCAGCGGGCTCTTCTTTGGGCCGATCAACGGTTTGTGTGGTCGTGTTACGGGTGTTGCTGCCACCCGTTTTCCGTGCTGGCGCTCTTGCCGGAGGCCGGTTGCACCGGTCTTAGTGTGAAGTTCGCTTAATCTGACGGTTCATCACCCAAAATCCGGCTTGATAGCCCGAAATCTTGGCTAAGGAAGCCATAATTGTTCTCCTACGATCGCGTCCAGATCTGCTCGACCGACAATGCCAACGACCGACATGCAACCCGAACCACTTACCCAGCCGCGGCTTGTCGCGGTGGTGGATATCGGCTCGACTTCCGTCCGGATGCAAATTGCCGAGATTCAACCCGATCGTACGGTGCGTCGTATCGAGTCATTCTCTCAGGCGGTTAGCTTGGGCGACGACACGTTTATCAAGCGGGTGATCGACCATGAAACGATCGAAGATTGCGTTCACGTATTGTCCAGCTATCGCGACAAGCTAACCGAATACGGCATTGACCATCGTAAAGACGTTCGCGTTGTTGCAACGAGTGGCCTGAGCGAAGCGAGTAATAAGCTGACGTTTCGTGATCGAATTTTTGTTGCCACCGGTTTTGATATCGAACCGTTCGACGAAGCAGAACTGCACCGGGTGACGTATCTAGGCGTGTTGCCGTTTCTATTTGAACACCCGAAAAAGTTTAGCGGGCAAACGCTGGTCTTGGAGGTCGGGGGCGGCACGTCGGAGGTCCTGTTGCTGGACAAGCAAGACGTTCAATTCGCTCGCACGTTTCCGATGGGTGCATTGCGGTTGCGGAAGATGATCGAAGCCTACGACGCGCCGTTGATTGCGTCGCGGTCGCTAATGGAAGCCCGGATCTCGCGAACAGTGGCCCAATTGGCTGAGGGAAGCGACCCGCCGCGGCCGAATGCCTTGATTGCGATGGGCGGCGACGTTCGATTTGCCGCGCGCGAAATTTCGCAGCAGCCGGGTGATGGCTCATTGATCCAGCTAAACTTGAAGGACGTTCGTGCGTTCACGGAGACGATCCTTTCAATGACTCCGGCGACGATCGCGGCTCGCTACCACATGAGCCTGCCCGACGCTCTGTCGTTGGGGCCGGCACTCCTGACCCAGACCATGTATGCCAGCGAGTTGGGCATCAAGGACATTTACGTCGTCGACACCAACATGCGCGACGGTTTGATCCAAGAGATCGCGCGGGGAAATGACTGGTCGGCCGCCGTTCGTGATCAAATGGTGAAGTCCGGATTGCGGCTTGGTCGTAAGTTTTGCTTCGACGAAGACCACGCCCGTCACGTCGCTCGACTTGCGACATCATTGTTCGACCAGCTTGTTCCGTTGCATCGTCTTTCGGCTCGCCAACGCAGCACGCTTGAACTGGCAGCGCTCCTGCACGACGTTGGAAGATTTATTAGCGTCCGTTCACGACATAAGCACTCGATGTACCTCATTCAGAATTCGGAACTTTTTGGGATCAGCCGACGAGAACTAGGAACCGTCGCTTTGGTTGCCCGCTATTACCGCGGTGCGAATCCGTCTTCGCGGCATGCGGCGTACACTCGGCTGGACCGCGATCAACGCCTGTTGGTGTCCAAGCTGGCGTCGATTCTAAGGCTAGCGAAGTCGTTGGACGTCGCCCGTCGACAGCGAATCGATCAGATTCAAGCTCGCGTGTTGGGCAACAAGCTACGGATCGAAGTGGCGGATGTAGAGAACCTGACCGTTGAGCAGCTGGAGCTAAAACAGAACGGCAAACTTTTCGAAAGCATTTTTGGTAAGCGGCTCGAACTAGCCCAAAAGAGCGACACAGTAGCAATTTAGGCAGCGAATCGATACGCGATTCTCATCACGATCATGGCGAAGAAGCAATCACATTATTTCAACCGCGAACTCAGCTGGCTGGCCTTCAACCAGCGAGTTCTCGATCGTGCGCTGGCTGACCAGACGCCGCTTTTAGAGAAAGTAAAATTCTTAGCAATCAGCGCCGGGAACTTGGACGAGTTTCTGATGGTTCGCGTGGGCGGGTTGGAACTCGTCCGGCAGTCCGGTACCTCAATCAACGACATCGTCGGACTGAGCGCCACTGAGCAGTTGGCAAAGATTCGTAAACGAGTCAACAGGATGAATGCCGCGCAGGCCGACTGTCTGCGCGGGTTGCTCGAACCGGCGTTGACCCAGAAATCGATTCAGCGTTTGCGTGAGAAGGATTTAACGGAGGGCCAGCTAGAGTACCTGCGTGGTGTGTTCCGCGAGGAACTGCTCTCAACGATCGCGCCACAGGCGGTTGCCGTCGACCAAGACTTTCCGCTGCTCACAGGCGCGGTGCTGTGCTTGTGCGTCCGTGTTGAAAATGGAAAACAGTTGAAGCCGACGCAGGATTCGACCGAGTTCCATCAATCGCGTCAGGTGGAATCCGATTCGCGTTTTGTGTTGGTGCCGCTCGGTCGATCGCTGCCGCGACTGTTGACGATTCCGTCGGATCAGGGCTTTCAGTACATGCTACTCGAGGATGTACTGCAATTGTTTCTCAGCGAGCTGCTGGAAGGCCAGAACGTGCTGGAGGTCACGCCATTCCGAGTCATTCGGAACGCGGACGTGACGCTCGAAGAAGACGGGTTGGCCGATCTTTTGTCCGGCATGCAAGAAGTCTTGGCTGCCCGGCGGCAAGGGCAGTGTATACGATTGGAGATCGCGGAAACCGCGAGCGATGTGACACGACACTTTTTGCAAACGGCTGTTGGTGCTCGCCCCGATCAAGTCGACTTGGTATCTGGTCCGTTGCGACTTGCGGACTATTTCGCGTTGGCGAACATTCAAGGTTTCAACGATCTAAAAGACGAACCGTGGCCGCCCCATCCCGCGCCGGAATTTGATCGCGGGTCGGATATGTTCCAAACGATCGCAGCTAAAGATTGCTTGCTAATTCACCCCTATCAGTCGTACGACCCGGTCGTTCAGTTTGTCGAGCAAGCCGCCAACGACCCCAAGGTCATCGCGATCAAGCAAACGCTTTACCGTGCGAGTAAAGACAGCAAGATCGTCGCAGCCCTCGAGCGGGCGGCGGCGAGGGGGAAGCATGTAACAGTGATCGTCGAACTGAAAGCGCGTTTTGACGAAGCACGAAACATCGAGTGGGCGCAGCGGCTGGAGCAGGCGGGCGTGGATGTGATTTATGGCGTTCGCGGCTTGAAGACACACGCAAAAGTTTGCATCGTGGTGCGCCGCGAGGCGGCCGGCATTCGGCGCTACGTTCACTTTGGGACGGGAAATTACAACGAGGCTACCGCCCGGCTGTACACAGATGTCAGCTTGTTCACTGCCGACGATCAGCTGGGAATGGACGCCGTACACATATTTAATGCGATCACGGGCCTGTCGGTTCCGCAAACGCTTGGCAAGTTGGCAGCCGCCCCAATCGATTTGCGCGAACGGCTGCTGGAACTGATCCAGGTCGAAATTGAAAACGCTCAGCAGGGCGGCGAAGGCAAGATCACTGCAAAGCTAAACAGTCTTTCCGACCGCCAGTTGATCGATCAGCTGTACGCCGCGTCTCAAGCGGGCGTGAAGGTGCGCCTGAACGTGCGGGGAATATGCTGTTTGGTGCCGGGGAAGAAGGGGCTTAGTGAAAACATCGAAGTGGTCAGCATCGTCGATCGTCTGCTCGAACACGCACGAATTTTTAACTTTTTGCACGGTGGCCAGGAGTTGGCGTTCATCGCCAGCGCGGATTGGATGAGCCGAAACTTGAATCGTCGTGTTGAGCTGATGGTTCCGGTCGAGGACCGCGAATGTAAGGCTCGGTTGCTGGAGAGTTTGCGGAAGTGCTTTAACGATAACGTGAGTGCGTCACGTTTGACTAGCGATGGAATGTACGAGGAAGTGACTCGTAAGAGAAAGAAGCGGGCCGTTCGCAGCCAAGCACAGTTGTACGAGGAAGCGGGCCAGTTATACGCCGCGCACACCAACCCTAAAACCACCGTCTTTCAGCCTCATCGTCCCGGTGATGACGAAATGATCAACTGACCTGGCCAGCCGTGGTTGGGGATTGCCGTTGCGTACCGCCACCAACCGGTGGGCTTAAACGGCCACGAGAACCGTTCACCTAGATCGCCAAACCTCTCGCCCCTTAATCCTCGGGCTCACCGACATCAACGTCGGACCAATCAAAGTCGGCATTCTCGGCTTCGATCTCATCGAGAAATGTTTTTGCTTTCTCAAAATCGTCTCGATGGACGATCAACGGCACGTCGCCCGCGTCTTCGGCGAACAACGCCATGTCATTACCGCCGCTCATGAATACGCGAAGCCCTTCTTGTTCCATCAGGCTGACGATCGCGACGGCCTCAGTTTCGTTGGGGACGCTGGTCAGAATGACAAGGTTCGATTCGTCGGACATGCGATGGCCTGATCGTTCTCAAAACAGATTGGGTTGGCTGCACCGCAGAAATAGTTGCGGCGTGTACGCCCTAATGATACTCGCAGTCAGCGCGGATCAATACCTCTTGCGTAACGCTTCCGCGTTGGCCCATCGTTTCAAAAGGAACGACGAGCGGTCTGGGCTTCCGGAAAAGTTTGGTTTTGGGTATCTTTTTCGCCTTCGAAGCGGTGCTGTCTCCCGCTCTCTTGCGGCCCTAATTGCCGCCCCAAAGTCCCGCTTTTAATCTCGACCCAAACCCCATGTTCGATTCGCTCCAAGACGGCCTGAAGGGCGCGTTCAAATCGCTTCGCGGTAAAGGCAAGCTGACCGAATCCAACATGCGCGACGGCCTGAAAATGGTCGAGCAATCGTTGTTGGAGGCGGACGTTAGCTACGACGTGGTCAAGTCCTTCATGGGCAAGGTCAGCGCGAAAGCTTTGGGCGAGAAAGTGCTGCTGTCGTTGAAGCCTGCCGAGCAATTGGTTGGCATCGTCAATGAGGAGCTAGTCGATCTGCTGGGGCCGGTCGATGATGATCTTCGGCTCGATAAAGACGTCAACATTATTATGATGTGCGGCCTGCAGGGTGCGGGTAAAACGACGACTTGCGGCAAGCTCGCGAAATTGTTGCAGCGAAATAAGATTGAACCGTTGCTGGTTGCGGCGGATCTTCAGCGTCCGGCGGCCATCGATCAGTTGCAAGTGCTGGGCGACAGCCTGAACGTGCCCGTGTTCGCCGATCGTGACACCAAGGATCCCGTCGCCGTGTGTAAGGCCGCGGTCGCGCAGGCTCGGGCGAATAAGAATCAAGTTGTGATTCTCGATACCGCCGGTCGATTGGCCATCGATGAAGAGTTGATGGAGCAGCTGCGGACCATTGATCGGCAAGTTCAGCCGGATCATGTGTTTTTGGTCGTCGACGGGATGACGGGACAGGACGCGGTCAACAGTGCGGCGGCGTTCCACGAGGCGTTGGAACTGAACGGCGTCGTGATGACGAAGCTGGACGGTGATGCTCGTGGTGGTGCGTTGCTATCGGTGAAGCATGTGACGGGCGTGCCGATCCGCTTCATTGGTACCGGCGAGCATATCGATAACCTCGACTACTTCCGCCCCGAAGGAATGGCCAGCCGCATCCTCGGGATGGGCGACATGATGGCGCTGGTCGACGAAGCTCATAAGCTGGTCGACGAAAAAGAGCAGCAGCGGATGCAGGAGGCCTTGGAAAAAGGCCAATTCACGCTGGAGGATTTTCGCCGGCAGATGCAGGCGATGGCCAAGCCCGGTCTGATGCAAAAGATGATGGGTTTGCTGCCTGGAATGCCCAGCATGGGCGAGATTAACCGGATGATGGGCGACGCGGACACGTCCAAGCAGATCCGCCAGATGGGCGGGATTATCGACAGCATGACCCCAGCGGAAAGAAAAGACCCCAAACTGATCGATGTGGGTCGACGTCATCGCATTGCGGCTGGCTCGGGCGTCCAAGTCAAACAGGTTAGTGATTTAATCAAACAATATGATATGATGAAGCCGATGCTAACCGGGATGGCTGGCAGCGGTGCGGGAGATCGGATGCAGCAGATCAAGGATCTGCAGGCTCAGATGATGAATCCCGGCGGAAAAATGCCGGGCGTCAGCAACAAAGGGGCCAGCAAGCGGCTGACTCCCAAGCAAAAGAAGAAGATGGCGAAGGAACGCGAAAAGCTCCTGCGTCAAAAGCGACGCGAAAAGAAAAACTCGGGCGGTGGAGCCTGATTGCGGTGCGATCATTCGTGGTCGAGCCAGCGATTGGAAAACTCCAGCAAGTCGAGTTCATCTTCCTAGCGAAGAGGCCAACGCGGTGTTGGTCTGGACAGTAAGTTTTGGTTCTTTGATTAAAGAAAGACAAAGTAGTGGCAGTAAGAATTCGTTTAAAAAAGATGGGACGCACCCATCGACCGTTTTTCCGCGTCTGTGCAATGGACTCGCGTGCCCCACGTGACGGCCGCGTGATCGAAGACCTTGGAACTTACGATCCAATGGTTCCCGAAACCGACGCACGTGCGATCCTGAAGGGCGACCGGATCAAGTATTGGTTGTCCGTCGGTGCCAAGCCAACTCAAAAGGTCGGCACACTTATCAAAAAATACGGTGCTGAAGGCAGTCACTTGGATGCTCAGAACGAAGCAATCGCTCGTTTGGGTGAGCGTCGTGCGAAGTCAATCGAGTCCGCTCGTGAGGCGGCCGCCAAGGTAAAGATTCCAGAACCGGTGGCTGCAGCGGCCCCCGAGGCACCTGCGTCGGAAGCTCCGGCAGAAGGTGACGCTCCTGCCGCAGAGGCAGCCGAAGCGACCGCTGACGCAGCCGAGGCCAAGCCAGAAGAGGCCGCGGCCGAAGCACCTGCTGAGGCTCCAGCCGAAGAAAAGCCAGCTGAAGAAGCGGCCGAGTAGTCTGCGATGAGAATCGACGTTTTGACTCTGTTCCCCGAGATGTTTCCGGGCTATCTGAGTCAAAGCATTTTGAATAAAAGCATCGAACGCGGGCTTGTCGAGATCCACGTTCACAACATGCGAGATTGGTCAACAGAGAAGCATAACAAGATCGACGATCGCCCCTTTGGGGGCGGACCCGGGATGGTCTTGATGGTGGAACCTGTTGTCAACTGCGTCCGCGACGTACAGGCGATGGCTGCCGAACCCGGCACCGTTGTTTTGACGACGCCGCAAGGCCAACGGCTATGCCAGCCACTGGTCGAAGACCTAGCGGTTCACAAACGGTTTATCGTTTTGTGTGGCCGTTACGAAGGCTTTGACCAACGTGTGATCGACATCCTGCAACCGCTGGAACTGTCGATCGGGGATTACATCCTTAACGGAGGCGAGGTGGCGTCGATGGTGCTGATCGATTCGCTAGTGCGAATGGTTCCGGGAGTCCTTGGGGATGAATTGAGCAATTGGGATGACTCGTTTTCACGAGGCAACCGACTACTCGAGTATCCTCAGTACACTCGGCCAAGAGAATTCGAGGGTCACGAAGTGCCCGAGATTTTGCTTGGTGGAAACCATCCGCAGATCGAACGATGGCGGGCGGAGCAGAGTTTAGAGAAAACAAAAGAACGCCGCAGTGATTTGCTGGACGGCAACTAAAATATCGCGATTCAAGCCGATGCTCGTTTTAGGTATTGGTGAATAAGAGAAGGGTAAATCCAATGAGCCAACAGATTATGGACCTGGTCGATGCGACCAGCTTGAAAGAGAATCCGCCGCAGTTCGAGATCGGCGACACCGTCGACGTGCATTGCCTGATTCATGAAGGCCAAAAGAGCCGGACGCAGGTGTTCACCGGCACCGTCATCGGTCGCAGTGGCAAGGGCGCTCGCGAGATGTTCACGGTTCGCCGCATCGTGGCAGGCCGTGGTGTCGAGCGAAAATTCCCGGTTCACAGCCCCCGCATCGACAAAATCGAGGTCAAACGATCCTCGGTCGTCAAACGAGCCAAACTGTACTACCTCCGCGACCGCGTCGGCAAAGCCGTTCGCCTAAAAGAGCGCCGCCGGTAGTCAGCCCAAAAGTGACCGTTTGAATGCGTGGTTGCGGCATCTCGCTAAACTGCGGACGCAACCCGTTATCTTTTGCATAACGGCCCCTTGTGTTCACGCGCGAGCTCAATCCCGCAAGGCGGCTGGGTAATTAAAATCTGAATTCGTGTGCGACGTCAAAAGTGCAATTGGGGCGAGACGCCCCAACCACTTTTCTGCCTCGCGGCGTTCGGGGACGACGGACCTGTTAGTCCGCTCGCACGTTGACGTCGTAATGCGTGTTTGATTCGATGTGCCATTCACGCCAGCGGTCAATGTCGAAGCCGAAATTCGCCTTGGTCAGTGCCGTGAGCGAGTCCAGCACCTGCTCGTTTCGCACCGTTCGTTTGATAGTTTGTGGACCGCCGCCCATTTGCAGGCCACCACCTCCGCTGTTGCCGGTACGATCGAAGCCCGCGTTCATGCGTCCGGGTTCCAGCGCGTTGGGGTTCTTTTCGATGTGAGTTGTTACCAGCACCTCGATCAGATCCGACACGACCGAATCACCTCCCAGCTCACCAATGGCAAACGCTGCACGCTGGATTAGGTCGTTTGTGCTTTTGGGATTAAAAACCTGAGCGTACATCTTCGCGGCTCGTTGCTGGTCATAGTGTTCCTGCCCCAGCAACGTTAACGCACGCTCGCGAATCTGAGCGTCAGGGTCGTTCAAGTTAAACGCCACCAACCGTCGCATCGCCGACAGACTGTCGACTCGTCCGATTGCCTCGACCGCGATGGACCGAAGTTCAGGGTCTTTCAGATCCCGCTGAGCGACTTCATCGACTAATCCCACCGAGTAGCGATCACACAGGGCGAACATTGCCTGTTGAAGTTCCTCGAACGACACATCACGCTTGCGCGCTAACCGACGCCAGGCCGATAACGCGGACTTGCGATCGGCTAGACGGCTTTCGGCGGTTACGGTTTGGTTCTGCTGCTCTAGTGTGATCGCGGGCTTCCAACCGGTTCCGTCTTTCACGTACCCGTGCTCGGCTAGATACTGTTCCTTCAGGTGCCAGTTGCCATCATCGCCACGGTCATACCCCAGTTTTCGGCGGGCTTCGGCGTCATCGGGATCAATCGATAGAACTTCCCGCCACTGGCTTTCGATCTCGTCCTCGAAGACCCGTCGACCGCTTGGCTGTTCAAGGCACCATGCAATGATCGTTCGGTGGTCCTCCATCGACTTGGCCGCCGCTGCCAGCCGCCGGTACCTAATTTGCGCGGCCGTCAGAGCGGTGATCTTTCGGACCAACAAAGATTTGTCCAGCTTCAAAGTCGATCCGTCCGATTTCTGGACCGTCACATAGGTACGGCCGTTGCTGGAATCTTTAGCAACCGAAACCTGCCCCGTCAGCGTGTCACCCGATTTAAGCTCGACCATTTGCGGCAAGGTGTCGGGGGCCTGCGCAAGTAAATTTGACGACGTCAACAAAACGCTGACGATAAAGATTGAGGTGCATTGCCTCTGTCGATAAATGTTCATCGGTGACTGGCCACTCAGTTGGTCGTATAATGTCCGAGACAGTGGTAGTTTACCCTTCAGGCTGCGACCTGTCGAAACTTATTAGTCCGGCGACTGAAAACGAGGGCTTTTCGGCCAGATCGCAGATCCAGACACTCTTTCTTGCTGCCCTGTCACCAATTCAACTAAACGCAGGAGTTCGTTCGTCGGTTATGGCTCAGCTTTCCCACAAAAAACTTGCGGCGACATTTCAGCGAATGGCGGTGAGTTACTCGGCAGGAATTGACGTGCGGAAGATCGCGGAGCGTGAAGCTCAGCACGGATCAGCCTCTTATCGGCAGACTTTTGCGGGCATCGCTAAGAAAGTTAACGCGGGCGAGTCACTTGGCGCGTCTTTGGCCGCGGCGGGCGGGTTCTTTCCGGTTCTGGCGACCGCGGTCGTGCGTGCAGGAGAGCAGGGTGGGCGACTGGAGGAATCGTTTCGGCGGCTGTCGGAGCATTACAAATCATTGGCCGAGTTCCGCCAACGTTTCATCTCAAAGATCACTTGGCCAGTATTTCAGTTGATCGCCGCCGTTGGAATCGTCGGCGGGCTGATCCTTGTTCTGGATTTTGTCTATCGGTTGGGAAACGTACCACCGATTGATTGGTTCGGCATGGGCAGCACAACGGGGAACTTTTTGCTTTACTGCTTCTGCGTCGCTGTCGTTTTCGGCGCTGCGGTTTTTGCCTATCAGGGAATTGCGAAAGGCTGGTTCGGCGACCTGCCGATTCGACTCGCACGGCGCATTCCGCTGATTGGCAAAACAATTGAATCTTTAGCACTTTCACGTTTCGCTTGGACGCTGTCGGTCTGTGAAAACGCGGGGATGAATCCGCTGGAGTCAATTCGGCTTGCGCTTGATGCGACGGAGAATATCTACTACCAGCAACTTGAGCCAGAGCTGTCGAGCGATCTCGGAAAGGGCAGTAGCTTTTATGAGTCAATGGAAGAAACGGGTTGTTTCCCGGAAGACTTGCTCATGCATGTTGAGAATGGCGAAACGGCGGGGGAACTTGCCGAGTCGATGGACCGCGCGTCGGTGGACCTGCAAGCTCAGGCCGAGAACAAGCTGGAGCTGATCTCGAAAATCGGTTTCTTTATGGTCTTTACGCTGATTGCTGTCGTGGTTGGAGGCACCGTGATTCTGCTTTTCCAGAACATGTACATGAAACCAATCAACGATTTACTGGGTTAGCAGCCAGTGACGATCGGTTTTACTGCCGGTGTAAAAAACGCGGCTTTTCGGGCGTGAAGTTTGATGCGCCGCGCTAATTGCCGACTCGCAGCTTAGCCGCTTCGACGCAATCAGGATGCAGTTTGACAATTGGAACTCGGACCGTCGATCCATCGCGTTTCCCAAGATGAACTTTAATCCCGTCGTTCTCAATCAAGTAGGCTTCGATGGAGTACTTGCCCGACGCATCACGCCAGGTCAAGTATTCTTTGCTGCGCAGCACCGCTTTGACGATTTCATCTTTGTCGACTTCTTGCAAGACGGTTACCGAAACAGACGTCAATCCAGGAATGACAATCGTTTCGGTGCCCGCCACAAAAACTGGCATCGCGTGCAGTTCCTCGCCCAAAGAAAGACCGACCGTACTGCTGGTCCACATGAGGTAAGTCGTCCGCCCGTAACGAACGACGACCTCGTGATCGCTATACGCGTGCAAGACGACCGCGTCTTCAAGGAAGCCAATCGACTCTCTGCGACGCGTATCGACCAGAGGCCCGGCCTCGCAAAGCAACGCGCTCAGAGCCGCGTCTGAATCACTGGCACTGATCTTCTTCTTGAGCTTCTTTAGCTCGGTGGCCCGCAGGCGTTTGCTGCGAACGACTCGATCCTTCGTTCTCGGATCCCGGAAGTAGTACATCGTCGATGTTCGGGTCGGAACACGAAAGTACTCGGCGTCCGTTTCAGGGGCGTCCGCCGGAAAATAAGACTGCCCGCGTTGCATGAGCCTTACTTCCGCGTCGAACTTGGTCGAACGCCGGCGTAGTTCTTTGGACAGAAAATCAAATGACTCGCGCCCTTCGTTTACGTAATTTTCGAACGCTTTGGTGGGGATGTCGCGTCGCTTGATCCCTGATCCGCCCGCAACCTGCTTTTCCTTGATCCCGCCTACACTGTCCGCCAGCGATAATTGCTTGGCGGTCGACGCTTCGCGAATCGCCTCATTGATGTCGATGATCGAGATGCCGAAGTTCAGGTTCTGGGCCCTTCCACCTGACGACGCCCAAGTGCTCATCGCGACGACTTCGCCACGTTTGTTGATTAGCGGTCCACCACTGTTGCCGGGCGAAAGCGCTGCGTCGACCTGAACCCAAGTGCCCGTTAGGGAATCATCACCAATGTCGCGACCGAGTTCCTTGCCGGAACGAATGGCAGATACAATTCCGGTCGTCGCGGTAAAAGACAAACCCAGCGGCGAGCCCAATGCGGTCACCGTCTCTCCCTTTCGTGGCAGCTTAGCCGCGAGAGCGATCGGCGTCATATTCGACGCCTTCATTTTCGCAACACAAATGTCTTTGCTTTCATCAACGAACCGCACTCCGACAAGGTCGTAGCGTTTGCCGTTTGGGAAAATCGCAACCGCCTTGGTGGCCCCAGCGAGGACGTGCACGTTGGTCACGATCATGCCGTCATCCGACACGACAAAGCCACTCCCTAGGCTGTCACCTGCGTCACCCTTGACCTCAATTCGCACAAGGCTTTTCTCGCTGCGTTCGATCACGGCTGCCAAATCATCTTCGGCGTGAACGACAGGTGGCGATAGGAATGCTGTGATTAGAGTGACGCATGCGCCTAGCAAAGCCCGCCGATTAGAGACTAAGAACGTCAAAATGCACCTCGCAGAAGACGGTGGAGTGGATTCGTTTAGGGTAACGATCATTTGTTATATTGTCAAAATTATTACCCCCTCATCAACGAAAAACTTCGAAACGCAGCTGGCCGCGCTGCAAACTTTGCCGGTGATCCGCTTATGCCCGTTGCGTGGGCCAGGGACTGCGTGAACGCTTAGAAAACAGGACGAATTGCCTCGTTCCGGTTCATTGGCTAAAGTGAATTAGTTGACCATAGAGCCCAGCCACGTGTCATTTTCAAGTATCCCATGAGCAAAAAGCTTGCCCCTTACGTCGTTTCTCCGGGTGAAGAAGTCTGTTTGGCCGACGTGCCATCGGGACCAACCAATGACGATTTTAAGAAAAAGTCAGCGTTGAAACGGATCTCGGCCAACGCAGTCGAGATGGCTGAATTAGCGAAACGCCTGTACGCCGAGGACCAGCGGTCGGTGCTGCTGGTGTTGCAGGGAATGGATACCGCGGGGAAAGACGGCACCATCCGTCACGTGATGCGGGGCATGAATCCAACGAGTTGCACCGTCAGCTCTTTTAAACGGCCGAGCGAAGAGGAACTCGATCACGATTTTCTTTGGCGCGTTCACAAAGTTGTGCCCCGACGAGGAAATATCGGGATTTTCAATCGTAGCCATTACGAAGACGTTTTGGTCGTCCGAGTGCACAATCTTTTTCCAAAATCTGTTTGGAGCCAAAGGTACCAACAGATCAACGACTTTGAGAAGCTGCTTAACGATACGGGAACCCGGATCGTAAAGTGCTTTTTGCACATCAGCAAAGAGACCCAGCGTCAGCGTTTGCAGGAACGTATTGACCTGCCGGAGAAGCACTGGAAATTCAATCCGGGCGATCTCGCCGAACGTAAGCACTGGGATGACTATCAAGAAGCGTACGTCGCCGCACTGGCCAAGTGCAGCACCGACTACGCGCCGTGGCACATAATTCCCTCGGACAGGAAATGGTATCGCAATCTTGTCATCAGCGAACTTCTGAAATCCACGCTGGAAGATCTAAATCCGCAGTATCCGGAATCGGATGAGGATCCGACTGGAACGGTGGTCGTTTGAGGTTCGACTCCGACGCTAGCTAAAATAGTCTGGCTCGTTTCCAGCAATCCATTTGATGTTACAGCCCAGCGACGGATACTGCTGGTCGGTGGGTTTACCGCCTGCCAGCACGGCATCGATTGCTTCGCGAAGGTCTTTGCCGTCTGGCTCGTTGCCCGTTGAATCGTAAACGCCACTGCGGATTCGAGTCGGTCGAGTCGCGTCGATGCGGCCTCGGTAGGTCAGCTTGTGATCGGCGTCAAACAAGAAGAAGTCGGGCGTACACGCAGCGGTGTATGCTTTCGCGACCGACTGATCCGCGTCGTAGCAGTACGGGAAAGTGTACCCGCGTTCGATCACTTCCTGTTTCATCTTTTCGGGTGAGTCATCGGGGTACTCTTTGATGTCATTGCTTTGGATCGCGACGACGCCAAGGTCACGATCTTTGTAGTCGATCGCCAACTTGGCTAACTGGGGGGCGACATGAATGACGTACGGACAGTGATTGCACAGAAACGCGACCAGCAATGGCTTGCCGACGAACTGTTGACGGGAGACCGTGTTGCCCTTTGTATCGACCAATGAAAAGTCGGGAGCATTTGACCCTAGGGGTAGCATGGTTGATTCGGTGAGTGCCATTGGTTGCTCTTCTTCGTTTCGTTCAATGAGAGTTCGTTAAGTTTCTGGGCGTCGTTCGAACCGCCCAACTTGCTGGCGTTACCCGACGAGCGAGACTGCCTGGTGGGATTGTAACGACTAACCTGTTTATCCCGGCCGCGCGACTGACCACCGTTGTAAATTACCGCGCAGAGGCTGGCATTGTTAAGTGGTGAGCTAGATTTCAGCAGAAAGCCCCGCGCCAGCCGCGTGGTAAATCGCTACTACTCAACGCACGAGCGCTTGCTATGAATTACTCATCCACCTCGGAAATGTCATTCGATCCGCGTCAGATTTTGGCTGTGTTACTGGGCGTGATCGCCACGGTCTTGGTCAGCTCGGTCGCGAACGCTCAAATCGATGGTTTCACTGAGCCGTTCAAAGCCATTGAACTGTCGAGCGATGAAACGGGCTCGATCGCCGAACTGAAGATCGAAGATGGAATGGCCGTTAGCGCTGGCGATGTCGTTGCCTGTTTGGATTCTCGGGTTCAAGAGTTGCAACTCGAGATCGCCACACAAAGCTCAAAAAGCGACAGTCAACGGCGGGCAGCCGCGGCGACACTTCAGAAACGCCGAATGGTCGCCGAGCGACTGCGTGACATGGTTTCCAAAGGGCATGCCCGAGACAGCGAACTTCTCCGTGCCGAACTGGAGCTCTCCCTGGCCGAAGCAAAGGTCCTGGCCAGCGAAGAAGCGAAAATCGTTCAAGAGATTGAGATGCGACGAGCGCAAGTTTTACTAGATCGCCGCTGCATCAAGGCGCCATTTGATGGAGTGATTGCCAAGGTACATCGGCAAGAGGGGGAGTACCTGTCACCGCTGCGTCCGGAGATCGCGACGCTCGTTCAAACGGATCGCTTGCTGGCAACCTTCATGATCCCAAGCTCGCAAGTACGTCAGTTTGAGGTCGGCACGACCTATGAAATCACCCTCGAAAATGGGCAAGTGGTCGAAGGTGCTGTCCATCAGGTCGGCGTTCTGACCGATGCACAAAGTGGAACCGTCGTCGTCAAACTGGTCATCGAGAATCAAAGCGGTGAGTTCCGCAGCGGTGAAATCTGCTCGCTCTCGATCTAATTCCCATCCGGCTAGTTCGTGTGAGGAAGCGGTGCTGCTTGTTCTCGCGGGCGACTTAAATTTGCCTCTCCCCAATATCAAAATCTGCCGCCCCGACAACCAGAACGTCTCCAGCGTTGAGTAATGATTTACCCAAGCGATTCCGGAACGGCAGCCCTGAAACTGTCCAATGACGACGACCGAATCCGAAGCCGTCCAGAAACTTGCCGCTGCCCCATCGGCAGCTCGGCTTAGGACTCAGGCGCATTTTCAGACGGTTGAGTTGGCGGCGCAGCTGGATCAAGCCGTCGCCAACAGTCCAACGCTGCCCGAGCTGTTAAAGAACCTCGCTGGAATTGTTTGCGACCAAGCCGATTGTTTGGCGATGTGGTTCTCGGTCCCCAATGAGTCCGGTCAGTTTGTCGAATTTCGCGTGGTCCTCGATCGAGACGACAATTCCGTTTGGCCGATCGTGGAAGAGTTAACACGTGAAATTGCACCAGCCGCTGCTCAGTCACGGCAACTGTGCCACGCCAACTTTCAGCCCAATGCCCAATTGCTAGTCGCCCCCGTTTGCAGCGGCGCGGGAGAAGCCGCGACTTGCCAAGCAATGTGGGTCGGTTGTTTTTCGACGGAAGATCAAACCGCGATTCGGCAGCATTGGCTAATGAATGCTGTGACGCAAGCGACCGTTGTTTGGCTTGCGCAGCGCTCAGAAGCGAGATTCACTTCGCAATCAAAGCAGCTGAGCGATTTGTTGGCGACGATCACAGCAATGGGCCGTACCCAGCGGGTCTCACAGGCAGCAACCGTACTTTGTAACCACTTGCGCAAACATCTGGCGGTCGATCAAGTTGCCCTTTCGTTGCCGGTTCCGTCATCAGGTTCGCTCGGTAACAACGTAACGATGAGGCTGACTTCGGTTTCAGACGTCGAGCAAGTCGACCATGCCTCTGAGTCGAACAAACTGTTGGCCCAAGCCTGCTCGGCTGCCATGCGTGCCGGTCATCTTGTCGCGTTTCCCTTCGAAGAATCCGCAGACGGTCAACCTGTAAACTTGTCTGAGCAGAAATCCTTGCAGCAGTACTGCCAAGCCGAACGCGTCGCGGCGTGTGTGAGCTTGCCGTTGCGAAACTGCGATGGATTTATCATCGCGACCATTCTGGTTACTACAACGGCCGAGCGAGTCACCGATCCGAATTCGCTGGAACAACTCGCCCAAACGACTAACCTGCTGGGTCAACATTTTGACACCGTGGTCCGTGCCAATCGGTCGACGCAGGAGGTGCTTAGTAGTCAATTGCGACGAATCAGGTCCGCGAACTGGACGCGTTATGGTTTAATCGCCAGTGCCTTAGTAGCTGCCTTGATGTGTTTGCCGTTACCGTATCGCATCGCTTGCGACTGCACGATTCAGCCAGTTAAGCGTCGCTATGTTGCGGCGCCGTACGACGGAATATTGGATCGCGCGCATGTGAAGAAGGGAGATCTTGTCGAGGCAAACGCCGTCGTGGCTGACATGGATGAAGGAAATCTGCGGATCGAACTCAGCGCGGTCGAAGCAGAACTCGCAGCCGCTCGCAAGCGACGTGATTCTGCATTGGCGTTAGGCGAGGTCGCCAAATCCCAGATCGCGCGAAGTGAAATGCGACGTCATCAGGCTGAAATTGAGCTTCTGCAACAACAGCTAACAAACCTAGAAATTCGAAGCCCGATTGATGGTCTTGTCGTGGCTGGCGACCTAGAAAAAGCAGAAGGAGCCCCGCTCGAAATGGGGCAAACCGTGTTCGAGATTGCCCCACTCGATCGCATGGTGGCTGAGATTGCAATTGACGAGTCGGAGATCCCGTACGCTCGTCCGGGAATGGACGTGACGATCAAGCTCAATGCGTTCCCATTTCGAAAATGGCAGGGAACGGTGCAGAGCATTAGCCCGAGCACGGAGATCGTAAAAGATGATTCTGTGTTCATCGCAGAGGTTGAGATTGTGAACGCGGAGATGCTGCTCAAGCCGGGCATGGAAGGTTCGGCAAAAATTGTGGCCGATCGAGCACCGCTTGGCTGGAGCCTCTTTCATCGTCCTTACGAAAGCCTGCGTTATTGGATGATTTGGTGATCTCATGACCCAGACCGATCAGAACCAGAACGCGAGGATCAGCCCGCCGCCAACAGTGCAACCGGGGCGGAGTCAAGCGGATCCATGGTCAACCATGGTGTTGAAGCTGCGCCCTGCGCTCACGTTTGAAACGCGACAGGTTAGTTCAGATTCAACCGCGGTCATTATTGAGGACTCAGTACGTAGCAAGTTCTATCAAGTTGGAACGCACGAATTCGAAATCATCGCCGCCTTCGACGGTGTTCGGTCGGTAGCGGACATCGCGGCTGTCTCTGCTGGCGAAGAGGAAGCGGAAACCGCGCTCCAACGAGTGAAAGCGGTTGCTCAGTGGCTTGTGCAAGTTAATCTCGCGTACAGTGACGCGTTGGACAATGCGAGCCGATTGGACGCGCAGCAGCAGGCGATCGGGAAAGCCAAAATGATTGGGATGCTGAACCCGATCTCGATCAAGACAAAATTATTTAACCCTGACCGGTTACTGGCCCGGCTGCTTCCCTTTTGCGATTGGTTCTTTGGGAAGACAGTACTGGCCATCTGGTGTTTGCTGGCGGTGGTTGCAATTTGGGTCGTTTCGGTTGAGTTTTCAGAGCTGCAATCCGCGTCGGTGGGTGTCTTCTCGGGGACGCGATGGCTGTGGATGCTGTTGCTGTGGCTTGGGCTAAAAGTCATCCACGAACTTGCCCATGGGATCGCGTGCAAACGCTACGGGGGCGACGTGCCTGAGGCTGGCGTGCTGCTGTTGTTGTTCACGCCAATGGCCTACGTGAATGTGACTTCGATGTGGCGTTTCTCGAATCGCTGGCACCGGATCGTGGTGGCGGGTGCCGGGATGTACGTCGAGCTTTTGATCTCGTTCGTTGCGTTGATCGTTTGGCACCGCAGCACTGGCACGATTGCGGACGTCGCCTTTCAGGTTTTTCTGATGGCCAGTGTCACGACGGTTCTGTTCAATGCAAACCCGCTGATGCGTTTCGATGGGTACTTTATTCTCTCGGACCTTCTAAACGTTCCAAACCTGTATGCGAAGGGAACCAAGTGGTTTGCTGATCGGCTTAAGGCGCTGTTTTTTGGCACACCACGCACGCGCGGGCTCTGTCCACCCGACGAACTCCGCTGTGTTGCGATCTACGGCAGCTTGGCGTTCTTCTGGAAAATCTCGATCAGCGTTGGACTGGTGATCGCGGCCAGTGCGCTGTTCCAAGGAGCAGGGCTTGTTCTGGCACTCAACGGTGTGGTCTTGTGGTTTGGTCTCCCGATCGCGCGGCAAGTATCGCGGGTGTTCGGCCCTAACGCAAAGCACTCCATCAACCCGTGGCGAACGATTGTCAGCTGTTCTGCAAGCGTGTTCCTCGTAATCGGTATGTTCACCTTCTTCCGTGCTCCTTCGATCAAATCAGTGCCCGCGATTGTGCAGTTCAATGAAGAATCGATCCTTCGTGCGGGAGCCGATGGGTTCGTTCGGGAGATTCTGGTGTCTGACGGGCAAGCGGTCTTTGCAGGTCAGCCCGTCGTGCGTCTGGCGAACCCGCAGCTGACATTAGAAGTTGATCAACTCCGACGACAAGCTGAAGAAGCTCGGATTCAGGGGCGCATTCACCAGCAGCTACAGGAAACCTCGCTCTCGCTGGCTCAGACGGAGCGCTACCATAGCCTCGTGCATCAGGCGGAAGAGAAGCAAAAACAAGCGGACCAACTGGTGGTGCGTGCTCCGTTCGATGGCTTTGTATTTAAGCGTCAATTAGAGAATACACTTGGTAGTTTCGCTGAACGCGGCGCGCCTTTGCTGACTTTAGCCAGACGTCAACAGAAAGAGATCATCGTTTCGGTCGATCAACGAGACCTCGAATCGTTACGCAAGAACGCGGGTGAGCAGGTTCGGGTCGTTATGCCGGGCGTCAAAGTGTTTTCGTCTCGGTTGCACCGCATCGACCCCGCCGCGTCTTCGCAACCGTCCCACATGGCGCTTTGCGCGCACATGAGCGGACCGTTGCCGGTTCGGCCCGCCAGAGCACCCGATCACAGTGGTGACTCGGCGGCGATGGAGTTGCTGTCACCCCGCGTGACGGCTCAGTTGCGGCTTGATTCTCAACAGAGCAACCAGCTTCAATCGGGCCAGATCGGGAGAGCGTTCTTCAAGGCCCGCAGCCAGTCACTTGGCAGTTACTTGTTCTTGGCCGCCAGCGACTGGTTGGAGAATCAGTTCAAACAAGCAGCCGAGACCGCGGTATTTTAGCGCTTGAGAATCTTAGCGCGAGAAAACCTTAGCGCCTGAAGCTCGCGGCCTATCTTAGTTTTAGTTCCGTCCCAAAGTTGGCGGTTCGGACGCCCGGCAGTTCTTTTAGCTGGTTGAAGCCAGTGGCCTCGTCGGGGGAGCGATCTAAGTTGACACCAAAGAAGTCTCGGCGACTTTCGCGCCGGGACAACGGAATCACCTTTGTTTCTTCGAAGTTATTCAGGTGAAATCCCGACGGCACGTATCCACGACCCTCGTAAAGTTGGTCCTCTGATCGCTGTGGGAACTCTGGCTCTGCTGGTTCGCTTGATTCAAAACCAGGTAGCGAGGCTCGTCTTGGTTCTCCCAATTCATCAGTAGAAAGGCCCAGCAAGGGTTGAACGCGATCGTCGTCTTCACTAGCGATCGACGCAGCTTCGCGGAAACTTGCCGGGGACGATGGAACGTTCACCGAGTACAAGTCTTCGGCGGATGCTGTGCGAGCACTCGGAACCGACGATGACGACGGCTGTTGCTTTGGCTGAACTCCAGCGATTGCAGGTTGAGCGTGCGGACGGGGCTGATTGATGATCAATTGAATCGTTAAAATGACGAAGACAACTACGAAGCCAATGCTCCACCATGCGAATGCTACGAGGAGTTCACGTTTTTTTCGGCTGGATCGTTTGCCCGTTGCTCTCATTTTCGATGCCTTCTGCGCGGTGAAGGGTTTGCGGTCAAACGACGGTCGTGACCGTTTACCCTCGCGATTCGTTACGCAGAGCATCGAATGAGTGACGGCAACAAATTCATCAAAATGGTTGCCGTCGATACGGCCAGAAAATCGATCAGGCTTTTACTAAACGGTAAGGTTTAACAATGAGCACCGAGTCAGATATCAGTCACGTCATCGACGACCCCAAAATCCAACGTTTGACGGCCTCGATTACCAGTTCGTACTGCCAGCTGCTGGGGCACCGATTGGTTCCGCCCAACGATCAAGAGCTCGCGCACGCCGAGTTGACGAAGGAACTGTACGAGTTACCCCCTGTCATTTTGGCTCACGACGGGTCAGAAGACCCAAAGTTCACGTATGTAAACCTCGCCGCGCAGCGTTTGTTCGAGTACTCGTGGGATCAGTTTCTGACGCTCTACTCGCGGCAATCAGCTGAGCCGGATGAGCAAGCGACGCGTCGCGAGATGCTGTTACGCGCGGCGAAAGATGGCTTCATCAGCGACTACAGCGGCATTCGAGTCTCATCAACCGGACGCCGTTTTCAGATCGAGAACGCAACGATTTGGAATTTAACGGACCCGCACGGCAAGCCAGTCGGACAAGCAGCGATGTTCGACGATTGGCGTTACGTGTAACAGGGCGTGGCTGGCTGGCGTTGCTTGAGACCAGCTTCGGTTTGGACAAGTCGTCAACGGCAGCGAATCTTCTAAAGCGGGTTTGGTGTGCCGCGGCTCTTTGTTTCCAAAGGGAATCAACCCCCTCGTGCTTAGAGCACTTCGCAAACGCGGTGGCACTGAACCGAGTCGTCGCTTTATACCTGTGGCGACCGCGGCTCAATCGCAATGATTAGGCCGATGATGTGGCTCAAATGCCCGCCAGCGTTCGGCAGTGAGCCGTCACCGTTTCAGCCCAAGCTTGTGCGCTCGGCACGCACGAACTCACGCGGAGATTTGCTAATTGATGATTCCAATCGCCTTGTCTGAGAAGGAAACTGCTAACGTGACGATGACGACGAATGCAGTATTAAAAAAACACCGCAACGAATGAACTTCGCTGCGGTGCTGATTTGTATTCTGGGCTAAGCCAGATCGATTGTTGTCGGAAGCCTATCGGCGACGGCGTCGCGTCAATCCTGCGACGGCAAAGCTACCAAGCAAAGCGATCGATGAAGGTTCTGGAATCGCAGCGGGGACGACCGTGATGTCACGGATGGTGTCATTGCTGCCGATGATTCCCAACGCAGTTGCCTGGCCGTTGACGAGGTTGATCGTGTATAGCTGTGAGCTCCCACCAGACTGCAAGCTCGCGTAGGCGGTACCCGTGTCGCCTGAAATGTCGAAACCCAACTCATTGGTCAACGGAGACACGCCCAAGCTGCCGACAGTTTGCAACGTACCAGCATTGTTGGCGACGGTTGTCAGGATCCCCAGCGATGCGTCAATCCCGTACTGCAACGTAGAAGCCGATCCCCGAACGTTGTTCGTGTACGCGATACCCGCGATGTTTGGGTCTGCGTTGAAATTGGGATCACCATCCGCGTAGAAGACCTGGGTTCTTTCAACAGGCAGCAGGTAGGCACCGTTGTTACCGCTAATGACGCGGTTTTGGTCGGTGTTGCTGATAATTCGAGCAAATTCACCGCCCATGAAAGCCGGATTAAAGTCAAAACCAAAGCTGTTACCGCTCAAGCGAGGGGGGGCAAAAGTCCCGATCAACGTTGCGTCAAATGTCTCCAAGTTTACCGTGTAAACGTTATCTTGGTTTCCGATCACATACACGGCACCGGTAGCTGGGCGATAGTCGATCCCCAAAAGCAGTTCGCCTGGCTCAATTCCGCCAACGAAGCCGGCACTCAAAGAGGATCCAGGACTGTTGCTATCGATAATCTCGATACCGTTTTGTGTCGTCAAACCAACAATTGTCTCACCAGCGTGCAGCGAAGTCGCAGCGAGCGGCGATAGGGCCAGAACGACCGTAGTTAAAAAAGCGAGGGTGCGATCCATCAAGTAACCTTTTTGTGGGGTCCATACGGGAAGGGGGAAATTTAGGCACGGTGAAGAGCTGTCGTGCCGGACGCCCGTTGTACCAGTTTTCCAACTTTCACGCAGTCGCGTTACACGCAGTTTCCGTGAATTTTTCCAGGTTTTATTTTTAGATTTCTTAACGTTTTATAAAACAACGCTTTGTTGAATTTGCCATGCGAACGAAACCACTGACGCTAGCACTGCCAGCGGGGCAGCCGTGGTTAAGCTGGGCGGAATGGGTGGGCTGGGTGTGAGCCGAGGCAGGGCAATGCTTGCTCGAGTTTTACCGACTGTGGTTCAGCACGCTTTTAAAACGAGTCGTTGGCGTGAAAATTCATTGTCACGCGAAAGCGAAACAATTTCGGCTCAGTTCTGCCCGACCTGTCCCCAAGATGCCGCTGAAAGTAAAATACGGACGTCAGCCGAGTGACGCCGCGGCCGAAATGTCGACCCCAACTTTTGAATCCCCCCGATGACTCGTTTTCGCCCCTGTATCGATTTACATCACGGTTTGGTCAAGCAGATCGTTGGCGGGACCTTGCGTGACGATGGCAGTCAGCCCGCTGAAAACCACGTTTCCGAGCACGATTCGGCGTGGTTTGCGACCCAATATCGGGCTGACCAGCTGACAGGTGGGCACGTGATCAAGCTGGGGCCGGGGAATGACGCCTCTGCAAAAGCCGCCCTAGAAGCTTGGCCCGGCGGAATGCAAATCGGTGGCGGCATCACTGCGGAAAATGCGGTGACGTGGCTAGACGCAGGGGCGTCCCACGTCATCGTTACCTCGTGGCTGTTTGATTCCACCGGGCAACTGCTGACCGAGCGGCTGGAGCAACTGGTCGCAACGGTTGGTCGCCAAACAATTGTGCTGGACCTGAGCTGCCGTCGCAACGACGATGGCTGGACGGTCGCCATGGACCGTTGGCAGACTCGAACGAGCGTCAACATTGACCTGCCGACGCTTGATCGTCTGGCTCAGTATGCAGACGAGTTTCTGATCCACGCCGCGGATGTCGAGGGACTTTGCGGCGGTGTTGATGTGGACTTAATCCGGTTGCTCGGATCGTGGAACGGTTTGCCGATCACTTATGCCGGTGGTGCCGCAACGATGGCGGACGTCGAGGCCGTCTCCGATGTCAGCGGCGGTCACGTCGATATCACCGTCGGTAGTGCTTTGGATATCTTCGGTGGCGACGGCATCGCTTACCGAGAACTGGTTCAATGGAACCAGCGCGGCGAATAGGTCCGGGACCAATTGATGTAGCTGGCCAAAGCCACGCGTGAAGACACGATGCAATCGCACGGTCCGACGGTGTGGGCGTGACGCTTTACTCCAGCAGAATATTTAGCATTCGCCTAAGCGGCTCCGCGGCACCCCACAGCAGTTGGTCGCCGACGGTGAACGCGCCTAGGTATTGATCGCCCATGTTAAGCTTTCGCAAACGCCCGACGGGAACGGTGAGGCCGCCCGTTACGGCGGCCGGCGTTAGTTCGTTCATCGACGCATCGCGAT